>NZ_CP083374.1:157500-457500 GCF_017488845.2 Ensifer canadensis
GCCATGGCGGGGGCCGGTCAGTGTTGCAAGTCCGGAGAGGACAGCCGCCGAAAGAGCCGCACCGGACGAGGCGGTCACGCGTGCTGCAAACGCGGAAACATTCAGTTCGTGCTCCGCCGCCAAGACAAGCGCTTTTCGGATGGGCTCGACCGCCGCAGGTCGTTTCCATCCGATTGCCAGCCGCTGATGCAACGGCAGCGGCTCGGGCCATGGCGCCAGTGCCGCCGCCACGGTCGACAACACATCAGCGGCCTCAATCCTCAAGATGGGCGAGGCACGACCAAGTGCCGGCAGGTCGTCAGCTACCCGCGCGGCAAGACTGATCAAGGCTGCGGCCAAACGAGGTCGATCCGCCAACACATAATTGGCTGCATGGACAGTGACCTTCGGTGTCTGCCAGAGCAGGGTCGCGACATCTTCCAGATCGGCTGTCAACGAAAGCTCAACCGCATCATGGCCACGATAAGACAGGCGTCCATCGGCAATACTGGAGATCGTCGTGGGTAGGACCGGGTCGCCCCAGCGGATCGCCTCGGCGGCGACGGCCGATGCGCGCGGGCGGCCCGCGTGACGTTCCGCCAGCCGCCTGACATCGTCAGCCTGATAAAGGCTGCGGCGCGAGTCGACTGGATCAGCCTTCGCGCGTATGCGCCCACGGCTCACATTCGCATAAAGCGTCTGCGGTTTGGTGCCGAGCTGACTGAGCGCCTCCTCAGCGGTGATCCAGAGCGTGTTCATATTGATCAAATTTATCAAGATTGACGTCAATACATCTTAGCCGGACCATTCTCCCGGTAAAGGAGAAACATCTATGAAAAACGGACTTGAAGATGTCATCGCCGCTGAAACGCAGCTCTCGGATGTGGATGGCGAGGCCGGTCGACTGGTCATTCGTGGTGTGTCGCTCGAACACCTCGTTGATGACGCCAGCTATGAGGATGTCGTTATCCTTCTGCTTGGTGGCCTGATCGAAGGAAATCTGCAGAAGGAGGAACTGCGCCGGCGTCTGGGGCACATGCGGACAGAGGTCTTCGCAGATATCCGGACCATCGACGACCATATACTGGAATTGCCACCCGTCGACATCATGCGCGCGCTCATCGCGCGGCTGCCTGATGGTGACGATCTCGAGGCAGCGCTCCGCCTGCTTGCTGCACCCGCCGTCTTCCTGCCGGCAATCCTGCGCCTGAAGAATGGCGACAAGCCGATTGCCCCATCGTCGTCGCTCTCCCAATCGGCAGACATTCTCGCGATGCTTGGCGGCGGGCTGCCGAGCGCGGAAAAGGTCAAAGCACTCGATGCCTATCTCGTGACGATTTCCGACCATGGCCTTAACGCTTCGACTTTCGCGTCAAGGGTGATCGCCTCCACCGGAGCCGGCCTCACCTCGTCCGTCCTCGGGGCGATCGGTGCCCTCAAGGGGCCACTTCATGGCGGCGCGCCCGGACCGGTGCTCGACATGCTCGATGCGATCGGAACGCAAGAGAACGCGAAAGCATGGCTCAATCAGGCGCTTGATCGCGGCGAACGGCTGATGGGGTTCGGCCACAGAGTGTACCGCGTCCGCGATCCACGCGCCGATGCGCTAAAACTTGCTCTGAAGCCACTGATCGACGTTGGGCAGGTCGATCGCGAACGCATCGAGCTCGCCAATGCCGTCGAACAGGCAGCACTCATGATATTGAAGGAGCGCAAGCCGGATCGCCCGCTCGACGTCAATGTCGAGTTTTATACAGCACTACTGCTCGATGCGTTGGGCTTCCCGAGAGATGCTTTCACCGGCGTCTTCGCCATCGGCCGCACCATCGGCTGGATCGCCCATGCACGCGAGCAGGCGCTCAAAGGTCGCCTGATCCGCCCGCGCTCCGTTTATGTCGGGCCGCTGCCACGGGCTGCCTAAGTCACTGACATGGCGCCTGCGGCAGGCAACCGCGCAGCCGCCACCCGCTTTGTTCAGCCTTTGCCGAAGAGCCGTTGGAGCCGGGTCGAAAAACCCGGCTCCAACGGCTGCATGACAAAGACACGCCCGATATCAAGCCTTGATGAAGGCCAGGACGTCGGCGTTGAACTTGTCGGGCTCGATCTGGGCCAGGCCATGTGCCCCACCCTTGTAAACGATGAGCTTGGCGTCCCTTACGATCTTGGCCGTCTTTGAGGCGGATGCGGCAAACGGAACGATCTGGTCGTCATCGCCGTGGATCACCAGCGTCGGGCGATCGATCTTCTTCAGGTCGTCGGTGTAGTCGACTTCGGAGAATTCGCGGATGCAATCATAGTGACCCTTGATCGAGCCGGCCATGCCCTGCAGCCAGAAGGATTCGCGAAGCCCGTCATTCATCTTCGCGCCTTCGAGGTTGAAGCCATAGAAGGGAAGAGTGAGTTCCTTGAAGAACTGCGAGCGATCGCCCGCGGTGCCCTTGCGAATGCCGTCGAAAACCTCAATCGGCGTTCCTTCTGGGTTCGCCGCAGTCTTCAGCATGAGCGGAGGGACCGCGCCGACGAGAACCACCTTGGCAACGCGCCCGCTGCCGTGACGGCCGATATAATGGGCTACTTCGCCGCCGCCGGTCGAATGCCCGATCAGGATCGCATCCTTGAGGTCGAGTTTCTCGATCAGTTCCGCCAGATCGTCGGCATACTGATCCATGTTGTTGCCGTCCCACGGCTGGTCCGAACGACCATGGCCGCGCCGATCGTGGGCGATGACGCGGTAGCCGTTCTGCCCGAAGAACAGCATCTGGGCTTCCCAGGCGTCGCCCGATAGCGGCCAGCCGTGGGAGAAGACGATCGGCTGTCCCTTGCCCCAATCCTTGTAGAAGATGTTGGTGCCGTCCTTGGTAGTGATGAAACTCATGGGGTTCTCTCCATCTGGTGTTGGGATCGGGTTCTGGGCGCCAAGGCCGAGGCCGGGCAGAAACAAGGTGGCGCCGACTGCGCCGGCGGTCCTGAGGACCGTTCGGCGGGCAACTGGAAAAAGCGCGTTCCAATCTGTCATGGCGTCTCCTTGATGTTGTCTCTCGCCTGCGTCAGGCGCTCCGGCCCGACAGTCAGCAGGTGGCGAACGAGCGGAGCTGCGTCGCCGCGATGGAATTTGCGCACCTCCTGCTGCAGGTCGGCATCGGCCTTGGAGACCCGTCGATGCTGGCGCAGATGCTCGGCCCAGGATTCGACGAAGAACCATTCGACCATGATCTCGGCATCAGCAGTGTCTTCCGTCACACCCCAGCCATAGGCACCGTCCCGCCGCCGTTCCGAAGAAAGCCTGTAGAGAGCGCTCGTGAATCCCTGTCGGTCGGCGGGATCGACGCGATATTCTATGGTGATCAGCACGGGGCCGCGGTCATTGTCGATCGGCGAGGCCGTCAACGGCTCGGGCCAGTGATTGGAGGCGACCAGATCAGCCTCACCGGCAGGCAGCTTCACGAGGTGAAACACCACGCCAACGACCACCAACCCGGCGGCGCCGACCAGAAGGGTCGCCGGAACGCCAAGGAGTTCCGCTATGGCACCCCAGGCCAGGCTTCCGGCGGTCATCGCGCCGTTGAACACCGTGAGGTAGACCGCAAGCGCCCTACCGCGCACCCAGTTCGGCAGGATCGCCTGAGCCGCGCCGTTGAGTGTCGTCAGCGCTGATATCCATGCGGCTCCGAGGCTCAGCAACAGGATGATCGCCACCCATTGCGGCGGTGCAGATGACAGGCCGGCCATGACGACGGCCGTGACCAGCGCGGCGGCGAGCAACAGCCCATCTGCACTGAGGAGCCTACGCAGCCGCGGCATGACGAGGGCGCCGCCAATCGCTCCGGCTCCGACGGCCCCGAGAAGGACCCCGTAAAAGCCGGCATCCCCGCCGAGCAGGTTGCGTGCAACGAGCGGCAGCAGCGCCCAGACGGCGCTCGAAAACGCGAAGAACACGGCAGCGCGCAGCAGCACCACGTGCAGTTCGCGGCTGGCGCGCGCATAGCGCAGACCCGCACGAAATGCGCCGGCGAACTTCTCCGACAAGCCATCGTCCGCACCGGGGGCGCGCCGCCACCAAAGCAGGGCCGCGATGACGAAGAGATAGCTCGCAACGTCGGTTGCATAGGTGATGGCCGCACCGAAGCTCGCAAGGATGAGCCCGCCGACCGCAGGGCCAATGGCACGCGAGATGTTGATGCCGAGCGAGTTCAGGGCGACGGCGCTCTTCAACTCCTGCCGCGTGACGAGTTCGGGAACGATCGATTGCCAGGTGGGTGCCATCAGCGCAGCACCTATACCACCGAGAAAGGTCAGCGCCACGAGCGAGCTGACGCTCTGCAATCCGGTCGCTGAAAGCAGCATGAGCCCGATGCTGACGGACGCCAGCAGAAGCTGGATGACGATCAGAAACCGGCGGCGATCGAGGATATCAGACAGAACGCCCGCAGGTATGGCGAGCAGGAAGATCGGCAGGGTCGCAGCCGCCTGAACCATGGCAACGGCCGCCGGAGCACCGGAGAGATCGGTCACCAGCCATGAACTGGCGACGTCGCGGATGAAACTGCCGGTATTGCCGATGACGGTGGCCACCCAAAGGACGGCAAAGACGGGCTGGCGCAGCGGTGCAAAACCGCCTGCGGCCGGCGGCGGCGTGACATTCTGGGTCATGGCAGCGGTTTGCCTCCCGCCTCGTTTCGACGGTCAAGATCGTACCACGCGACCAGCAGGAAGGCGCCGGCAAGGCCGAGATGCTCGAAGAAGGCGTTGGTCGCCATGAACCGTTCCTGGCCGGGGGCCAGCTCCCAGAAGCGCAAGGCGATGAAGGTTGCGGCGAGCGTGAACGCGGCGAGGCCGAGAGCGGCAAGCCAACGCAGAATGCCTGCGAGGATCATGGCCGAGGCGAGAAGTTCGAAGACGATCACCGCCACCGCGAACAGCGCGGCCGGCTGAAGTCCGAAATGGTTCATCTCGCCGAGAGCGGCATCAAAGTCGAGGATCTTCGTCAACGGCCCCTGGATATAGGCGGCGCAGAGCCCAAGATGGGCGATGAACCGAATAGCGGGCGTGGTCACAAACGGCTGGACACCGGCCGCCAGCCGCGACGCAATTGTGGAGGAATGTGTCATTGCGGCTCCCTCCTCACACCGCCCAGCAGGCGCAGCCGAGCGCGCCGAAGAAACCCTTGAGATCGGCGATCGGCAGGCGTGATGTCCAGGCGCCGGCATGGTCGTGGCCGTGGACATTGCAGTCGTTCAGGCATCCGCATGTGGAGATTGCGGTGCGGCGAAGGCTCCGTTTGCCGGCACCTTCCGGTTCGCCCCAGGCGGCATAGCCACCGAAGGTCCTGACCGGCGACCAGTCGGGCATGGCGGGCGGCACCGGGTTTTCGTCATGGGTGGCGAAGTCACCGGCGGCATAGACGACCTTGCCGCCGACCACCGTCAGCTCGGACGTCAGGAACGAGATCTCGTCCTCGGCACAGGCGAAGAAGTCCTTGTTCGGCACGATCAGGTCGGCGAACTGGCCGTTTTCGATCCGGCCTTTCTTGCCTTCCTCGTTGGAAAACCAGGTGACCTTTTCGGTCCACATCCGCAGCGCCGTCTCGCGATCGAGGCAATTGGCGCGGGGGTAGAGTTGCAGCCCGCCCACCGTCTTGCCGGTCACCATCCACGACAGCGAGACCCAGGGATTGTAGGAGGCGACACGGGTGGCATCGGTACCGGCGGAAACATTGACGCCCTTGTCGAGCATCCGTTTGATCGGCGGTGTCGCTTCGGCGACGCCGTGGCCGTAGCGCTCGACAAAATATTCGCCCTGATAGGCCATGCGATGCTGGGTTGCGATGCCGCCGCCAAGCGCCGCGATCCTGTCGATCGAGCGCTCGGAAATTGTCTCGGCATGGTCGAAGAACCAGTTCAGGCCTTCAAGCGGGATGTCCTTGTTGACCTTCTCGAAGACGTCGAGGGCGCGGGAGATCGTCTCGTCATAGGTGGCATGAAGACGCCAGGGCCAGCGGTTTTCGGCAAGGACCCGCACCACCTCTTCCAGTTCGCCTTCCATTTCCGGAGCCATCTCCGGGCGCGGCTGGCGGAAGTCTTCGAAGTCCGCAGCCGAAAACACCAGCATCTCACCGGCGCCGTTGTGGCGGAAATAGTCGTTGCCCTGCTTGTACTTCACCGATGATGTCCAGTTGAGGAAGTCCTGCTTTTCCTCCTTCGGCTTCTGGGTGAAGAGGTTGTAAGCCAGCCGCACGGTCATGTGCCCCTCATCGGCGAGCTTCTGGATGACCGCATAGTCGTCCGGATAGTTCTGGAAACCGCCGCCGGCATCGATCACGCCGGTGACGCCGAGCCGGTTGAGCTCGCGCATGAAATGCCGGGTCGAATTGACCTGGTATTCGAAGGGCAGCTTCGGCCCCTTGGCAAGGGTCGAATAGAGAATGCCGGCATTGGGCTTGGCCAGCAGCAGACCGGTCGGATTGCCCTGGGTGTCGCGGGTGATTTCGCCGCCCGGCGGGTTCGGCGTATCCTTCGTGTAGCCGACAGCCCTGAGCGCCGCACCGTTGAGGAGCGCACGGTCATAGAGATGCAACAGGAAGACCGGCGTGTCGGGCGCGACCGCGTTGATCTCGTCGATGGTCGGCAGGCGCTTTTCGGCAAACTGGTGTTCGGTGAAGCCGCCGACGACCCGCACCCATTGCGGCGCTGGCGTGATCGCCACCTGCCGCTTCAGCATATCCATCGCGTCGGCGAGCGAACGTACCCCGTCCCATCGCAGCTCCATGTTGAAGTTCAGACCGCCGCGAACGACGTGGGTGTGGTTGTCGATCAGCCCGGGCAGGACGCGCTTGCCCTTGAGATCGATGATCCTGGTGTCGGGACCGGCGAGCGCCATGATCTCCTGATCCTGGCCGACGGCGAGAAACCTGCCGTCCTTGATCGCGACCGCGCTGGCGTTGGGATTGGAGCGGTCAAGCGTGGTGACGAGCCCGTGATGCAGGATAATATCGGCGTCCATCGGATTGTCTCCCTTGGTCGAAACGGTGTCGGCGGCAAGCGCCGGCGAAAACAGCGAGGGGAAGGCGAGCGTCGAGGCTGCCCCCAGAAAACCGCGGCGTGTCGGCATCAGCCCACCTCCCCTTTCGAAGAACGGTCGCGCGTCGCCACGTCATGGTCGGTTCCCGTCGGCAGCGCGCCGAAAACGTGGGGCACGCAACGGCTGTTGAACCAGGAGACGGTGACCGGCGCGCCAGAGACCAGCCGCTTGACGAGCGGAACGGCCTGTTCGCCGACGAGGATGCCGAGCAGGCCAAGCAGGGCGATCACGGGCGGCGCCGGCGAGCGCACATTCAGCAGTCCGTAGATGACACCGACCAGCAGACCGACGCCGAGCGACAGAAGATACATTTTCATCGAGTTCTCCTCACGGGACGGGTTGCCCGCTTCTCCGTCCCGCCGACTGGCGAGACGGCAACCTTCGGAATGAGGACGATCAGTGGCCTTCGGAGGCGCCGAACATCGTCTTGGCGTAGATAATGCCGAGGCCGTAGGCGCCGCCGAACTTCTTGGCGATACCGGTCGTCATGTCGTAGGTCTCGGTGCGGGCCCAGTCGCGCTGGAGTTCCAGCATATATTGCAGCGACGTCATCGGCCGAACGCCAGCCTGGACCATGCGGTCCATCGCCCGATCGTGTGCCTCGTCCGAGACGTCACCGCAGGCATCGGCAATCACATAAACCTCGAAGCCCTGATCGAGCGCAGAGAGCGTCGGGCCGACGATGCAAACGCTGGTCCAGAGGCCGCAAAAGACCAGCCGCTTCTTGCCGATGGCGTTGACATTGTCGATGACGGCGGCGTCTTCCCAGGTGTTCATCGAGGTACGGTCGAGAAGGCCCTGGCCTGGAAAGGCATCGGTGATCTCTGAGAACATCGGGCCCGAGAAAGCCTTCTCCGCCACCGTCGTCAGAATGGTGGAAACGCCGAAGCCGGCGGCCGCATGCGCGACCAGCGCCGCATTGTTGCGCAGCAAGACAGCATCGATCGACTTCGTCGCAAAGGCCATCTGCGACTGGAAATCGATCATGATCAGCGTGTGGTCTTTCGGCGAAACCAGGAGGCTGCCGGGCGTCGGCGTGGCGTTTAAGGTCATGGTCATCATCTCCTCGATGTCCTGGATTCTGAAGATCCGCAGGGAATGACCCGACTATGCCCGAGCCGGGCTGCCCGTTCTTGTCGGATATGCTGATGTTTTGAACATTCTGCCCGAGATACATCGCAAGCAAGCGCAAAAGTCATATTGGAAGCAACGGCATAAGGATGGAGCGCGTGCCGCCGCAAGCAAGGCCCGCGCGCGGCCAGACCGCTAGGCCCTGCGACTGCGCCGCCAGGCGCCGGGGGATGCCCCCGTCGCCCGGGCAAAGACGCGCGTGAAGTGGCTCTGATCGGCAAAGCCGCTGGCGACCGCGATTTCACCGATCGTCAGCGACGAAAATTCCAGCATGTCGCGCGCCCTGTCCAACCGCTGCTGCAGGAACCATTGGAACGGCGTGATACCCAGTGTTTGGCGAAAGGCGCGCAGGAACGTGCCCTGTGACAGATGACAAGCCTCAGCGAGTTCCTCGATCGACAAATCGCCGCCAAGCCTGCTTCGCATTAGTTCCTGCACCATCGACAGGCTGCGCGCCGAGAGCCTGCGCCCCTTGATCGCTGCCCCCGACGTCGTGCGGTGGCTCGCACTGCCGTAGTGTTGAGCGACGTGGATTCCGATCGCCACCGACAATTGGTCGACGAACAAGGGGCTTCTCTCCAATTGGCCGTTCATGTCTGCAAACAGCGCCGCCATCAGCCCGCCCAACACTGGATCGGCTCGCTCGCCGACCGCACACAGTTCGCGGACGCCGCTCAGATCGGCGCAGTCGGCCATCCGCTCGATCGCGCTGTGCCCCACCTCGAGCAAAACAAAATCGAAGCTGCCGGAGAGATCCGCCTGATAGGGATCGTGAAAGTTTCGGAGGTAGACGGAGTTCTCGTCGAACTCATGCATTGTCTCGTGGTGTTCGTGAAGGATCCGCCGGCGATGGCCCCCCGACAGTGACAGGCCGAGCAGATAACCGCGGTTGTTGGCCGGCGTGTGCACGCGCTCGCGCGGTGCGGCCTGCGCTTTCTTGCGATAAAAAGTCAACCCGGCGCCGTCAATCCGCCGGTCTTCGTCGAGGCCAGCCACTGTACATCCGAAACTGTCGCGGGGTGGAGGTGCGATCGCGATCGAAGAAGCTGCTGTCATACCTCCGCCTCCGCACAACTTCGCTGCCTGTCCGCGACCACGAGGGTGCCGACTGCGGCGGTCTCAACTTTTGCACGACACCGCTTCGCCAGCGTGCTTGCGCAGCATTGCGTCCGAACATCACGATCATATGAACCGAATGGCTGTCTTGTCGATGGCATCGCGACTATTGTCTTCCGTCACAGGGGCGCTTTTTCCAGCTCCAGGCGTCGGGTACGCCGGAAGCGCGCTGGCGTTTCGCCGGCGATCGCCACGAATGTCTTAGTCATATGGCTCTGATCGGCAAAGCCGCAGGATATGGCAATCTCTGCGATCGGCACGTTCTTCAACAACAACTCCTTCGCACGGGTAACCCGATATTCGGCCAGCCACCGCAAAGGCGTACAGCCGAAGCTCACCTTGAATGCCTTGATGAAATAGCTTTTCGACAACGCACAGGCCTCGGCAAGCTCGCTGAGCGAGAACTGCCCATCGACATGGCCCGAGAGAAAGTCGAGCGCCCTTTTCTCCTGCCACGCAGCCAGCGTCCCCTTGCGCTCTTTGGGTAGATAGAGCCCGCCATAGGTCTGCATCAAATGCGTCAGAATCGCGAGGCTCACCTGGTCGAGAAAGAGCTGGCTTGCCTCTTGCGGTCTCTCGAAAGCTGGAAGCAATGCCTGCGCTAGCCCCAGCATGACGCCGTCATGCGTGCCCGGCGCACAGCGCAGACCGGTAAAGTCAGGCCGTCCCTGTTCAGTCGCAAAGGCGCGCATCTGCGAGAACGGTATCTGAAGGCGCACATTGTCAAAGGGCGACAGGTGATGGCAGCGCCATTCCTCGCGCAGGTCGGTGATGGCAAGCGCTCCCTTGCGATGCCCGCCCTCAAAGACAAGGGTGCCGCCCCGCCACAGCCGATGCAGGCGAAAATCACTGAGCTGGGTGATGATGTTGAACGCCTCCTCGCGCCTGTTGGCAACCGCCGGACCCAGGTCGCAGCCATCACTGCTCAACCGCGTCAGGGTTATGGGGGGAACACGCAGGATCGATCGGCGCAAGGCGCCCACTTCGCTGGCCGTTTCTGGACGAGACTCTAAATTCAACAAAATTCCCCGAAAGTGCACCAGGCATTCAAGCAATGCAGAATACGATACACTGCCGCCAACAATCAATTCCGTCCCGCGACCGGCGCTAATGCAGAGGTGCGCTCCGCCAGGCTTGTGGTGTCGTACCGGTCTCCCCCAGAAACACCGTCGTGAAATGGCTGAGGCTGCTGAAGCCGCAAAGGAACGCGATCGAGCCCAGAGGCAGTGAACTCGCGCGCAGAAGCTGCTTGGCCTGAACAACGCGCCGGCGCATCTGCAATTGATGGGGCGCCCGTGTCGCTTCCTGCCGAATGTGGAACGCCGTCGGATCATTGGATCCGTCGAAAGGATTTCCGCCGTCGTCGCCCTCCATCTCGGCCGAATGGTGGTGCAGAAGATGGGCGCAAACGGCCACGGCGACATGCTGCAGCAGCTCGGGTGGGCTGCTGTCCATACGTTCAAAAAGGGCCAGAAGCGCCAGTCCGAGACTGCAGAGTATCGAGTCCACTTCGCCACGCCGGCACACCAGCCGTTGTGGCTTGACCGTCGGTGACAGGGCGGCGACTTCCGCGATCAGCGTCTTGGGAAGGACGAAGGCAAGCGCGCTCAGGTCGCTATGGAGCGCGATCGAGGCCCCCTGGCGCAGATCGACGAGACATATCGAGCCGCGCACGTATCGGCGAACAGCAGACCTCTCGCCGTTTACCTTGATGTCCGCATGTTCGGCATCATCGAGGTAAAGCATCAGAAAATAGGCTTCACATGCGGGCAGAGCCACTTCTGGCCGCTGCGCCCGTGTCAAACGCCTTCGAATTCGGGTGACCGAAAAGACCGCTGCCTCCATCGGGATCGTCGTGAGGCACGGAGCGTCCGGCGTTCCAAAATAGCGCCCCACGCACCCCATTTCCGGACAAGGAGAAGTCAACTCTAGCCTCCCAACCGACGCACTGCGTCATGGCCAAAGCATTGCAAACATTTGATCAAAAACCTCGGTGCATCCGAGACTGGCATGCAAGACCCATCATGGCACGAGACCGTTTTTCGCGACCGCTCTGGCCTCATGGAATGTCTACCGGTTCATCTTTTGCCCACCGTAGGGGCAATCCGCGCGCAGCGACAAGGGCTTCGCGCGGATTCAGTCGGGAATGTTCAAAAAGGAAGACCGTCGTTCAATAAGATGGGATCCGCCTAGCCAAAAATCGCGCTGGGCCAGACGTTCATGGCTATCGCCAGAAGCGTTTCGCATCCACCAGATCGACACACAGACGTCTTCGGCCGCGTCAACAGGGCCCCTTCTTATTGCCCTTTGCGATCAGGACGCCGCTGCCGGAACCCCGGACAGTCTCGGACGTTGCATTGACCGGTCACGTAATTCTAACCAACATCGGGAGTTCTGCGAAAATCTCCGCGCTTGAAGACCTCCGCCAGGATCCTGGTCCCCATATCTGCTTCTTGTTCGGAGAGCCCCGAAAATCCAAGCAGCAACCTGGATGTGTCCGATGAAGCGACATTCATGCGGGAAAGGGGCATCACAACAACGCCTTTCTTTAGCGCAGCCTGTGAGACGGCGGTGTCGTTGCTCCAGGTCCCTGTGCTGCGCACGGTCAGATTGATGCCCTGATCCGGCAGCAAAATGCCGAGATGTTCGCTGGTACGATCTTTCAAGAGATTTGCAAGCAAATCGCGTGAGGCACGCAGACGCTCCCTGAGCCGGCGCAGATGCGCCGGAAAATATCCCTCATTGAAAAAGTCGCCGACGACACGCTGCTGAAACGTCGGGGGACAACGGTCAAGCGCGGGACGCACGGCCCTGAATACTGGTACCAGATCCATCGGAACCACGAGATAGCCGATGCGCAGGCTCGGCAGCAGGGCCTTGCTGAACGTCCCCGTATAAAGCACCCGGCCGGCCTGATCGAGGCCCTGAAGCGATGCGATCGGATGCCCATCGTAGCGAAACTCGCTGTCATAATCGTCCTCGACGATCCAGCAGCCATTCTCCCGCGCATAAGCGAGCAACTCCAGCCGCCGGGGCAGCGAGAGGACGGAACCGACGGGGTACTGGTTGGATGGCGTCACATAGAACAGCGTCGGTGGCGGGGAGCAGGCAGCCAACTTCTCCGTCATGATGCCGTCGGCATCAACGGGAAGACCGATGATTTTTACGCCATTCAGTGCCAGGCATTGTCTGGCCGGCGGATAACAGGGGTCTTCGACGACAGCCGTATCGCCCGGCGTCATCAGGACGCGGAACGCGAGATCAAGCGCTTGCTGTGTCCCGGCGGTGATAAATATCTGCTCGGCCGCGCAACGCACCCCGCGTGAAGCGGCCAGATGGGCCGCAATGGCGCTCCGCAGCTCGAATTCGCCCTGAATGTCGCCGTAGCCTTCAGCGGCATAGTTCATGTGCCGGCCAGCAATGCGGTTTAGCAATCTCGCTGTCCGATCGTCATGAGCGATGCGCCCCGTGACAAACGGCAAAACCTTCTGCGGTTCGAGGCTAGGCCCGGAGGTGAGAACTCTCGTGGCAGCGTCGGAGACAGCGCGGCGGGTCGAGTAGGCGATCGTCTCATTGCGATGGTCGATTCTGGACAGCCCGCCTGGAACGCCTGACGCAATATATGTACCGGACCCATGCCGGGCGACCGCAAAACCTTCCGCGACGAGGATTTCATAGGCTTCGGCAACCGAGCCGCGTGAAAGCTTCCATTCCTTTGCGGCCAGACGTGTCGATGGCAGCCGTTGCCCGGCATCCAGCCGACCGTCAGCAATTGCACCGCGCAGGGAAAGATAGAGCTGTCTCACCAAGGGTGCTGGCGAAGAGGTATCGATGCTTGGCCGAAAACCCACCGACGGGCTCTCTCTTCGCCGTTTCAGTGTCATGGGCGCCTTTCGTCAGAGTGGCTCATCAATCTCGCCAATAGTGGCTCTGTAATCTTCTCATATGTTGAATTTAAATCGAGCCACTTTCAAGCCGCCATCACAACGACGTCGGCCGGAAATTGAATTGCACCTGCGCCTACACGGGACACCGATACGGGAAATGGCATTGCCGTCAGTCTCTGGCCATTTACGCTCTGTCATTTTGGAGACTTTCATGACCCCTTCTTCGACCAGGCTGCGTATTGCCGTCCTCTTCGGCGGACGCTCGGCCGAACACGACGTTTCCGTACTTTCGGCTACCAATGTCATGCGCGCTCTGGAGCCTGCAAAATATGATGCCGTGCCGATTTTCGTGACGCGCGAAGGTCAATGGTTGTTGAGCCACTTCGACAATGGTGTGCTTGCCAAGCCTGCGAGCGGCACGCAGATCAGCCTTGTTCCCGGCGGGCACGGGCGGATGGTGGCGATTTCGGCCGAGGGAAAGATGAGCGATGCCGGCACCATCGACATTCTGTTTCCGGTCTTGCACGGCCTTCATGGTGAAGATGGCTCTGTGCAGGGGCTTGCAGAGGTGGCGCGCGTACCGCTCGCCGGTTGCGGGATTCTCGGCTCGGCGACCGCACTCGACAAGGATATTGCCAAGCCGCTTCTGAGGGCCGCCGGCCTCCCGGTCGCGCGCTCGGTGACGATCCACAAGGATGCGGCACCTGATCTCGCTGTGCTCGAAGGCGAACTCGGGCTGCCGCTGTTCATCAAACCCGCCCGGCAGGGGTCATCCGTTGGCGTTAGAAAGGTATCAGGCAGCCAGGAGTTCGCGCCGGCGTTGGTCGAAGGTTTCCAGCATGATGGCAAGCTGCTTGCCGAGGAATATGTCGCTGGGCGCGAGATTGAATTCAGCGTGCTGGAAGATCCGAAAGGTGGCCTTTTCGTCTCTCGTCCCGGCGAGATCATCCCGGCCGAATCCCACGGCTTTTACAGCTACAACGCAAAATATATCGACGAGGACGGCGCGGCGCTCAAGGTACCAGCGGAACTGCCGCCCGAAGTTGAGGCAGAGATGAGGGCGGCGGCGGCAAGGGCATTCAGGGCTTTGGGCTGCGATGCCATGGCGCGTGTCGACTTCTTTCTGACGACGGGCATGACGTTCGTTGTCAACGAAGTGAACACCATTCCCGGTTTTACCGACATCAGTATGTATTCCAAGGCGATGGCGGCAAGCGGCGTCAGTTATGCCGAAATCATTGAAAGGCTCATTGCCCATGGCCTGACACGTGCCGGCCGAAGCGTCTGAACATGCAAACACAGACCCGTCAGCCGAGCGGGCGGATCAAACGAATCCGCCCAAGGACGAGGCCCACTTTCGAAAATGAGCTCAAGCCAAGACGCCGGCATGGATCAGACGCGATCGAGGAACTCGAGCACTCGGATGGTGAGCAACGCGGTCGCATCCGCGTTGTACGACGGGAGCGAACTGTCGGCGAAGTAGTGCTGATCGCCGGGGTACAGGAACAGCTCTGCGTCCTCGACCTTCTCCACGATCTCGCGGGCCGCGTCGATGTCGCCCTCCCCGACGAAGATCGGGTCGTTGTCCATACCGTGGATCTGGACCGCCACGTCGTCCGGCCAAGGCCCGAGGGCCCACTCGCCGCTGATCGGCAGGCAAGAGTAGAAGAGCAGAGCTCCGCGGGCTCCGGGCCGCGTCTGTGCCAGCTTCTGTGCCGGCAGCACACCGAACGAGAACCCGGCGTAGACGAGTTCGGAAGGCAGTTCGTTCGCGACGCGGACCCCGCGCTCCCGCATTTCGTCGAATCCGACCTTGCCGATGTAGGCTAGCCCCTCGTCGATACTCTCGAACGTCCGTCCATCGAACAAGTCCGGCATGTGCACGATGTGACCGGCGGCCCGCAAGTCGTCGGCGAACGCCCGCACACCCGAGGTCAACCCCTGTGCGTGGTGGAACAACAGGACCTCAGCCATATGGAGCCTCCGGGTGTGATGGTCGGGCGCACGTTTCATCACTCTACAGCGACGTCGCCCGGCCCGGAAGAATGCGGACACGTTATAGAGATTTCGTCCCCAGCTAGTCTTGGCCGCTACCGAGTTCGTCGTGAACGACCCTGCCACCAAGCAGCGTCAGCACCGAGCGCAGCCTATGGATGTCGGATGCCGGCATTGTCAGATACGGCCTATCCAGGACGGCGATGTCAGCCAATTTTCCCGCCGACAAGCTGCCTCGCTCATTCTCGTCAAAGGCGATCCAAGCGGCATTGTTGGTGTAGAGCCTCAGCGCCTCATGTCGGTCGAGCAAGCATGGTTCGTTCCAGCCGCCAGCGGGTTTTCACTTTGCCCGTGATCGGTGGTTGCCACATCGGCTGCCAGGTTCTACCATAGGTTTCTCTGTCGGTTATCACTTGGGTATCTTTGATGAGGCCCCCGATGAAGATATTGCTGTCCACACTAGCGCTATCCGGCCACTTGATTTCTTCAGCCGTGGCCGAAGACGGGAAGATTCCAGCCTATTTCGTTCTGGATCAAACCTATGGAGGTGGCTTTGACACCGCCGCCTGGCAGGCCGCGATCGATGCCATCAAGGGTCATGGGAGGCTGGTGCATACTTACAATTTTGCTGGAGACAAACAGGTCGTCAGCCAAGCACAGCAGGACGTAGCCAAGGCAAACGCCCAAAAGCCGATCTACCTGGTGAATGAGAAAGTGGCCAAGGATTCCACCGAACTCCGGCAATCGCTGGCCACGTTCAAGGAGCAGTTGCGGAACGATACGAATTCCAAGGGATCGCAGGTAGTCGCCGAATGGCCGATGTGTGCGCTCGTCGAGCAAGGGTCGGAAGGTGCGGTCCGAGCCATGCAGGGCGGTGTGATCCTGTTGATCGACCACCCGCAGGCCGCAGCTCATTGCTACGCGATGGTACAATCATATTTCCTCACTCCGGCCGCCCCGGACGGCAAGCGGGCCGCGCCGGTCAGCGTCGACGCTACAACCGTCGCGATGCAGGCTAAGTTGCCGCCCATGAAGCTCGCCAGGCACATATTGGCCGATAAGGCGGCATCCAAACGGGGAGATTTTGTCGAGCGCCCGACAAACGTCTTTAAGCCGGGCGAAGAGATCTTCGTCTATGCCTATTTCGAGAATGTCGGGCGGATCAACGTCGGCACGCCGATGTCAAGCTACGAGATCGGGCTCGATATCGAGGTGCGGGACCCTGCTGGCAAGGTTCTCAGGACATTCCCCGACGCGCACGTGTTCAAGGCCGAATCTCCCCCGCCATTTCCGGTTTCCGCCAAGCATTTTACCAATTTCGCGACTGCCGGCATCGCCCTGCATGACCCGGGAGACTATGTCGTGGCATACATCTTCCACGACCGCTCGCGGCCAGAAACGCCGCCGGTGACCGCCGCGTTCGAGGTGACTGTCAAGTAGCAGCCCCAGTCATACGATGGCGCCGTGTTACTCAGTCGCTTCACAGCGTCGAGAGAATAACGAGATGCCGGCTAGCTTCCGGTGATGATCATAGTCGCGGCTTTTTCGGCGACCATCATCGTCGGGGCATTGATGTTTCCGGCCGTGATGTTGGGGAAGATCGAAGCGTCAACTATTCGCAAGCCATGCAACCCATGCACCTTTAGCGATGCATCGACGACTGCGGTGGAATCATCCGGGCCCATCGCTGCGGTGCCGCACAGGTGATAAATTGAACCGCTATGCTCCCGAAAATAGTCCAGGAGCTCGGCGTCGGTGGAAGCTTCTGCAGAAGGAGGCATTTCGCTTGCAGTAATCGATTGCAGTGCCGGTGCGCTCATGATTTTGCGCGCAAGCCGACTTGCCTGAAGCGCCTCCGCCTCGTCATGGGCAGTCGTCAGGTAGTTGGGGTTGATGCGCGGTGCAACGGTGACATCGGGCGACGCGACCGTGACACTGCCTCGGCTGGTGGGCCTGCATGCATTGAACGCCAACAGGAAACCGGAATAGGGCTCCGGCTTCAGACCGGCGCGCGGGTCGGACGGAATACGATAGGAAAGCGGGTTGAAATAGAGCTGGATGTTTGGCCTCTCCTCACCCGGCTCGCCGCGCAGGAAGCCTCCGGCCTGGTTGACGCTGAGAGCCAAGGGACCGCGTCTTGTCAGCACGTAGCGCAGCGCCTGCCGCGCCTGACCGAACAGGTTCCCCAGCTCGTCGTTCAGCGTCGGAACGCTTGAGCGGTAGTAGAAGCTCGCGCAAAGATGATCCTGAAGGTTTCTCCCAACCGCCGGCAGATGTCGGACGACGGGGATACCGAACGTTTGCAGCTCTCGGCCATCGCCGATACCGGAGAGCTGCAGCAGCTTCGGCGTATCGACCGCACCGGCACATAGGATCACCTCGTTCCGGGCGGAATAGATTACCATCCCATCGGGTGTGGCAACCTCCACGCCGGTCGCCCTTCCTTCCTCGACGACAACCCTTCTGGCATGGCTCCTGCGCAGGATGGAGAGATTGGGGCGGTTGAGAGCCGGCCGCAGATAGGCGAACGACGAGGACGAGCGCACGCCATTTCGCGTATTGATATCGTAAATCCCTGCGCCCTCGATCGACGCGCCATTGAAGTCGGTATTGAGCGGCAGTTGCAGTTCGGCACAGGCAGAAAGGAACCGCGCGGCAATCGGATGGGTCTGGCCGCGCATCGGCGTGACGTGGATGGGGCCGTCCCCGCCATGAAATTCGGACTGGCCATGCGCATGGGTTTCAAGTTTCTTGAAATAGGGCAGCACGTCCTCATGGGCCCAGCCGGGATTGCCGGCCTTAGCCCAGTCGTCGAAATCCGCCGCGGCGCCCCGCACGAAGATCATGGCGTTTATCGAACCCGAGCCACCTTGTACCTTGCCGCGCGGCGCATAGATGCGGCGATTGTTCAGGGCGGCTTCCGGCTCGGTCCAGTACATCCAGTTGACGTTCGGGTCATAGTAAGACCGCGCATAGCCGACCGGGATGCGAAACCACGGTGAACTGTCGTTGCCGCCCGCCTCGAGCAGCAGCACGCTGTGTTTGCCTGTCTCGCTCAGGCGCGCCGCAACGATACAGCCGGCGGATCCCGCCCCGACAATGATGTAGTCGTAAGTGGTCATGTGTTCCTCAACCGCGCGCCGGGGCAAATGCCTTGATGTCGGCGGGCTTGTCGTCCATCTGCAGGTGCAGACGCTTTCCTTCGTAGGGCGAGTGCTTTTCAACCACCTCGAGATTGAGCTCCACGCCGAGCCCCGGTTCGCAAGACGGGATGAGATAGCCATCGTCGAACTGCAATGGCGTCTTGAGAATCTCGGCGTAGAAGCCTGAGAAGTCGATGATCGCCTCGTGGATGAGGAAATTGGGGGTGGCCGCAGCGAGCTGGATGCTCGCCGCCGCCCCGATCGGTCCGTTGTAGAGGTGCGGTGCGATCTGCGCATAGTGCGCCTCGGCCATGCCGGCGATCTTCTTTGCCTCCAGCAAGCCGCCGCACCGCGCGACGTTCATCTGCAGGATCGAGGCTGCGCCCGTTTCAAGCACGCGCTGGAACTCGTATTTGGTCGTCAGCCGCTCGCCCGTGGCAATGGGGATAGAGGTTGCCTTGGCAACAGATGCCATCGCTGCCTCCTGACCAGGCGGCACCGGCTCCTCGAACCAGAGCGGATCGTATTTTTCGAGCCGTCGCGCAAGGCGAATGGCCGAGGACGGCACCATCTGGCCATGGGTGCCGAAGAGCAGGTCGGCTCGCCCGCCGACCGCGGCACGGACCTTGGCGCAGAATTCTTCGCACCGCTCCATGACGCCAAGCGAAAGCTGGTGGCCGGAATAGGCGGTGTAGGGGCCGGCCGGATCGAACTTGACGGCGGTGAACCCCTTCGTGTCGACCATTTCCGCCGCGAAGTCGGCGGCAAGCTCTGGATCGTTGTAATCATATTCGCCGGCTGCATTCTTGGGGTAGAGATAGGTGTAGGCACGCAGCTTTTCGTGCACGAGGCCGCCCAGCAGCTTGTGCACCGGTCGGCCGGCAGCCTTGCCGATGATGTCCCAGCAGGCGATTTCGAGACCGGAGACGACGCCCATGATCGTCGGGTCCGGGCGCTGCGTGAAGCCGCTCGAATAGGCCGAACGCCAGAAGCGCTCGATATCGTGCGGATCGTGGCCGAGGAGATGGCGCTCGAACACATCCTCGATCAGCGGCACCAACGCGTTCGGATGGAAGGCGGTCGCGTAGATTTCCCCGACCCCTTCGATGCCGCACTTCGTGGTGAGCCTGACGAAGATCCAGTACATCCCGCCGATATGGGGCGGTGGGACGGCAACGACATGAACGGCGAGCGAAGCGATCTGCATGTTGAAGTTCCTTCTGACGAATCCGATCAGTGCTTCAGCACCACGAGACGAGTTTGTGTGAATTCGAGCATGCCGTGCTTGCCGTCATCGCCCCCGAGGCCCGAGCGCTTCCAGCCTGCATGGAATCCCTGATAGGGATCCGCCGGGAAGCGGTTCACATAGAGTTCGCCGGCCTCGATGGTGTCGGCAAAGCGCATGACCGTGCTGTAGTTGTTGGTGAAGAGAACCGAACTCAGACCGAACTGGTGATCGTTGGCAAGCGCCAGGGCTTCCTCGACGCTGTCATAGGAAAGCACGGCGAGAACTGGGCCGAACACCTCTTCGGCGACGACGTCCATCTCCTGCCGGCAGTTGGAAAGCAGGGTTGGCGGGTAGTAGTTGCCCACGCCTTCCGGCAGTACGCCGCCAGCCTCTATGCGTGCCCCCTGCTCCACCGCATGGCGAACCATCGCGTGAACATTGGCCTGTGCCGATTTCGTTTCAAGTGGTCCCATACGCGTCGGATCGCTGGCGCGGTCGCCGAACGTCCTTGCCGCAAAGCCGGTGCGAAGCCGCTCGAGAAGTGCGTCGTGGATGGACGTATGCACATAGACCCGTTCTGGCGCCGTGCAGACCTGCCCGCAATGATTGGTCTTGGCGGCAACGAGCTGAGCGGCAACCGCATCGATATCCGCATCGGGTTCGACAATGACAGGTGTCTTGCCGCCGAGTTCCAGTGATGGCTTGGCGATATTCGCCTTGCAATATTCGAGAACGACGCGGCCGGCCTGCAGGCTACCGGTGAGCGTTATCATGCCGACCGACGGCTGGGTGCAAAGTGTCGCGGCGACGTCATGCGACATGGTCAAGATGTTGACCAGCCCGGCCGGAAGGTCCGCGTCGAGCGCCGCCTCGGCGATCTCGAAAGCGGAGGCAGGCGTCGAGTTGCTCGGCCGCACCACAACGGCGTTGCCAGCGATCAGTGCGGGGGCAATCTTGCGCACCAGCGTATAGACCGGAAAATTGAACGGGATGAGGCAGGCAACGACCCCGATCGGCTCGCGCTTCAGAAGCAAGGTCTCGCCCGGATTGTCGCTCTGGATCACTTCCCCTTCGATCCGGCGCGCCCACTCCGCATGATAGCGCATCAGCTCGACGCCATAGATCGCTTCTGCCGTGGCATCGGCGAGGCTCTTGCCGGACTCGAGGGCGAGCGCCGCGCCGATCTGGCCGGCGCGCGCCTCGATTGCCGCCGCGAAACGGCGCAAGGCATCCCCGCGAGCGATCGCCGGCAAGGCTTTCCACGTCTTCTGCGCTGCGGCTGCGTTTTCAACCGCTGCGATTGCCTCCAGCGCGCTCGCCGCGGGCACCCTCGCAATGACCTCTCCGTTTGAGGGATCGAGCACCGGGACCAGGTCCGATGCGGGCTGAAACGCGCCGGCGACAAAGTTGCGATAGTCGGTCAAGACGATATCCTTTTATGTTTCCACCATAGGACAGGCTTCAGAACGTGCTCCGGCCGGGAGCCGCATCGAGCAATGTTCTTGTGTAAGGGTGGCTCGGGTCAAGGAGCACTTTCGCTGCCCCGCCCCGTTCGACGATCTCGCTCGCTGAGGCACCAGAGATGAAGACGAATCGCGCTCGGCCCGCAGAGATTGTTTGCAGGTTCAGCCTGAAGGCTCGCCTTGACAAGACCGTATTCTGAACGAAAGCGCCGCGCGTCTTATCAGACACGCAAAGGTCGCTGCAGCACTTCGAAATGCTGCGAAAGCGCCCAACGTTGACTAGAACTGGCGATGGTTGCACCGAGACAATCCCGCCAACGATCGACTTCGGCCGCGAACCGCTCAGGTATCCGGCAACGTGAAGACTGCGCAAGGCGCCGCGATGCCGCGCAGCACGTGTTCGCCCAGCGACACCAGCGGCGTGACGGTCTCGGCGGCGACCGCGCCCGAGATCAGCACCGACCGGCCGAGCGGCCGGCAAAGGCCCTCCAGTCGGCTGACCAGGTTTACCGCGGGACCGATTGCGGTGAAGTCCAGCCGGTCGGCCGCGCCGATATTGCCCCACAGCATTTCACCGAGATGCAGCGCTGCGCCGAAGGGCAGCGGCGGCAGCCCCTCTGCCTGTCGCAGGGCATCGAGGTGGGCCATGCCTGCGCGGGCGGCGGCGACCGCTCGCAGCGCCGCTTCGCAGGCGTCAACCGGTGCACTGGCAACCGGGAAGATTGCCAGCACGCCATCGCCGACAAACTTCAGCACCTCACCACCGAAGGCGTGTATCGCACCGGCAACACGGTCGAACCAGGCGTCGAGGACAGCGATCATTGCCGCAGGTTCCGTCGCCTCGGACAGGGCGGTGAAGTTCCGCAGATCGGCGCAAAGCAGCACAGCGCGGATAGTTTCTCCGGTGCCGCGGTGCAGCGCGCCCGCCTGCACCCGGGCGGCACTGCGTCGGCCGAGATAGGCCTCGAGCAGCGTTGCAAGGGCCGCCCGCTCGGCCAAGGCAGCCAAAGGCGCGGTGGCGAAGCGCGCGGTCTGCCGCAGTCGGCCGATCTCAGCAGGGTCGAACAGACGCGCGCCGGCCCAGCCAAGCAACCGCCCGTCCGGCTCTGGGCCGACCGTGTCCTCCTGCACCGGGCCAAGCGCACTCAGCCAATCACCCCCAGCCTGGCTTTGCGGGCTGTCGGCAAAGCCCAGTGCTTCGATCACTGCTCCGGTCTCGGCTCGCCACAGCCACGTGCGGCGGGTAACGATCGGATGCGGCACTGCCAGTGTCAGGGTACCGCCGACCAACGGAAAGCCGTTAGCCAGCAGCCGGCCGCCGAGTTCGGCCAAGAACCGGTCGGGACCAGGCGAGGCGCTGGCCTCGTCCACCAGCCAGGCGAGGTGTGTGGGCAGATCCATGCACGATCATACCGTCAGGTCCCCCAACCTGTCATCCGTGCAGGTGGTAGCGCAGTTGGCCCAGCGGGCATATCATCGTGGAAGGAGCTGATCCGATAGCCGTCAATTCTGCGCCGCAGTCTGGGCAGATCATAGCAACCAAAGGGGAAGCCGATGCAAGAGGCCCTCATCGTCCGCCGTGAAGCACACATCCCGGCTCCGCCAGCCGCGGTGTTCGCTCTGCTGACCGATCCTGAGAAAATCCTGCGCTGGATGGGAACGGAGGCGCAGATCGAGCCGCAGCGCGGCGGGCTCTACCTCGTCAACGTCACCGGGGCCCGTTTCGCTCGTGGTTCCTTCCGCGAGGTGGTGCCAGTGCACCGCCTGGTATACAGCTTCGGCTGGGAAGACAGCGAAGTGGTGCCGCCGGCGTCAAGCCTTGTCGAGATCGACCTCGTCGAACAACCACCGGACGGAACGTTGCTTCGCCTCACCCACACTGGCCTGCCAAGTGCCGAGCAGTGCGCCGGCCACGAGGAAGGCTGGGCCCATTACCTAGACCGGTTGGCCGAGGTTGCCGCCGGGCGTGATCCGGGGCCGGACCCCTGGCACGGCCGCACTGGTAGGGAATGACTCCGCGGCCAGTATCTTGGCACCTGAGCCTGCCGGCCTGCATTGGCGCTCAGCGATCAAAGGATGAACCCGTTAGGCGAGCATGCTGGGTACGGGATCACTTACTATACTGAATTCACCGTCGCAAAGGCGGTAGAACCCGTCTTGAGGAACGGGCAACTCCAAAATTTCGCGCTTCGAAAGACCGGAATACACGCCGCGCACCAATCTACCAAACAGCCCATGAGAAACTGCTACGGTTGGTCCACGTATATCCGCGATCCAGTCCTTTGCCCGGGAGCACGCAGCATCGAAGCTCTCTCCGTCCGGAGATTTGAAATACCAGTCAAAAGCGTCGGAGCCATCCAGCATTCCCGGAAACTCGTTGTCGATCTCGAACCTAGTCATTCCGTCCCAATAGCCGACGGAGACCTCCATCAGGCGGGCTTCTTCGTGTGTTACCAGTGGCAGCACCCGCTTCACGCGTTCTGCAGTTTGTCGCGTTCGGCCTAGGGGGCTGACGTGCATTTGGAATGATTGCCTACTTTCCGAAATTTCCTTCTGAAGGAGTTTCGCGACGCGATCCGCCTGTTCGATGCCGCGCTCCGTAAGGGGCGAATCTTTCTGCCCCTGGAACCGACCCAAGGTGTTCCAAATGGTCTCGCCATGGCGAAGCAGGTAAATCATCAATGTTGCCCCAGACGAAGTCGTGCGTTGGATTAAGTGCGTTATTGGACCGAAGGGTCGGCCACTTGTCACGGCTAATTTGCGCGGCACATCGATGAAGATTGGCGGCCCTAACGTTTGGCGTAGATTGGTTGCATTTCCTACTTCAATTCGCGCTTCTTGAAAAACGTATTGTCGCTGCGAAAGAAGTTCGACAAGCACGACCGCCTCGTTCGGGTCGAGACCGATTTGAGCTTCATCGTTCGTTTTCTCCATACGGCCTCCGCTGGTGATGATGGATCGTTATGAGCATGACGAGTTCTACCAGCCGCCAAATTCAAGACAGTACAACGTAAAACACCTCCGGATTGCTCCGGAGGTGTTTTGAAGAATTGCGTGGCGCCGCCGACTAAGGGCGCTCTTGCAGATCAGGCAGACAGTGCCTTGAACTCGGAGAGGATGGCTTCGCCCATCTCGACGGTTCCGACCTGGCGTGCGCCTTCGGCCATGATGTCGCCGGTGCGGATGCCCTTGTCGAGCACGGCGGCGATCGCCTTCTCCAGGTTGTCGGCTTCCGTCACCAGGTTGAAGGAGTAGCGCAGGCACATGGCAAACGAGGCGATCATGGCGATCGGGTTGGCGATGCCCTTGCCGGCAATGTCAGGCGCCGAGCCATGCACCGGCTCGTAGAGCGCCTTGCGCTTGCCGGTGACACCATCCGGTGCACCGAGCGAGGCCGAAGGCAGCATGCCGAGCGAGCCGGTCAGCATCGCCGCCACGTCCGACAGCATGTCGCCGAACAGGTTGTCGGTGACGATGACGTCGAACTGCTTGGGCTGGCGCACCAGCTGCATGCCGCCGGCATCGGCCAGCATATGCTCGAGCTGGACATCGGAATATTTCGCCTTGTGGGTTTCGGTCACCACCTGGTTCCACAACACGCCCGACTTCATGACGTTGCGCTTTTCCATCGAGCAGACGCGGTTGTTGCGGGTGCGGGCCAGTTCGAAGGCAACGCCGGCGATGCGCTCGATCTCGTAGGTGTCGTAGACCTGGGTGTCGATGCCGCGCTTCTGGCCGTTGCCGAGATCGATGATTTCCTTCGGCTCGCCGAAATAGACACCGCCGGTCAACTCGCGCACGATCAGGATGTCGAGGCCTTCGACCAGTTCCGGCTTCAGCGACGATGCGGCGGAAAGCGCCGGATAGCAGATGGCCGGGCGCAGGTTGGCAAACAGCTGCAGGTCCTTGCGCAGGCGTAAGAGACCGGCTTCGGGACGGACCTCGTAAGGCACCGCATCCCACTTCGGACCGCCGACGGCACCAAACAGCACCGCGTCGGCGGCAAGCGCCTTTACCATGTCCCCTTCCGAAATCGCCTGGCCGTGGGCGTCATAGGCAGAACCGCCGACAAGGCCTTCGTCCGTCACGAAGCCGGCACCAAGCTCGGCATTCATGTAGGCGATGATTTTGCGGACTTCCGCCATGGCTTCCGGGCCGATGCCGTCGCCGGGAAGGATGAAAAGCTTACGATCGGCCATTTCGGCACTCCTGTCGTTTCAGTGTTTGTGTTGGTGCAGGGCGGCTCATGCGGTGACCTTCGGCCATGGCCGCTGTTGCGGACGCAGGGTCTCGAATGCTCGTGCAAGGCGCAAGACCCCGATATCGTCAAACTGCTGGCCGATGATCTGAAGCCCGATCGGCAAACCGCTGGCAGTATAGCCGCAATTGACCGAAATCGCGGGCTGTCCACCCATGTTCACCGCGACCGTAAAGGCGATGTGCTCGAACGGCTTCTGTGGGTCATTGATCGGCGAGGCCCATTCGGCGGGATAGGACGCGGTCGGTGCCGTTGGCGAGAGGATGAAATCAAAACCGGTCAACGCCGCATGGATGGCGTTGCGCATGGCGTCGATCTGGGCGAAGCCGGTATAGACGTCGCGGCCGGAAAAATCCTTGGCCGTCTCGATCCAGTTGAAGATGTAGGGCAGTATCTGCGCCTGCTGTTCCGGCGAAAGACGCGAGACGTCTTCCCAACCGCGCGCACGCCAGAAGCGATCGAGGCCATCGATCATCTCGCGGGTGAGGAAGGGCTCGACAGGCTCAATGATGACACCGGCGTCCGCGAAGAGTTTTGCCGCTTGGCTGACCGCCTGCTCGGTTTCCGCGCTAACCGCCTGGCCAAAGCCGGCATCGAGCCAGAGGCCGATCTTCAATCCCCTGACATCGCGTTTAAGGTCGAGCCAGGGGATATCGGCATAGGGCAACGACATGGTGTCGCGTGCATCCGGCTTCGACAAAACGGACATGTAAAGCGCCGTATCGGCGACAGTGCGGGTCATCGGCCCGGCGACGCGGCCGATGAACGGCGGATTGATCGGGATCCGGCCCGCCGAAGGCTTCAGACCAACGACGCCGCACCAGCCGGCCGGCAGGCGGACGGAACCGCCGATATCGGTGCCGATATGGAGCGGACCGTAGCCGGCGGCTGCGGCCGCACCTGCTCCGGCGCTCGAACCGCCGGGATTGGTCGACAGGTCCCAGGGATTGCGCGCCAGCTTGTGAAAACTGGAAAGGCCGGAAGACAGCATGCCGTAATCAGGCATGGTGGTCTTGGCCAGAATGACGCCACCCGCCTCGCGGGTGCGCGCCGCCGGCGGCGCATCGGTCAGGGCCGGCACCAGCGGCACGGCCGCGCAGCCAAGCGGCACAGCCGTTCCCTTTGTCGCAATGTTCTCCTTGATCGTCACCGGCACGCCATCGATCGCGCCCAGAGGCTCACCCTTGCCCCAACGTGCCTCGGACGCCTTCGCCGCCTTGCGCGCCTCGTCCGGATCGTAGGCCCAAAGCGCATTGAGTTTCGGCTCGGATGCATCGATGCGCGCGATGACAGCATCGACGACTTCGACGGGAGAGAGCTTTCGCAGGCGGTAAGCCTCGACAAGATCGACGGCGGTGAAATCGGCAAGATCGGACATGGGCAATAATTCCTGCAACAAGAGCAACTCCGGAGAATTGCAGAATTTCAAAGAGTTCTAGGCAAAGTGACAGCGGGCGGACCAGGCCGGCGTCACCGGCTTGGCCATGGGCGTTTGGGCGAGACAGATATCCTGCCTGCGCGGACAGACGGCGGCATAGGCGCAGCCCTCTGAGGTCGTGGCGGTATGGACAGGCGTTTGCGGCGGGGCGTTCGACCGGACCCGCTTGCGGCGTCCGGCAAAGGGTTTCGGCACGGCGGCGACAAGCGCCTGCGTGTAGGGGTGACGCGGGTTGTCGAACACCTCGTTGGTCGGTCCCTCCTCGACGATCCGCCCGAGATGCATGACGGCGACCCGGTCGGTGATGGCGCGAACCACGCCCAGATCGTGGCTGATAAACAGATAGGAGAGCCCGAGCCTCTCCTGCAGATCCATCATCAGGTTCAGCACCTGCGCCTGGATCGAGACGTCGAGCGCCGAAACCGGTTCGTCGGCAACAATCAGCGCCGGTCGGGTGATGAGTGCGCGCGCAATGGCAATACGCTGGCGCTGGCCACCGGAAAACTCGTGCGGATACTTGTCGACTGACGCCAAGGGCAAGCCGACCGCCTCCAGCACCTCCTCAACGCGCCGGTTGCGCTCAAGCGCGCTGGTTCCGCGTTCCAGTGAGACGATGGGTTCGCAGATGATGGTCCGCACCGTGTGGCGCGGATCGAGTGACCCGTAGGGATCCTGGAAGATCGCCTGAAATCCCTTGCGCGCCTCCCGCAACTCTGATCGGTCCAGCGAATAGATATCCTTGCCGGCAATGGTAACCTGCCCCGATTGCGGGCGTTCAAGCCCCATGACGGCGCGCGCAAGGGTCGATTTTCCCGAGCCGCTTTCGCCAACGATGCCGAGGCTCTTGCCGGCGCCAAGCTCGACGCTGACACCGTGCAGCACGCGCAAGCTGGTCTGCTTGGAAAAGATCGATGGGCGCGGCAACTGGTACTCGCGCACCAGATCGATGGTCCTCAGAATGACATCGCTCATGGTGCCACCATCCTTTCGCGTGGATGAAAGCAGGCGGCGCGATGCTCCACATTACTGTCGGTATCGATCAGATCCAGTGGCGGTATCGCCCGCCGACAGTCGGGCTGAACGAAGGCGCAACGCTCAGCAAAGGAACAATGAGCCGGCCGCGCAAAGGGATCGGGGACGATGCCCGGGATTGCGTTCAGCCTTGGCCTTCCTCCGGTCTGGCGCGGAGCAAGAGCAGCTCCGTGCGGAGACGCGGCGAACAGGCCCCTCGCATAGGGATGCGCCATGCGCGCGAATACGTCGTCGGTGCGCCCCGTTTCGATGACGCGCCCGGCATACATGACGGCGATACGGTCGGTCATTTCCGAGACGACACCGAGATCGTGGGTGATCAGCATCAGTGCCGTGCCGGTGTCTTCGATCAGGTCGTCGAGCAGATCGAGGATCTGTGCCTGCACCGTCACGTCGAGCGCGGTCGTCGGCTCGTCGGCAATCAACAGGTCCGGTTCGCAGGCGATCGCCATGGCGATCATCACGCGCTGCCGCTGGCCGCCGGAGAGTTGATGCGGGTAGAGGTCCAGATTGAAGCGCGGCGCCGGCAGACCAACCCTGTCCAGCAAGGATCGCGCCTTCTTTTCCGCATCGGCTCTGGTTTCGCCAAAATGAAGGCGTCGCCCTTCGGCGATCTGGGCGCCGATCGACTTGACCGGGTTGAGGGCGGTCATCGGCTCCTGAAAGATCATCGCAATGCGCCGGCCGCGATATCTGCAGAATTCGGCTTCGGGCAGATCTGCGAGGTTGCGGCCATCGAACATCAACTCGCCGCGCACCCGCATGCGCTGCGGCAGCAGTCCCATCACGGCGAGCGCCGTCATGGATTTGCCGCTGCCGGATTCTCCGACGATACCGAGGCGTTCGCCGCGATTGAGCTCAAGATCGACATCGCAAACGATATCGACCTGGGTCATGCCCGCTGACAGCTCGACCGACATTCCGACCATTCGTAGCAAGGGTGCCGTCATCTTTGTCGCCTCACGCGCGGATCGAGAATGTCGCGCAGGCCATCACCGAGGAGGTTGAGGCCGAGCACGGCGAACGTGATCGCAAGTCCCGGGAAGATGGCGAGCCATGGGGCCTGATAGATGAAGGTCTGGGCATCGTTCAGCATCTTGCCCCAGCTTGGCATCGGTGGCTGGGTGCCAAGACCGACATAGGAAAGCCCAGCTTCTGCAACGATTGCTAAGGCGAACTGGATCGTCACCTGGACCAGGAGCACGTGGTTGATGTTGGGCAGGATGTGCAGAAAGGTGATCGCCACGTCGCCGCGACCGGCGCAGCGGGCCGCCTGCACATATTCGCGCTTCCAAAGCCCCATCGAAGCGCCACGGGTCACGCGGGCAAAGACCGGAATGTTGAAGATGCCGATGGCGATCATGGCATTGGTCGCGCCGGGGCCGAAGATGGCCGTGATGATGACCGCCGTCAGCAGTGCAGGAAAGGCAAAGGCAAGATCGCTCATGCGCATGACCAGGCCATCGACCCAGCCGCCGCGGGCCGCAGCCCATGCACCGAGCGGCACGCCGATGCCGGCGCCGACGAGCACCGCGACGATCGAGACCGCGATCGAGTTGCGCGCCCCGGCCATGATCATCGACAGGATATCGCGGCCGAAATTGTCGGTGCCGAACCAATGGGCGAGGCTTGGTCCCTGAAGCTTGTCGCGGAAATTCATCGCCGTCGGCGAGAAGGGTGTCCAGACGGTGGAAACCACGGCCATCGCAATGAGGATGGCGGTGACCGTCAGGCCGAACATCAGGCTTCGGCTACCAAAAAGCTTGGCCAACAGGCCTGGTTCCGAAGTGATTGCCGAGGTGCTCATCAGTGGCCTCCCCTCGACAGGCGCGGATCCAGATAGCCGTAAACGAGATCCACGAGAAAATTGATGGTGATGACGGACGCGGCAAGCAGCGTCACGAGCGTCTGCACGGTCACCAGATCGCGCTGCGCGATCGCCTGAAAGACCAACCGGCCGACACCCGGCAGATTGAAGACGTTCTCGATGATGATCGTGCCGGCAAGCAGAAACGAAAACTGCAGGCCGATGATGGTGACGACGGGGATGAGTGCGTTCGGCACCGCATGCCTCCAAAGCGCACCAGCGCGCGAGAGGCCCTTGGCGCGGGCAGTGCGGATGAAATCCTCCCCGAGCGTTTCGATGACGGCCGAGCGGGTGACGCGTCCGAGAATGGCGGCGAGTGGCAGGCCGAGCGCAAAGGCTGGAAGAATGAGCGAGTGGAGGCCGCTCCAGATACCGTCCTGCCAGCCGGCAAAGCCCGAGGCCGGAAACCATGCAAGTTTCAGCGCGAACAGCAAAATGAACAGAAGCGCGAGCCAGAAATTGGGGATGGCGACGCCAACTTGCGCGATGCCCATGACGACCGTGTCGCCGGCCTTGCCGCGATTGGCCGCGGCATAGACGCCAATGGCGATCGCAACCACGACCGAGATCGCCATGGAGAGGAGAGCCAGGGGCAATGTCACCAGGATGCGGGGTCCGAGTAGTTCACGGATCGGCACCGAATAGGTGAGACTCATGCCGAAATCGCCGACGACAAAGCCACCGATCCACTGGAGGTAGCGGATCCAGATTGGCTGATCGAGGCCCAGCTGCCGGTGCAGCGCCGCGATCGCATCCGGGTCGGCGTTCATGCCGAGCATCAGCACTGCCGGGTCGCCGGGCAGCACCTGCATCAGCAGAAAGACGATGATAGAGGCGACCAGGGTCGTCAATATGAGCGACACAAGGCGACCGCCAACAAAGGAAATCACATCAACCTCCCGGAATGAGCGAGCGTTGACCGGCGCCGGGGACGGTCAACGGCTGATCTGCATCCGCCCCCATTTGTGGAGGGGCGGATGCTGGAGCGGGATGAGGAAAAGTGTGTGCGGTTTTCAGCCCGCATACCGCTCCACCTCATGAGAAGCGATCAATTCTCCCAGTAGGTCTGGGTCTGATCGTCCGCCGGCACCGGCATGTTCTTCCACAGACCCTTCACCTTCTTGTTCCAGACGCCGATCTTCGGAAGAGCGTAGAGGAAAACGTTCGGTTCATCGGCCGCCAGTTTACGCTGAAGCTGGCCGACGAGATCGAGCTGCTCAGCTTCCGTCGACGCGAGCGTGAAGGACTTGTAGAGCGCCTTGTAGTCCGGGTTCTGGTAGTTGAAATAGTATTTGTCGCGAGCGTAAATATCGAGATCGCGGGCTTCGGCGTGTGCGATGATCGTCGCGTCGAAATCCGAGTTCTTGAACACCTGGTCGAGCCATTGCGCGAACTCGATCGGAACGAGGTTCACCTTGACGCCGACTTCGCTGAGCATGGCCGCGATGATCTCGCCGCCGCGCCGGGCATAGGCGGGTGGCGGCAGCATGATGGTCATTTCCAGACCTTCGACACCGGCCTCCTGCAGCAGTTGCTGCGCTTTGCCCGGGTCATAGGGATAGGTTTCGTTCAGATCGACATAGCCGGGCTCCACCGGGGAATAATGCGAACCGATCGTCTCGCCGAAGCCCGAATAGGTGCCTTCGACCAGGGTCTTCCGGTCGATCGCATGGGCAAGCGCCTGACGAACCCTGACGTCGTCAAACGGCTTGCGCGCATTGTTCAGCGCAAGAACCACCTTGCCGGAGGTGCTGCCGACCTCGACCTGGAGGTTGGGATCGCTTTGGAACTGGCTGACGAGTTCGGCGGCCTGGAACATCGGGAACGCATCGACGTTGCCGGCAAGAACGGCGGCTGCGGCTGCGGATGGGTCGCTGATGAACTTGAAGGTGACTTCCGTCAGCTTGGCCGGTTCGCCCCAGTAATCGGCGTTCTTGTTCAGCACGACCTTGTCGCCCTTCGCCCATTCCTTGAACGCGTAGGGGCCAGTACCGACAGGCTTGGTCTTGTTGTCGGCGGCCGATGACGGCGCGATCATGACCGCGTCACCCCATGCCATGTTGAACAGGAAGTTGGATGCCGGGCGCTTCAGGGTCACGACTGCGGTTGCCGGATCCGGGCACTCGGTCTTTTCGATCGGCTCGAAGAGGCCCTTCTGCGCATTGGTAGAGTCCGCTGCGACGGCGCGCTCATAGGAGAATTTGACGATCGAGCAGTCGAAGGGCGTGCCGTCGTGGAACTTGACGCCCTGACGAAGCTTGAACGTGTAGCTCTTCTGATCGTCGGAGATAGCCCAGCTCTCGGCCAGGAGCGGCTTGACGGTGCCATCTTCAACCACGCGCACCAGACCTTCGAACAGGTTGCCGTAGGTGATGTAGCGGATCGGCGCGGCGGCGCCCGCGGTCGGGTCGAGGCCCGGCGGTTCCAGCACCTGGCCGACGGTAATCGTGTCCTTGGCCATGGCTGTGGTCAGCGATGCGGCGATGAAGCACGAAGCAAGTGCCCATTTCGTCAAGTTAAGCATGGTTCCCCTGCTTTGCGGTTTGGTTGTTTATGGTCCCACTGCATGTTTCCATTAATCGCATCCGATTGAAGGAAACCTGCAGTCAATCAAAGTGCCGCGACTTTCGTGCGCCCTAAGAGACGCGCGGCGCTGTCGTCATCAGATCGAACGCCCGCCATCGACGTCAAGTGCAACGCCGGTGATCATAGACGCCTGCGGCGATGCGACGAAGGCGGCGGCCTCGGCGAGATCCTCGGGCTTCAGCAACCGGCCCAACGGAATGGAATCGCGGAACTTCTGGCGAATTTCCTCGGTATCCTCGCCCATGAAGGTCGTCAAAAGCGGCGTCTCGCCGGCAACCGGATTGAGGGCAACGACGCGAATGTTGAACGGAGCAAGTTCGATCGCCAGCGCCTTGGTCGCGGAGACCACCCAGCCCTTCGTCGCATTGTACCAGGCAAGGTTCGGCCGCGGCCGGTTGGCGCCAGTCGAGGCGATATTGACGATCACGCCTGTCTTGTTCTGTTTCATGTGCGGCAGCAGCGCGCGCGTCATGAGATAGACGCCACGCACGTTGACGCCGAGGATCCTGTCGAACTCGTCCGGCTCCACCAGCTCGGCGTTTTGTGGCTTGTGGCCGATGCCGGCATTGTTGATGAGAATGTCGACGCGGCCGAACTTCTCGAGGCTCGCGGCAACGGCGGCGTCGACGTCCGATGATTTGGAGATGTCGCATACGACGGCAAACGCATTGCTGCCGAGTTGCTTGGCCACGCGCTCGGCCCCTGCGGCATCGCGGTCGACAACGACCACCTTGGCACCGCCGTCGATGAAACGCTTCGCAATGCCCTCGCCGAAACCGGAGCCTGCACCGGTGATGAGAGCGATCTTACCTTCTAGTGACACTTGTTCCTCCCGACGCTGAACTAGCCGTGGTAAACCGAGATGGTTTTCATGCTGGCGAAGCCGTAGAGGGCTTCGAAACCCTTCTCGCGGCCATGGCCCGATTTCTTGACGCCGCCGAAGGGCAGCTCGACGCCGCCGCCGGCGCCATAATTGTTGACGAAGACCTGACCGGCGTGGACGGCGCGCGCCATGCGCAGCTGCCTACCACCGTCGTTTGTCCATACCCCGCAGACGAGACCATAGGCGGTGCCGTTTGCGAGGCGAACGGCCTCCTCTTCGCTGTCGAACGGCATGATCACCTGGACCGGGCCGAAGATTTCGTCCTGTACCGTGCGGTGCTCGTGCGGCACGTCGCGTAGCAATGTCGGTGCGACATAGGCGCCGTCAGCGGGTGCGTCGGCGACGATCTCGCCCTCAGCCGCGATCTTCAGGCCATCCTTGGCGGCATCGGCAAGGAAGCCCTCGATGATCGCCTTTTGCCTATGCGAGACCACCGGGCCAAGCGACAGATCGGCGCTGGCCGGTCCGACCCTGAGCGCGCGATATCTTTCGCTCATCTGCGCCACGACGTCTTCGTAGATGGCGCGCTCGACGAGGATGCGTGACGAGGCCGAACAGGTCTGCCCGGCGTTCTGGATCCCGGCGTTGACCAGGAATGGCATGGCACGGTCGAGGTCCGCATCGGCAAAGACGATCTGCGCCGACTTGCCGCCGAGTTCGAGCGTCACCGGCACGGCATTCTTCGCCGCCGCCGCCTGCACCATCTCACCGGTGCGCACCGAACCGGTAAACGAGATGTGGTTGACATCAGGGTGTTCGGAAAGCGCGGCACCCGCCTCCGCGCCCAGCCCGGTGACGACGTTCAGCGCTCCGGGTGGCAGGCCCTCTTCTTCGGCAATGCGTGCAAATTCCAGGATTGTCAGGCACGCCTCCTCGGCCGGCTTGACCACGGCCGCATTGCCCATGGCAAGGGCTGCGCCGAGGCTGCGACCAAGGATCTGCATCGGATAGTTCCACGGGATGATATGACCCGTAACCCCATGCGGCTCGTAAATGGTCAGCACGGTAAAGCCGTTCTGATAGGGGATGGTGTCGCCATGCACCTTGTCGGCGGCGCCGCCATAGAACTCCAGATAGCGCGCGAGCGCGACGACGTCCGCCCGCGCCTGTGTCAGGGGCTTGCCGACATCCCGCGCTTCAAGCTCCGTCAAAAGGTCGATGTTGCGCAGCACTGCTGCCGAGATCCGGCTGAGCACCCGTCCGCGTTCGGTTGCCGTCATCTGCCCCCATTGGCCGCCAAGCGCCGAGCGCGCCGAGCGCACGGCCAGGTCGATGTCGTCCCGGTTTCCCCGGGCAATGCGCGCGAATATCTCACCGTTGGAGGGATCCCTGACGGCGATTTGCTCGCCGCCAATTGCGTCCTGCCACGTGTTCGCGATGAAATTGCCGTAAGTCTTCACATCATGCCTCGTTGTCAGTCTCGCCCTGCGGGAGGAGCGTTTTCAATCTCATGGCCGTCGCATGGATATGCGCGCGCGCCAGCTTCTCAGCCTGATCAGGGTCCCTTGCCGCTATCGCCTCGACAATGAGCCGATGCTCGGCAACGGCAGTGCTGGCGCGTTCGCTGGAAAGCGAAAAGGCCGGAGCGAAGACCTGCGATGTCATCCGCAGAAGCGGCCCCAGCGACGCCAGCGACGCATTGCGCGAAGCACTGACGATGGCCTCGTGAAAGACGACGTTGGACTGGGTGTAGGCGCCGGGATCCCAGCGCTCAACGACCTTCTGCTGCTGATCGATCTGTTTCGCGAGTGCTTTGATTTCGGATGCTGTGGCGCGCTCGGCGGCATTGCGCGCCGCCACGCCGTCCATCGCCTCGCGCACGGCATAGGCATCGAGAAGTTTCGGCAGGTCGGCGGTGGCCACCCTGACACCGCTGCCCGGTTTGTTCACAACGAGCCCGTCGCGCTCCAGCACCCGCAAGGCCTCGCGAAGCGGCGTACGGCTGATGCCGAATTCGGCAGCGATCCGCTCCTGACGCAACGTCGCTCCAGGCGCATAGACGCCGGCATAGATGCGCTCGCGAAGCGCCTGGGCAACTTCGTCGAGCAGGCGCGACTGGCTTCGCCATTCAAAGGTTTGACTCATCGATCCCTCCCAAGATCGAGGCAAATTGTATCCAGGATACAGACGATGTCAATTGCGATTGATGGACCAGCGAACCGCCACGCGGGATCGGGACCGGAAGAGGCGTGATTTTCCGACGCAGACCCCTCGCTCAACGACAAAATTATTTACGGTTGACAATCGCACTCTAAGACATCAATCTTGCAACTAAGATATCAGTTAGCGGATAGATATGTCTGAGATTGTCACCATACCGGCACTTCCACTTGACGAGCTCCTTCGGCCGTCCCTGATCGAGGGTGCGGGCAACACGACGTCAAAGGTCTATCGCCTGCTTCGGCAACTGATCGTCGAGGTGAGGTTGCTGCCTGGCCGCGCGTTGCCGGAAAAGGAGGTCGCCGCGATCCTCAACGTCAGCAAGACACCGGTTCGCGAAGCGATCATCCGCCTCTCGGAGGAAGGCCTGATCAAGGTCGTGCCGCAGGGCGGCACGTTTGTCGCGACGATCGAGGTCCAGCGCTATATCGAGGCGTGCTTCATTCGCTTTCGGTTGGAGGCCGGAGCGGCCGCAGAGGCGGCCAAGCGCCACACGTTCGAAGATCTCGGCCGCCTTGAACTCTGCCTCAACCAGCAGATTGCAGCCGTAGAGGGCGAGGATTACACGAATTTCTTCGAGCTCGACGAGAGCTTTCATAAAGCCATCTTCGCAGCCGCGCGTCTGAGCGGTGTGTGGACCTTCGTCAACCAGGCGAAGGGCGAGATCGATCGCATGCGCCATTTGAAGATGGTCTTCGGCGTTCGCCGCACTGCAGAAGTCATCGAGGAACATCGGGCGATCGTCGATGCCATTCGTGAAGCTTCGCCGGATGCGGCCGTGGCGGCAATGAGCCGACACCTCGGCTCGCTCGAAAGCAAGATTACCGAGCTCTCACGCGACCCGAAGCTGTGGAGCTACATTGAATCGATCAATGCGACAACGACAGAAAAACGGAGGCCGCGGCGCAACCTGACCTAAGGGGTTCGCGCCGGCGGGAGGAATCAAATGTCTGCAGTTGAACTGAACGACGTAGTGAAACGCTACGGCGCACTCGAAGTCGTGCACTCCATCAAGCTGTCGGTATCACCGGGAGAGTTCGTCGTTCTGGTCGGACCGTCGGGCTGCGGCAAGTCCACGACCCTGCGCATGGTGGCCGGGCTCGAAGACATTTCAGATGGCACGATCTCGATCGGTGGCCGCGTCGTCAACCGGGTCGCGCCGAAAGATCGCGACGTCGCCATGGTGTTCCAGAACTACGCGCTCTACCCGCACCTCAATGTCGCGGAAAACATCGCCTTTGGACTGCGCGTCCGTGGCGAGAAGAACGACGTCGTCGAAGCCGCTGTCAACGAGGCGGCCGCCATTCTCGATCTGATGCCCTATCTGAAGCGCAAGCCCGCGGACCTTTCGGGCGGCCAGCGACAGCGCGTGGCGATGGGTCGCGCGATTGTGCGAAAGCCACAGGTGTTTCTGTTCGACGAGCCGCTGTCCAATCTCGACGCCAAGCTGCGCACCCAGATGCGCGCGGAGATCAAGCGGCTGCACAAGCGCATGGACGTCACCAGCATCTACGTGACGCACGACCAGGTGGAGGCCATGACGCTTGCCGACCGCATCGTCGTCATGAATGGCGGACGCGTCGAACAGGTCGGCTCGCCCATGGAGCTTTTCCTCAATCCGGCCAATGCGTTTGTTGCGAGCTTCCTGGGATCGCCGCCCATGAACCTCGTGGCAGCGCGCGTGGAAGCGGCAAACGGCGCTGCCGTTGCCTGCGTCGACGGCAACGTTCCGGTCCAGTTCCGCATGCCGGCTGCAATCGCCGCCGGCATGCGCGCCGGCCAGAAAGTTCTCGTCGGCCTGCGTCCCGAACACCTCGATATCGAAGTCGGCCGCCCGGGGGCCGACACCCAGGAGATAGCGACGGCCGTGGACCTCGTCGAGCCTCTCGGTTCGGAAGCGCTGCTTCATTGCAGGATCGGCGGCCAGCCGGTCGTCGCCAAGGTCGATACGCCCGTGGACGGGAGAAGCCTGTCGGATGTCGCCAGGCTGGCGATCCCCACCGCCAGACTTCATGTCTTCGACGTGGAGACCGGCAAAGCCATCAACGGACAGGCGTGAGGCAGATGATGGGATCGAAGATCGCCCAGCATATCAAGGACCTGGCGGAGGATCTTCGCCGAGACTGGCAGCTTTATGTGTTGTTGTTGCCGATGCTCGTCTGGTTCCTGCTTTTCCTCTACAAGCCGATGGAAGGCTTGCAGATTGCCTTCAAGGACTTCAGCCCGTTCCGTGGCGTTGCCGGCAGTCCCTGGGTCGGGTTCGAAAATTTCCGGACGCTACTCAATGACCAGATCTTCATCCGCGCCTTCATCAATACGATCACCATCAGCGGCCTGGGGCTGATCTTCGCCTTCCCGGTGCCAATCATCCTGGCCTTGATGTTCAATGAGCTGCAGAGCGAAGTCGGCCGGCGTTTCTCACAGACCGTCGTCTACCTTCCACACTTCATTTCGGTGGTGATCGTTGCAGGCATCGTCATCAACCTGCTGTCGCCAACCACGGGCGTGGTCAACCTCGTGCTGTCCAGCCTCGGCTTCGATCCGATCTACTTCCTGACACAGCCGGAATGGTTCCGAACGGTGTTCATCGGCTCCAACGTCTGGAAGGAGGCAGGCTTCGAATCGATCGTCTATCTCGCTGCCATCGCCGGTATCAGCCCGACACTCTACGAATCCGCCCGGGTCGACGGCGCCTCGCGCTGGCAGATGATGTGGCGCATCACCCTGCCCTGCATTCTGCCGACGATCATCATCATGCTGATCATCCGCATCGGCAACCTGGTCGAGGTCGGTTTCGAATACATCATCCTACTCTACCAACCGGCCACCTACCGCACCGCCGACGTTGTCTCGACTTATGTCTACCGGACCGGCCTGCAGGGAACCCAGTACGACCTGGCGACTGCCGCCGGCCTGTTCAACGCGGTCATCGCGTTTGCCCTCGTCTTCACGGCCAACCGGATCAGCCGGAAGGTCTCATCAACCTCGCTCTGGTGAATGTCATGGCCACTTTCAGCCTATACTCGCGCGGCGATCGTATTTTCGGATATGCGAATGCGGCCCTGATCGGACTGTTCGTCCTGTCGACCCTCTATCCGTTCATCTATCTGCTGGCGGTATCGATCTCGTCAGGTGCGGCGGTCACCTCCGGGCAGGTCATTCTGTTTCCCAAGGACCTGACGCTTGCGGCCTATGAATTCGTGCTGTCCGACCGACTGTTCTGGATCGCCTACGGCAATACCTTCATCTACACGTTCGGCGGCACCGCGGTCAGCTTGGCGATCATGATCCCCGGCGCCTATGCGCTGTCACGCGCTAGGCTGCGCGGACGCAAATTCCTGAACCTGATGGTGGCATTCACCCTCTGGTTCAATGCCGGGATGATCCCCTTCTTCCTGAACATGCGCGACCTTGGCCTCCTGGATTCGCGTTTCGGCCTGATCATCGGCTTCGCCTGCAATGCCTTCAACGTCATCCTGCTGCGCAACTTCTTCGAGTCCGTGCCGAAATCCTTCGAGGAAGCAGCGAAGATGGACGGCGCCAGCGAATGGCAGCTGCTCTGGAAGGTATTTATTCCACTGTCCAAGCCGGCCATCATCACCGTCGGTCTGTTCTGCATCGTCTCGCGCTGGAACAGCTACTTCTGGGCCATGGTGCTGCTGCGCGGCGAGGAAAAGATCCCGCTCCAACTCTACCTGAAGCGCATCATCGTCGACCTCACCGCCAACGACGAGTTTGCCAGCAGCCTGCTGAGCTCGCGCTACTCATTCGAAACCGTCACAGCCGCGATCATGATCGCCTCGATCATTCCGGTGCTGCTGATTTATCCGAGCATCCAGAAATACTTCAACAAGGGCATCACCCTTGGTGGGGTCAAGGAATAACGGCCAGTTCTGTTCAAGGAGGAGAAATGGAATGAGACGTTTTGGGAAAAGGCTTTCGCTACTTGCCACCTGTGCGCTTCTGCAATTGGGCAGCGCCGCCGCCGAGGACGCGTCGACGAAGATTGTCGACGATCCGCTCGAACTGACGATCCACTTCCATTTCCGCGACAAGTACGTCTACACGGAGAACTGGCCCGTCGAGAAGAAAGCGGCGGAATGGACCGGAATCCACGTCAAGAACGTGGCCTCGCTTGCCACCAGCAACAGCCGCGACGCCTTCAACCTGTTGATGGCGTCTGGCGATCTGCCTGATATCGTGGGAGGAGATGTGACAGGCGGCCTCAAGGACGACTTTATCCGCTACGGGATGGAAGGCGCCTTCCTGCCGCTTGACGACCTGATCGCCGAAAACGCCCCCAACCTGAAGAAGTTCTTCGACGATCATCCCGTGGTGCGCCGCGCCATCAGCGCGCCCGATGGGCATATCTACTTCATCCCTTATGTTCCGGAGGGAGAGTATTCGCGCGCCTGGTTCATCCGCCGGGACTGGCTGGAGAAGCTCGGTCTCAAGGAACCGCAAAATGTCGACGAGCTCTACACTGTGCTCAAGGCATTTCGCGAGAAGGATCCCAACGGCAACGGCAAGAAGGACGAGGTTCCCTATTTCGCCCGCGAGCCGATCGAAGCCGTGCGGCTCATCAACATGTGGGATGCGCGCGTCTCGGGGTCGGAACGCTACGGCGACTTCATGGTCGAGGACGGCAAGATCGTCCACCCGTGGACGACGGCAAACTACAAGACCGGGATTTCAAAGGTTGCCCAGTGGTTTGGCGAAGGGCTCATCGACACGGAAGTCTTTACTCGCGGCGCACGCGTTCGCGAATACATGCTCGGTAACAATATCGGCGGCATGACCCATGACTGGTTCGCCAGCACCTCGAACTATACCGAGGCTCTGAAGGACAGCGTTCCCGGTATCAATTTCGCACCGATGCTGCCACCGAAAACGGTATCGGGAAAGCGCTTCGAGGACAGTCGGCGTGCGACCGTTCAGCCTGCCGGCTGGGCGATCTCCTACACCAATCAGCACCCCGCCGAGACGATCAAGTACTTCGACTTCTGGTTCTCCGAAAAGGGTCGCATTCTCTCCAACTGGGGTGTCGAGGGCGTCAACTACGACATGAAGGACGGCAAACCTGTCTACAAGGACAGCGTCCTCAAGAACCCAAAGCCGGTGAACGCCCAGATGTGGGAGATCGGCGCCGGCGTGCCGCGCGGCTACTGGGCCTCCTACCCGTCCGAACAGCAGTGGACCAACAAGATGGCCCTCGACGGGATCGCCATGTACGAGACGGAACCCGGCCTGCTGCAGCCCGAATTCACCGGCGTCTCGATGAGCGCCGAGGAACGGGCGGTCTACGACAAGTACTGGCCGAGCCTGCTCACATACATGACCGAGATGCAGCAGACCTTCGTGCTCGGCGCACAGAATGTCGACGCCTCCTGGGATGCCTATCAGGCTCGCCTCGAACAGCTCGGCCTGCCCGAGGTCATCAAGGTCATGCAGACGGCCTACGACCGCCAATACGCCAAGAACTGACACATCAGGGCGCGGCGCGGCCGCGCCCTATTCACTCCCCGACTTGTTAAAGGACGTCATTTTCGATGCCCAAAGCTGACGAAGCCCCACGACTGCATTATCTCGACGAGCCGAAACCCGGCACGCTGACGATCACCTATCAGCCGAACGGCTCCGCCATCCAGGAGAACCCGCCGCGTTTCAGCTGGCTGCCGGCGCTGGACGACAATGCCCGCTATGCCCTCAAGGTGTCCCGGAATCCATCCTTTCCACCGGCCGATACGCTGCTGTTCGAAGACCTTAATTGGAACTTCTTCACGCCGGACGTAACCTTCGAGCCCGGCGTCTATCACTGGGCCTTCGCGCTATGGGATGGCGCATCCAAAACCGTTGTGTCCGCCTGGAGCAGCGTTCGAATATTCGAGATCCTGCCCGGCTTGCCGGAAACACCGCTGCCGCGCGCGCAAGTCCGCTGGAAGGCTGCGGATCTACGCCATCCCCGACTTTGGCTCGGTCCGAGCGAAGTCGGTGATTTTCGCGAACGCCTGGAGGCAGATGCCGATCATTGCGGCTGGCAGGGTTTTTTCGACAAGTCTGTCGCGCCATGGCTCACGCGCGATTTCATCGCAGAGCCTGCCCTCTACCCCAACAACGTGCGCGTCGCGAAACTCTGGCGGCAGATGTACATCGATTGCCAGGAAGCCATCTACGCGGTGCGCCATCTGGCGATCGCCGGCGTAATTCTCGACGATCCCGCGTTGATCACCAGGGCGCGTGAATGGCTGCTGGCGATCGCGCGATGGGATCGTACGGGCGCCACCGCGCGTTCCTACAACGACGAGGCAGCCTTCCGCGTCGTCACCGCACTCGCCTGGGGCTACGACTGGCTGTGGGATCATCTCGACGACACGGAACGGACGGAGGTCCGCGACGTCCTGCTGGCGCGGACGCGCGAAGTTGCCGATCATGTCCTGTGGCGTGCGCGCATCCATGTCTTCCCCTATGACAGTCACGCCGTGCGCTCGCTATCGGCCGCATTGACGGCCGCCTGCATCGCTCTTGCTGGAGAAAGCGACGAGGCGGAAAGCTGGCTCGACTATACGATCGAATTCCTGTTCACACTCTACTCCCCATGGGGCGACGCGGATGGCGGGTGGGCCGAGGGTCCGCATTACTGGATGACAGGCATCGCCTACCTGACGGAGGCCGCCAACCTCATCAAGAACTTCCTGGACGTCGACCTCTACAAGAGGCCGTTCTTCCATAAGACCGGCGACTTCCCGCTCTACACCAAGGCACCGGGTACCCGTCGCGCCTGTTTCGGAGACGATTCCACCCTCGGCGACCCGCCGGGAGTAAAGGTCGGCTACAATGTCCGCCAGTTCGCAGGCGTCACCGGCAATCCTTACTACCAGTGGTACTACGAGCGCCTTAAGGCCGACGCCGCCGGAACCGAGATGGAGTTCTACAATTACGGCTGGTGGGATCTCAATTTCGACGATCTCGTCTATCGCCACGACTATCCGCAGATCACGGCCCAGGCGCCAAGCGACCTGCCACCAGTGAAATGGTTCAAGGATATCGGCTGGGTCGCCATCCAGAAATACATGGACGACCCTGCGCGGCATATCCAGTTTCTGTTCAAGAGCAGCACCTTCGGCTCGCTCAGCCACAGCCATGGCGACCAGAACGCTTTCCTGCTCTATGCCTTCGGCGAAGATCTGGCCATCCAGAGCGGCTACTATGTGGCCTTCAACTCCACCATGCACCGTAACTGGCGGCGCCAGACCATTTCCAAGAACGCCATCCTCATCGACGGCAAAGGTCAGTATGCCGACGGCGATAAGACGATTGCAAAAAAGGCCGGGGGGCGGATTGTCACCGTGCGCGAGGAGCCGTCCCATGTCTTCATCAGCGGCGATGCGACGGCGGCCTACCGGGCCGCAGATCCTGACGTGTTGCGCGCCGAACGCGACGTCTATTTCACCGCAAGCGATTTCGTTGTGCTCGTCGACCGCGTCGAGTGCTCCCGTCCAAAGCCCGTTCAATGGCTGTTTCATGCGACAAGACCGATGGACGTCGGCACCAACAGCTTCCGCCTGACCGGAGAGCGCGCCGGCCTTTACGGGCAGTTCGTCCACTCGACCTCCGGCCCGCCCAATGTTCGCCTGGTCGAAGGTTTCGAAGGGATCGATCCCGCCGACGTCGAGGGCATGGATACCCAATACCATATCGAGGCCAGCCTGCCGTCGGCGAGCAAGCACACCCTCGTCACCCTGCTCGTTCCCTATTCGCTCGATGAGCCGCGGCGGGTCTTTAACTTCATCGACGACCAGGGGTTCAGCGCCGACATCTACTTCACCGATGTCGACGACAACCAGTTGCGCATCGTCATCCCAAAGAACTTCTGATCACGAAAGGATATTTCCATGAACGGACTGAAAGACAAAGTCGTGCTGGTCACCGGCGGCGGACGCGACATCGGCAAGGCCTGCGCCGAGCGACTTGCCAAGGAAGGCGCAAAGGTCGTCGTCACCTATTTCGGCTCGGCATCAAGCGCTGAACAGAGCGTCGGCGCTATCAATGCGGCGGGCGGCAAGGCGGTCGCACTTAGAGCGGACATGACCAATGCGGCGGATGCCCAGGCCGCGGTCGACAAGGCCGTGTCGGAATTCGGCAGGCTTGATGGCCTCGTGCACGTCGCCGGCGGCATCATCGCCCGCAAGACGCTGTCCGAGATGGACGAGGCGTTCTTCCGTGAAGTGATCGACGTCAATCTGACGTCGTTGTTCAATGCAACCAAAGCCGCGGTGCCCGCCATGAATGAAGGAGGCTCGATCGTCACCTTCGCGTCCCAGGCCGGCCGTGACGGCGGCGGTCCCGGCGCCGTCGCCTACGCGACCTCCAAGGGGGCCGTGATGACGTTCACGCGTGGCCTGTCGAAGGAACTCGGCCCGAAGATCAGGGTGAACGCCGTCTGCCCCGGCATGATCTCCACGGCTTTCCACGACACCTTCACGAAACCGGAAGTGCGCGAGCGGGTTGCGGCAGCGACACCGCTCAAGCGCGAGGGACAATCGGCCGAGGTCGCAAGTCTGGTCGCGTTCCTCGTCTCCGACGAGGCTGCCTTCATCACCGGCGCCAGCTACGACGTCAATGGCGGCACGTTCTTCTCGTAGGACCAGAACATGACAGTCACATCTCCGATCCATGGGAGCAGGGTCGCCCTGCTCGGGACCTCGCTCGTCCAGCAGAACCACGATGCCGGCGAGCGGCATATCCGATCGTCGGCCAGGGGCTGGTCGACATGGGCGGAGGTGCTGACCCATGGCCAGCTCGATATCACCGTCTTCCACGACCCACGCGTACATCCTGGATGGGAGCCGAGCGGGCGGGTGGGTGACTCGCGCGGCTTCGGTGGCCTTAACGCCGGTGTCTCAGGCCAGAAGGCCCTAGATATCGCCAACCGGATCGACCAGGTCCTTGCGCTTGATTTCGACCTCATCATCGTTGACGCGGGAACCAACGACATGATGGTGGAGACCAAGGAAACCATTCAGGCGATCCGCGAGGCGATCGTGTCCCGCCTGCTCGATGCCGGCAAGCTGGTCATCCTGCTGCCGATCCTTGCCCGCGGGACGCAAAAATGGTCGGCCGGCGGATCGGAGCGTGCCAAGGCGCAATGGATCAACCAGAAGAGCCGTGCCTTCGCGGCCCGAAGACCCCGTTGCCACATCTTCGACTGGAACAGCGCCTGGGTCGACTGGCATAGCGCGGACGGCGTTCCACACGCCGGATTCTCCGATGACGGCACGCATTTTTCTGTGCCGGGCGGTCATGCCGTCGGCAAGGCGTTGGCCGAGTACCTCCGCGGGCTGCTTGCTCCGCACGTTCCCGAACGGTGGGCGCGGGACGATCGTTTCGACCCGGTTCACAATCCCCTCGGAAGTTTTGTTCCCGATCCGCTTCCGGGCAACGCAAAGACGTTTGCGGGGCCGCCGCCCGATTGCAACGTCACGGCCAGCCGTGCCGTAAGCAGCACCGGTCATCCGGCAGGCTGGCAAGAAATCAGTCTGGAAGGCGGCCATTGCGTCCTGGAGATCTTGCCGGAAGGTTTCATCAATCCGCTGCCGGCAGGCGCCTGGGTCCGGGCGAGCTGCGCGGTCGAGGTCGACGCGCATGATGGCTGGCGGGACATCTCCCTTGTGCTTGAAGACTGTGGCCCGGAAGGTCTGACGGCACAGGCGCTTGCACCTTTCGATCTCGGTGACGGCAACCTCGCGTCCTATCCGACCGAGGCATGGTCAGGCATGCTGAGGACACCGCCGATCAAAATCAAAACGCCATCCCAGAGGCTTCGGCTCGCGCTCAACCTGCGCATTGTCTCATCTGGGCGCCCGGCAACGATGCGTTTCTCCACGCCGCAACTACGCCAGGTCGACCCGCCCGCCCTGGGCTGGCACCGCTAAACCATCTGGGACACGCTTCCTGCCTTATGGTAAGCAATCAATGCTTGAGACTCTACATCGCAGAGTGACCTCCGCATATGGTCGTAACGCCCGCCTGCGGTCGAGCAGGCCGAACCGATTGACCGGTTCGCCGTCTGCAGGACATTCCCGGTGCCCCGAGGGACTTCGAAGACCTGCCTATCCAGACACGCCCGCTGCGAAAGCGACAACGCGGTCAGGGGCCGCCGATTTGAAGCAGGCCTCTTTTGCTATCACCGTCGAGAGTATCCATGGCGGCAAACAAACGATCGCGCTCGATGAGCCAGGGCTTGAACTGCTCATTCACGTCCAGGACGAACACCAGATCTTCGGCCTCCAGATATCCCGCCACGGGTGAGTGGTGTCCTGCTCCCGCTCCAAAAATCGTCCTACGATCGAAGTTGATGATGTAGCGACGGTCGGGATCGTTAGCGTGCGTCATGTGCTCACGGAACTGCTCGGCGGTCAGGTTCCGCAGCACGGTGACCTGGTGGCTCGTCTTCTTTCGCGCAAGCTCAGCCAGCTCGTCCAAAGTGAGCCCCATTATGCAGTACCCCGTCCAGCACGTACCTGTTCCGGACAGGACGTCGGCCTCGGTCGTTTCGTCCTCACCGATCGAGCGGAAGCTGTTTGCAAGGCTTGCAGGTCCACACCGCGAACCGTTCGACTGCCACGTGACGCGTTTGTCAAAGGCAGAAGCGACCGGGAGGCTCCAGGCTTTTTCGAGAAGATCTGAACTGCGAATGACAGATGTCTCGATCGCTATGGGAGCAACGGAGGTCCGAGAAGGCACGACGAATGTCGCCGCAACGAGCAAACCCAAGGCGGCCGCAAAGCCAAGCACGACCCGATGTTTCATTGTCTGATCCCCACAATGCAAGGACGATCAGAAACAATGAACCAGGGACAAGATGTCATCAATGGAGGCCGATCTGCCTTGCACCTTCGCGAAACAGCGTCTGCTGTTCGGGCCCCAGATGAAACGCGGTCAGAAAATCGCTCAGGCTGTAACCTGAAAACCGATGATGGATCGACGCCACGTAGCCACGCCCTTCGTCGAGCCGGCCGATGAGCGCCAGCGATAGCGCCGCGATCGCCAGAATGTGGGCATGGGCATTCGGCCGAGCCGCAGCCTTGATGGCCCAGCCGGCGGCCTCCTCAAAGCGTCCGAGGCGCACGAGTGCCAGCGCCCGGCTTGCCAGCATGCCGAAGAGCAGCGGATCAAATGGACTGAGTTTTCGCGAAAGATCAGCCGCCACAATAGCTGCCTGCGCATCGCCGGACTGAGCCTGGACGAAGGCGAGCGAATAATGACCAAGCGCAAAGCTGGGGCTGAGTTCGACCGCCTGTTCCAGCTCGCCGACGGATTGGTCATGCAGCCCCCGCAGCCAGAGCGCTCGGCCGATTGCCCAATGCGCGGCCGGGTCGCGGTCATCGGCCATCATGCTTTGGCTGGCTGCCCGATACGCGAGCTCGACCTCCACGTCCTGATCCGCCCAGTGCTGGAAGGCGCTTTGAAAATGGGTGAAGGAAAGGCCCGCGTGAGCGCGGGCGAATGTCGGATCGAGGTTTATCGCGGTCTCGAAGAAGTGTTGGGCCTGTTCATTGTTGCTCCTGGTGAAGCGATACATGTGCCAGAGCCCACGGTGATGCGCCTCCCACGCATCGAGAGAACTAGGTGGCTTCAGGATTGCCCGGTTGCTCTCAAGCGCTTCGACCTCACGCTCGATGGTGACGACGATCCGACTGCCGATCTCGTCAAGCAGAAGAAAGGTCTCCGCAGCATCGTACTCGAAGACCTCGGCCCAGACGATACGGGCGGTTTGCGCCTCCGTAAGTTCGACGCAGACGGTGATGCGCCTTCCGAGGCGCTGGAACGAGCCGTTGACGACATAGTCGACGCCGAGCATCCGGCCAGCCTCGTGCGGTGTGTACCGGCGGTCGCGCAGGGCGAACATGGTGCCCTGGGCGATCACGCTGAGGCTTCGCTGTCGGGCGAGCCGTGTGATGATGTCGTGAACGAGCGCATCCGACGACCCACCCGGAATGGCCATCGGCGACGTGTCATCGAAGGGCATGATGGCGATCGAGGCACGGCGATGCGTCTGAGGTGCTGCTGTTTCGCTCGGCGCCGTTTCGGCGACGGGCGCCGGATGCACTATGAACGTCTCGTCAGCCTGAGCCCTGGCCGTGCGCCAGATCTCTCGAAGAGGTTTGCTGTCAACGCCTTCACTATCGAAAAGCTTGGCAGTCGCTGCCAGGTGCTCCTCTCCTTCCCGAACGCGCCCGTCGGCAGCAAGGCTTTGCAGCAGCAGCTCGTGGGGACGAAGGTCAAAGGAGGCAAGGGCAATCCAGCGATCGAGATAGCTGCGCACTTCCTCATGGCCGGCGCGTTGTACGATGTGATCGAGGAGAGCCGCATGGGTATCGCGCAATCGGCGCCGTTGGAACGCCAGCCAGCTGTCAAATGCCGGGCAGCGCTCAATCGCAAGGCCGTCAAGAAAATCGCCGACAAAAAGATCGGCCAGGGATCGCAACTGTTCCGGTGCAAGCGTCCTAAAGCCGTGTCGATGGGCTGCGGTAACCTCGATCGCATCGACCGAGCAATCCGACAGATCGAGGGCGATCGTATCGCCCTTGGCACGGACGCGCTGCTCACCGATCAGCGACCGGATCTTGCTCAGACACCATCGCAGTTCACCGCGCGGATCGTCGGGAACATCCCACAGAAGGTCGCAAAGCTGAGCCCTTCCAGAGGGATGAGGCGAAAGCGCCAGATAGGCAAGAAGAGCACGCACCTTGCGCGATCCGGGCAACGGCACGTCCACGCCTTCACGGCGAATTGCCAATGGTCCGAGCAGTCGGAGCGTTAACGACGGCATGTCGATCTGCCTTCGCCCGTAAGGTTCCATGGTCATTACCACGCCGGCTCCCACGCCGGTTCCCACGCTCTCTGCCTAAACCAGAAGCCGCGGAAGATCAGATGCTCGAAACAGGCCTGTGACAGACGCACCATGACCCAATCAAACTGCCTTAAGGAGGAAAAAATGTCCACATCCGCAGCTCTAGCCGACCAGAACCACCAGCCTGCCGTCGACTTCGGCGCGCTCAAGGCCCGGCAGCAAAACGCGTGGTCTTCAGGCGATTACGCCGTCGTCGGCACGACCCTGCAAATTGTTGGCGAGAGCCTCTGTGAAGCGCTCGATCTGCGCGCCGGTTCCAAGGTGCTCGACGTCGCCGCTGGCAACGGCAACGGTGCGCTTGCCGCCGCCCGGCGCTGGTGCGACGTCACCGCGACGGATTACGTCCCTGCGCTCCTGGAGCGCGCTCGTGAGCGCGCCAAGGCAGACCGGCTCTCCATCACCTTCCAGGAGGCAGATGCAGAAAACCTGCCCTTCGCCGATCAGTCGTTCGACACTGTGCTCTCGATTTTCGGCGTGATGTTCACGCCCGATCAGGAGCGGGCTGCCGGCGAGCTCCTTCGTGTCTGCAAGCGCGGCGGCTCCATTGGCCTTGCGAACTGGACCCCCGATGGCTTCATCGGGCAGGTGTTCAAGACGATCGGTCGCCATGTCCCAACGCCGGCAGGTGCCCGCTCGCCGGCGCTCTGGGGATCGCGCCCGCGTCTCGAGGAACTGTTCCCGGCCACGTCCGCCTCGGTTGCGGCAATGCCGCGGCAGTTTGTGTTCCGCTACAAGTCGCCCGAGCATTGGCTTGAGGTCTTCCGGACCTTCTACGGCCCTGTTTTGAAGACCTTCGCCGCCCTCGAACCCGCGGGACAGGACGCGCTCGCTACCGATCTGCTGGCGCTCGTTGCACGCTTCAATCGCGCCGATGGCGGTACCATGGTGGTGCCGAGCGAGTATCAGGAAGTCGTTGTTACAAGGCTCTGAGTCAAGGCTATGTTGAACCATGTCACCGCCGCGCACGCGTCTCGATCCGTGCTCGGCGGTGTACATCGAAACGGTCCAACCTTTCGACGATATGTCATCGATGAACCTCCCAAGCGAGCGATCAACGTAACGCCGACGACACTCACCCTCTCACTGGATAGTCCAGCGCCACGAACTGGCTGCTGATCGCGGACGTGCACGCGACCTGTGATCACGTGCCCATTTTCCCGACAACGCGCTTGTTTTTCCTTCGGCGGTCGGCCCGCTTGACTCCGCTAAAGAACGCATCTAGTAAGTTGTAGGCCTAACCCTACATTTGGACATCATGACCCGATCAACCTCGAATGCAACTCCCACGCTGTCGCTGACAGACCTGCCAGGCCCGGACGTGCCCATTCGCCGTTTGAGCCACCCTTGGCGCTGGATAAGCGGTGGTGCCGTCATCCTGCTGCTGGCAGTGATCGGTCGCGCCTTTGCGGTTGGTCAAATCCAGTGGACGGTCGTCGGGCAGTTTCTAACGGCCGGCGTCATCATCACCGGTTTCGGCTGGACCCTTTTGATCTCGGCTTGCGCGCTTGCACTTGGCGTGGTCCTCGGCTTCGCCTTCGGGATCATGCGCCTTTCGGAAAATCCAATCCTGCGCTTTGCCGCCTGGCTTTACGTCTGGATATTTCGCGGCACGCCGGTGCTGCTCCAGCTTCTCATCTGGTTCAACATCGCACTCGTCTTTCCCCGTCTCTACATTCCGGGCCTGGTCGACGAGCGCATGGTTGATGTGGTGACGCCCTTTGTCGCTGCCGTTCTTGGTCTCGGCGTCAACGAGGGCTCTTATCTGACGGAAGTGGTGCGCGGCGGAATCTCGTCCGTCGATCGCGGCCAGAAGGAAGCGGCCCACACACTCGGCATGACGCCCGGCCAGACGATGCGGCGCATTATGCTGCCGCAGACCCTGCGGTTGATCCTGCCGGTTCTTGGCAACAGCGCCATCGGCATGCTGAAATTCTCCTCGCTCGCCGCCACGATCGCCATGGGCGAAATGCTGAACGCGGCCCAGCGGATCTACTTCATCAACGGCGCGGTCATCGAGCTGCTGTTCGTGTGCGCCGCCTGGTACCTCGCCGGAACGACGGTCCTTTCCATCGGTCAATATTATCTCGAACGCCATTTCGGCCGCGATGCCGCTGCCGCTGCCAGCAATCGAAGCTGGTTCAAAGGACGGGCGCGGCGTCTCGCCGCTGTGAGGGAAGCATGAGTCTCGCGGTCAAGGCGGTAGGTATCCGCAAGAGTTTCGGCAGCCACGAGGTATTGAAGAACCTCGACCTCGAAGTCGCCTATGGTGAAGTGCTGTGCATCCTCGGCCCCTCGGGCAGTGGTAAGAGCACGTTCCTTCGGTGCATCAACCATCTCGAAACGCCAAACGGCGGTTATGTCTGGGTCGATGGTGCGATCATGGGCTACGCGCTCCATCGCGGCGCCCTACAGGAGCTGCCCGTCAAGCGACTACGCGCACAGCAGAGTCAGCTCGGCATGGTGTTCCAACACTTCAATCTGTTCGCGCATCTGACGGTGCTCGGCAATGTCATCGAAGGGCCGATGGTCGTGCGCGGATTGCGCCGGGCCGAAGCCGAAGCCCGCGCCATGGATCTGCTGGAGCAGGTCGGCATGGCGGCCAAGGCCGAAAGCTATCCGTCGCAGCTTTCAGGCGGCCAGAAACAACGCGTGGCAATCGCCCGGGCGCTCGCCATGGAGCCACGGGTGATGCTGTTCGACGAACCGACCAGCGCGCTCGATCCGGAGCTTGTCGGCGAGGTGCTGGAGGTCATGCGCAATCTGGCGCGCGGCGGTACCACCATGATTGTCGTCACCCATGAGATCGGCTTTGCCCGCGAGGTGGCAGACCGCGTCGTGGTGATGATCGACGGAGAAATTCGCGAGACCGGCGCGCCGGAACAGGTCCTCAGCAACCCCGGTGATCCGCGCGTGCGCACATTCCTCAGCCGCGTTCTGGCCTGAGAAATTTCAGCTTAAAAATGGGAGAACAGAAAATGAAACGACTGCTGCCAATAGTTCTGGGACTTGCCTCCACCACATTCATCAGCCTGTGTGTAGCCGGAGGGGCCCATGCCGCGGCCGATGAGAAGCTGGCCGCCGCCCTGCCCGAAGCCGTGCGCGCCGCTGGCAAACTAAACGTCACCATCAGCCTTGCCTATCCGCCGATGGAATACAGCGATGCCGGCTCGACCGACCTGAAGGGTTTCGACATCGATCTCGCCAAGGCCGTCGCCGAGCGCCTCGGCCTGACGGCCGAGTTCCAGAACGTCGAATTCCCGCAGCTCATTCCTCAGGTCGTCACCGGCCGGTCCGACATGATCATGACCGCCTTCTCCGACAAGGTCGAACGCCAGACACAGCTCGATTTCATCGACTACTTCAAGACTGGCAACGTCTTTTATTCCACGGCCGATCAGCAGGGAGAGATCAAGGTTGAAACCGATCTCTGCGGCAAGACCGTGGCCGTGGCGACGGGCACCAGCTGGGTCACATGGGCGGAAAATGTCGGCAAGACCAATTGTGCTGCCGACAAGCCGATCACGGTCATCCAGATCCCCACACAGGCCGAGCACATCATGCAGATCCGCCAAGGCCGTGCACAGGCCTCGGTCATCGGCCTGGAGGGCCTGCTCGATCTGATGAAGCAGGAACCGGGCAAGTTCTACCAGATCGGCAAGGTCGACGAGATCAATTACTACGGCATCGCCTTTGCCAAGGCGAATGGCCCCTTGCGCGATGCGGTTCTTGCAGCGCTCGAGGCGCTGAAGGCGGATGGTACTTATGCACAGATCCTCGATCGTCATGGCTTGAAAGATGCTGCCGTGGAAGAGTTCAAGGTGAACGGAACCACGAAGTAACGGAGCCAAACGGAGCCCGCCTTGACCCATCCCTCCATGCCTGACGCCCCCATCGCCGCCGACGACAGATTGTCGAGATTGCGCCTCGATCTCTATTCGAGCGAGCAACTTTACCGGCAGCTCTACCGGGCGCTTCGAGCCGCAATCCTGAGCGGCGATTTTTCCGAAGGGGAAGCCATTCCCTCGGAAAACCAAATGCGTGACCAGTTCGGCATCGCCCGGACCACGGTGCGCAATGCGATGGCGCTTTTGGTGTCGGAGGGACTGGTCCAGCAGGTTCGCGGCCGGGGCACGATCGTTTCGCACCGGCCGATCAGCCACAATATCTGGAACTTCGGCAGCTTTACGGAACTCGCCCGCCGACAAGGCCAACGCCCGACGACGCGGGTACTGGAGCATCGGGTTGAGAACGGTGAACTGTTCCTGGTGCGCGCTCGCGGGCTTGCCAACGGCGAGACCGTCAACTGGCTGAACGTCGATACGTCGCAGCTCGATCTCGCCCTCTATCCAGGCATCGACCGCTACGATTTCGCGGCGCAATCACTCTACGAGGTATTGCGCCGCGACTATGACCGCAACCCCATTCGCTCGGAATTGCTTTTGACGGTTGTGCCGCCATCCGACCGTTTGCGGGAGGTGTTTGCTCCGGCACACGACGTGCCGGGCTATCTTTGCGCCAGCGGGGATGTGCTCGACGCCAACGATCGGTTGGTCGAACGCACGTCGATCGTCTACTCGCCGGCGGTCCAGATGAAATTCGCCACCCGTTGGGGGCGTGATACCGCGCCGGCCTGATGGCGGCGCGACGCAGGAGAACGAACATGAGCCGCTTCGGCGAGACCTTTACGACGCCAAAACCCATTCTCGGCATGTTGCACCTGGCAGGCGACAGCCCCGAGGGCAAACTCGCCCAAGCCGAGGAAGAAGCCCGCATTATGGCGGGTGAAGGTGTCGATGGATTGGTAGTTGAGAATTATTTCGGCCACGCCGAGGATGTGGAGCGGGTGCTGGAGCGGCTGTTCGGCCTTGATCTCGGCACGCGCATCGGCGTCAATGTGCTACGCGATGATGCGCGCGCATTTGAACTTGCCCGACACTATCCCGTCGCCTTCATCCAGGTCGATTCCGTTGCCGGTCATTTGCCGCCCGAGACGGATGCTCCCTTCGCCGCAGACCTTGCCACCCGCCGTGAAGGCGTCTCGGCGCTGCTGCTCGGGGGCGTGCGGTTCAAATATCAACTGGTCCTGTCCGGCAGGCCGGAAGCAGAGGACGTGCGCATCGGCGCCTCGCGTTGCGACGGCCTCGTGGTGACCTCCGATGCGACGGGCCGGCCGACCGACATGGACAAGGTGGCGCGTTTCCGTGCCGCAACCGGGGGCGGTGTACCGCTACTGATCGGAGCCGGCCTTACCGAGGCCAATGCCGCCGAACAGCTTGCCCACGCAGACGGCGCCGTCGTCGGAAGCTGGTTCAAGCACGACCATAAGGACACCGGCCGGGTTGAAGCGGCCCACGTCGCCGGCTTGATGCGCGTCGTGCGTGCTGCAAGGAGTGCCGCATGAGCGCTCCGGATGCCGTCCTCGCCCGGCCGGTGACCGCCGAAAACTTTTCGCGGTTCGGTACGACCTACAACCTGACTGACGATTCAGATCCCAAGGCGATATGGACGGCGGGCGACGGCTGGCGAGACGGGTTCACCACCGCACCGCTGATTGAGGGCTCTGGCCACCTTGGCATCACGCGCGGCGGCGGCGGACCATGGCTCTGCGCGGCAATGGAGCGGCACCTGGGAACCGAAGAGGCGCTGTTCTGCGCATCCCAACCGATCGTGCTGGCCGTCGCGCCCGCATCCGACGCAGAGGCACCGCATCGCGATGACCTTGAAGCATTCGTGATTGCGCCGGGGCAAGTGGTAGTGATGCATCGTGGCGTCTGGCACGACGCTTGCCGCGGCGTTTCGGGCCCTGCGCCCTACTATTGGATGGCGATATGTGGCTTCGGTGAAAGCCCCTGGGTGCCTGTGGCTGGCGGACCACGCCTGATCAAGGCGGCCAACCAGGAAGGACTGAGCGCATGACAACCTTTTTCATCGGTGACGTGGCGCTCGACGAATATTACACCGCCGATCGCTGGCCGGGTCGTGCGGACAAGGGCATGGTCGCCGAACTGCCGGCGGAAACCGGCGGCTCTATCGCCAACGCCGCTGTGGTACATGCGGCACTGGGCGGCCGAACGCAGTTCATCTCATTGCTCAACGACAGCCCGCTGTCAAAACGGCTGATTGCCGACCTCGTGGAGAACGGCGTCGGCGTCAGCCACATGCTGACCGACCCTGCTATTCCCGAATCGCGCAACCTGATCTTCCTGGTCGATGGCGAGCACATCGTGCTGACTGTTGAGATGGGCGAACAACCGATGTGGCTGTCACCGGACAGTTTGACGGCGCTGCGTCAGCCCGGATTGATGTATACGACCCTCTATCGTGTCCGCCGGCTGCACGTGCGGACGGAAAGCGGCATTCTGAAACAGGCCGGACTTCTGGCCGACCTGCGCCAGCACGGGCGCCGCGCCATCTTCGATCTCGACGTCGGCGGCTGCACGCCTGAGGACATGCCCTATCTCAAAGGTGCGGCGGTGGTCATCTTCAACCAGGTCGGCTTCCGTACCGCCTTCGGCCATGAAGACCTGTCGTGCATCGGAGACTGGATGCGCGATCATGACATCGACTGGGTGGTGCGCACGCTGGCGGCCGAGGGCGCAGAGGCGCGTAACGGTGACACGATACTGCGCGCTAGCGGGTTTCCCGTCGATGTCGTCGACGTGACTGGCGCTGGCGATACCTTTGGCGGCGTGCTGACCTGGTGTCTTGAACAGAACCAACCCTTTGCCGATGCCTTGAACTTCGCCGTGGCTGCCGCAGCCCGCTCAGTCACCGTCCATGGTCCCCGCGGCGGCAAGGCCAACGCCGACGAAATCCTTCGCTGGTGCGATGACAGAACCCGGCACCGGCCGCGCCATTGAGCGCGGATTTCGATGATATATCGTCCCGGGCGACGGTACAGATTGCTTGCCAGCAGTCCAAACCCGTCCAGATAGCGGATGAATCCGTTTAACGGCGTACCTCAACCGCGCTCAATAGTAAGGTGAGACGCACGCTTGTCGCGGACCGTAATAGGGCTGGAATGTATCGTCGTATGCCCTATAGGAACGGTAGCGCGCGTAGCACCAGCGCATATGTGCACTGCCGCCGCCGTAGACTTGGCGGTAGTAGCGTGGCGCATAATAGCGTGGCGCATAATAGCGCTGCCGGTAGTAGTTCCCGCCATAGTAGTTCCCGCCATAGTAGTTATTGCCGTAGTAGTTCCCGCCGTAGTAACCGGGGCCATAATATCTGGGTTGAGCCAGCAGCCCGCCGATAACGGCGCCGGCGGCAAGCCCACCCAGTGCCCAAGCCCAATCGTCACCACCACCGTTGTGATGATGTCCGTGGTTGTACCCGCCGTAGCCGCCGCGATATCGCCTGTACTGAACCAGCTGGGCTTGCGGCGCCTCAATCCCTGGCGCGGCAATTGTGGGAAATGCCATGACCGGCGGAGCGCTTGTCAGCGCAGTCGCAAGCGACAAGGCAACGATTGCAAACCTTTTCATTGGCTTCACCTTTCCTCTGCAGCGCCACACGTCGAATTCGGCGCGCAAAGGACACTGCAGTCCTTTAAATCGCGGCCTAATTCTACCCTAAAATCGAACTTGAGTTGAGGAATTATATATCGGCCGGAAAGCATCCCGTTCCGCTCACGGACGCTTGAATGAAATGCTTCGAATGCGGGAATGCCTGCCTTCTCCGCAAACCCTGGAAGGTGCCCCGCTTCAACAGCTACCGGTCGCGCTGAGACCCGTTCGCACGCAGTTTGTGTTTTCGACCAGGCGATCGCGCTCAAACTGAACGAAATGTCCGCCGGCCCTTTACAAAGCCGTTTCGCCATGGACACATTCGCGTTCGGAGGAATGGAGGAGCGTGGCAGCAATGCCATTGAAGTTCCATGGTTTCACATTCTGAACATGTCCGCGAGATCGAGCGGGTGGGACAGGGCCTGGCAACGGGACGCGACGACATTGTCGTCAAGTCGTGGCTGCGGTGCCTTGATCTGCACAAGCTGGATCCAGCGCAGACATGCGAAGCCTACATCCTGCCTGAACAGCGCCTTCGCGAGCATCGGCAGGAAGCCGAGGACCTTATCAGGATCGCGCGGTCAGGCCTTGAAAACCTCTACAACCAGGTCGCCGGACAGAACTACGTTCTGCTGCTCTCCGACAGGAAAGGCGTGACAGTCGAATTTCTGGGCGATCCTTCCTTCGACAACAACCTGCGCCGGGCCGGCCTCTACCTTGGATCCGACTGGGCCGAAGCGCGGGCGGGTACCTGCGCCGTCGGCGCCTGTCTCGAGACCGGAGAAGCCTTGACGATCCACCAGAGCGACCATTTCGACACAACGCATACGCCGCTCTCCTGCACCGCAGCGCCGATCTACGATACAGAAGGCGGGCTTTCGGCCGTTCTCGACATTTCTCTGCTCAGCTCTCCAATCCTGAAGGCAAGCCAAAACCTTGCGCGCCACCTTGTGGCCGCCACCGTGCGTCGTATCGAGCTCGCCAACCTGATGGCTCGGACGCGCCATGAATGGGTGCTGCGCTTTGCCCGCGCGCCCGAGTTTCTCGACGTCGATCCTGAGGCGGCGATCTCGATCGACGGCCGCGGCCACATCATCGGCATGACCCATGGCGGCGCACGGATCCTGGCGCGTTCGGCCGGGCTCGACTGGCGTGACCCGCAAAACCTCATCGGGCAACCGATGTCCCGTTTCTTCGATATCGGGGTTGATGGCCTGGTGGAGTTGACCCGTCGCAGGCCGACTGAGGAACGGCTTCTGACCGCGCGTGACGGAAATGCTCTCTTTGCCCACGCGATCGAACCGCAGTTTCCTGTCGGCCGGTCGGCCGGCAAGATCGCAACGGCCTCGCCCTCTCGACGGCTCGGCGGCCAGGTGCCGGTGATCGCAGCTCTTCAGGATCGGATCACCAAACTCGCGCCGACCGCATTGCCGGTCCTCATCCAGGGCGAGACCGGTTCGGGCAAGGAGCACCTCGCCCGAACAATCCATGACTGCAGCGGCCTCAAGGGTAAGTTCGTTGCGATCAATTGTGCCGCGTTGCCCGAGCATCTGATCGAGAGCGAACTCTTCGGCTATCTGCCCGGCGCCTTCACCGGGGCATCGCCCAAGGGGCGCAAGGGCCTGATAGAACAGGCCGACGGCGGAACCCTCTTCCTCGACGAGATCGGCGACATGCCCCTCACCCTGCAGACAAGATTGCTACGGGTCCTGGCGGAACGGGAGATCCTGCCGATTGGCGGGCAGGAACCGAAATCGGTGAACCTGCGCATCGTCTCGGCAACGCACCGGCCGCTGCAGCAACTGGTGCAGGAGGGGCGCTTCCGCGAAGACCTGTTCTATCGTCTGAATGCCGTCGTGTTCCATATGCCGCCGCTTCGCGATCGGGCGGATTTCGAATGGCTGCTCGCGACACTCCTCGAAAAACACCGCACCGAGGAGCGACCTTTGCACATCTCGTCGGACGCGCTGGCCGCGCTGAAGGCGCATGGCTGGCCCGGGAATATTCGCGAGCTGGATAACGTTCTCGCCGTCGCCGCTGCCGTCTGCGACGAAAACAGGATTGAACTCGGCGACCTGCCGGACCACCTCACAGCGACGCCGACAGGCAAGACTGAAGGTCCTTCCCCAATCGGAAAGACCGATGACGGCACGGCGCTCGAGATCATGCTCTCTTCCTGCGGCTGGAACATCTCCGAGGCGGCCCGGCGCCTGGGCGTCGATCGCTCCACCGTCCATCGTCAGATCAAGCGCCACCGGCTGCGCGCCAAGCACTAGCATGCAACAGGTGTGGCACCACACCTGTTGCATCCGCCTCAGGTGGACGATGCCCACCAGGTCGAGCTACGCCATTGATTAGCAACGATATTCAAACCTGACCCAGCCCTGGCACGCCCCTTGCTCCGTACTGTCGCAACAAAAGGCAGAACGGAGGAAACATGCGCGCACTCAGATTTCATGCAGCCAGGGATCTGCGGCTTGAACAGATCTCGCCACCCGATCGCAATCCGGGGCCAGGCCAGGTCCTCATCCGCAATCGCTTTGTCGGCATCTGTGGCACGGACCTGCACGAATACGCCTATGGCCCGATTTTCATTCCAAGCGAACCGCACCCGTTCACCGGCGCGCGGGCGCCACAGATTCTCGGGCACGAGTTCGGTGGCATCGTCGAGGCGATCGGCGACGGCGTAAACACCATTGCGGTCGGAGACAGGGTATCCGTTCAACCGCTGATCATGCCGCGATCCGGCGACTACTTTGCCGATCGCGGTCTTTACCACCTCAGCACCGACCTCGCCTTGGCGGGCCTCAGCTGGCAGTGGGGCGGGATGGCGGAACATGCCACGCTCAACGAATACAACGTCCAGAAGATCCCCGATGCGATGAGCGACGAGGAGGCAGCCCTTGTCGAACCGACTGCGGTTGCCGTCTATGCCTGCGATCGCGGTGGCGTGACGGCGGGAAGCAGCGTGCTCGTCACCGGTGCCGGACCGATCGGCATCCTGACACTGCTGGCGGCAAGGGCAGCCGGCGCAGCACAGCTGTTCGTCTCCGACATCAACGATGCGCGGCTCGATTTCGCAAGATCGATCCTGCCCGATCTGATCACGATCAATCCCAAACGGGACAATCCCGGCGACATCGTTCGGGCGACGTCGGAAGGCAAGGTCGGTTGCGATGTCGCGATCGAATGCGTCGGCAACGAACATGCGCTGAAAGCCTGCGTCGATGCCGTGCGCAAGCAGGGTGTCGTCGTGCAAACGGGTCTGCATCCGCACGAGAACCCGCTCGACTGGTTCCAGGTGACCTTCAAGGACATCGACCTGCGCGGATCCTGGGCCTACCCGACCCACTACTGGCCGCGCGTCATCCGGCTGATCGCATCGGGTCTGCTTCCGGCCGCCAAGGTTGTGACGAGCACCATCACGCTCGACCGGGCCGTTGCCCAAGGCTTCGACGCCTTGCTCGATCCGGCCGGCAAGCAACTGAAGATCCTGATCGACCTTACAAAATGATCATCCGGGCACGCCGGGGAAGGAGGAGCTTCCCCGGCGTTTGCCACCTGACACTCGAGCAACACGGAGGAGATACCATGCTTGAAGACAGCCCCAACACGAAGATAGACGCAGCCCTTGCCAAGCTCGGCAAGGCGCTGGAGCGCGGAGATGTCGAAGCCGCGGTCAACCTGTTCCAGGCTGACTGCTATTGGCGGGACCTGGTCACGTTCACCTGGAACCTGCGCACGATGGAGGGCCACGACCAGATCCGCGACATGCTGACAAGGCAACTGAAAACAATCAAACCATCGCGATTTCGCCAGGATGAGAAGGAACTGGCAAGCGACGGCGACGGCATCACGCAGGGCTGGTTCGAATTCGAAACGGATGTTGCGCGTGGCTATGGCCATATCCGTCTGAAGAATGGCCTGATCTGGACGCTATTGACGACGATGAGCGAGCTCAAGGGGCATGAGGAACCCAAGGGTCTGAAGCGACCGATGGGGGCGGAACACGGCCACGACCCCAATCGCAAGACCTGGAGCGAAAAACGCCAGGCGGAAGCCGCCGGACTTGGTTACGAGACGCAGCCCTACGTCGTCATCATCGGCGGCGGCCAGGGCGGCATTGCGCTCGGTGCGCGCCTGCGCCAACTCGGCGTACCTACGATCATCATCGAGAAGAACGAGCGACCCGGCGACAGCTGGCGCAAGCGATACAAGTCACTCTGCCTGCACGACCCCGTCTGGTACGACCACCTGCCCTACATCCCCTTCCCGGAGAACTGGCCGGTCTTTGCGCCGAAGGACAAGATCGGCGACTGGCTGGAGATGTACACCAAGGTGATGGAGCTCAACTACTGGAACTCGACCACCTGCAAATCCGCTTCCTATGATGAGGACAAGCAGGAATGGACCGTCGTTGTCGAGCGCGATGGCAAGGAAGTGGTGCTGAAGCCCAAACAACTTGTGCTCGCCACGGGCATGTCCGGCAAGGCCAACGTTCCCAAATTCATGGGACAGGAGATTTTCAGGGGCGAGCAGCAGCATTCCTCCCAACATCCGGGCCCCGACGCTTACAAGGGCAAGAAGGTGGTGGTGGTCGGGGCCAACAACTCGGCGCACGACATTTGCGCCGCACTGTGGGAGGCGGGCGCCGACGTCACCATGGTCCAGCGCTCCTCGACCCACATCGTACGATCGGATTCGCTGATGGAGATCGGGCTCGGCGACCTCTATTCCGAGCGGGCGGTTGCGGCCGGCATGACGACACGCAAGGCAGACCTCATCTTCGCCTCGCTGCCCTATAGGATCATGCACGAGTTCCAGATCCCGCTCTACGACAAGATGCGCGAGCGCGACGCCAAGTTCTACGCGGATCTCGAAAAGGCGGGCTTCATGCTCGACTGGGGCGCCGACGGCTCCGGCCTGTTCATGAAATACCTGCGCCGCGGCTCGGGATATTACATCGATGTCGGCGCCTGCGACCTCATCATCGACGGCTCGATCAAGCTGAAATCCGGTTCAGACGTTGATCACCTGACCGAAACGTCGGTGGTACTCAAGGACGGCACGGAGCTACCGGCGGATCTGGTCGTCTATGCCACCGGCTACGGCTCGATGAACGGCTGGGCGGCCGATCTCATCAGCCGCGAGGTGGCCGAAAAGGTCGGCAAATGCTGGGGTCTGGGCTCCGACACGCCAAAGGACCCCGGCCCGTGGGAAGGCGAGCAGCGCAACATGTGGAAGCCGACACAGCAGGAAGCCCTCTGGTTTCACGGCGGCAACCTGCATCAGTCACGGCACTATTCGCAGTACCTCTCCCTGCAATTGAAAGCCCGCCAGGCCGGCATCGAAACGCCGGTCTACGGCTTGCAGGAAAGCCATCACCGCGGCTGACGCCGTGAGGATTGGCCGGAGCCAGTCTTCGGCCAATCCCGTCCATCGCTTGCGCTACATAAAAATCAGGCAGGCCCAGGCGTTCGCGAGCTGAGCCCTATCTAGAGGATTGCCACTCAACTCAACGGAAAGCCCATTGCCGAAACCAGCCTGAGCCACGGCTTGCGCCATCCGCCCTTTTGGTCGGCCGTATCGAGCGCATACATCGTGACCTGGGCCCCGAGCCAGCGGAAGGGTTCCGGCGGCACGACGTTGGGCAGCTGCGTTGCGAAATCCAGCCTGCTCTCCGAAGTCTTCGAGCCGTCGAGAATGTCGAGCGCTATGCGTGCGCCGAACCTCGACGCGGAGACCCCAAAACCCGAGTAGCCGCCGGCATAAACCACCTTGCCTGCGTGGTATCTCTGGAAATGCACCGCCATGCGTGTGCTGAGATCGATCGGGCCGCTCCAGGCATGCGTGAAACGGTGGCCCTGCAACTGCGGAAACGTATCGAAGAACGCGGCCGCCAGCGGCTCATAGGTCTCGACGTCGCTATCCACGCTTGGCGACGTCGTGCCCGCGAAGGCATAGCCGAGCCTTCCCCCGAAGATGATCCGGTTGTCTTTCGTCAGGCGCATATAGTTCATCTGGGTCCGGGTATCGTAAACACCCTGCCGGTTCTTCCAGCCGACCGACGCCAGCTGTTGCTCAGACAACGGCTCGGTCGCGAGCACCCGATCTCTGACGGCGACAACACGGCGCTTGATGCCGGGATGGCCGGAAGCGAATGCGTTGGTGGCCAGCAGCACCTTTGGCGCGGTCACCGAGCCGAAGGGCGTCTTGACCTTGATCTTGGGCCCGACCTCATCGAGCGCCAGCAACTCCGTATTCTCAAAGATCTCAACGCCGAGAGAAAGGGCCGTTCGTTTCAAACCCCAGGCGAGCAAGGCCGGGTGCACCGTGCCGCTGATATCCTTTGACCAGATCCCCGCCTTGTAGCGCGGCGATCCGATCTGCGCCTGGACCGCGTCCTGATCTAGAAACACGGCCTGATGGCCATATTGAAGGTGCAGTTCATGCTCCCTGCGAAGAGCTTCGAGATGGTCTGCATCCACGGCAACGGTCAGTTCGCCGCCCCACTCGGCGTGGCAGTCGATACCATGGTCGAAAATGGTCTGCATGAACCCATGCATGTTTTTCTTGCCCAACCGCTCCAGCTCGGCGATGTCGTTGGGGAACACGCGCACCGCATTGGACAGGCCGTGCATCACCGACGTGGAGACGACGCCGCCCGGGCGACCGGAAGCGCCGTTTGCGACGGTGCTCTTTTCGATCAGCACCACATCGAGATCGGGTTGCGCCTGTTTGGCCTGGATTGCGCCCCAGAGGCCAGTGAAACCGCCACCGACGATCAGCAGATCAGCCTTTCGATGGGCCGTCAGCGGCGGCAGCGCCTCGGGAGCATCCGGCCGATCCAGCCAGAACGGCGACATCTTCACGTCGGCAAGCGACGCTACCGACGGTCGTTGCATTGGGTGTGCCATAGGTCACCCGTCAGTCTTTGCTGTATGCAAGACGTAGACTTTGCGCATCGTCTCCAGCACCTCGAACCGGACCTCAACCCCCTGCGGCAGCAGGTAGCTTTCGCCGGCTTGGAACGTCTCCACCGATCCGTCCGGGCTGGTGATCGAGACTTTTCCCGAGAGGATGACGCTGTACTCCACCCCGTCAGGGTAGGAGAGCATTTCGGCATAGGGCGTCGATTGCCATGTACCGACGACGATCGAGCCGTCGGCGCTCTCGAAGTGGACATCGCCCATCTCGTCGGCAAAACCCGATAGGATCGCTTCGACGGGCACGACGCTGCACTTTTCCAACTCGCGCAGGCCGACGCCATTGCGATCGATTTTCATTACCTTGGACATGTATGCTCCTGAATGCATGGTCAGTGGTTGGCGGGACGGGAGGCTGCCCGGCCCCGCCGGATGCGGTTTGGGGCTGCTATTTCGCCCGATAGACTTCCGTTCCGGCGACATAGGTCGCCTCGACATGCCGCTTGCGAATGGACCGGTCGACGGGGTCGGGAAGCTTGGCGTCGAGCACGACGAAGTCTGCCCATTTGCCGGTCGAAATCGAGCCGATCTCATTGGCCCACGGCGTCATGTTGGCGCCGGCCTGGGTGTAGGCGAACAGGGCCTCGTCAAAAGTGACCGCCTGCTCGGGGTGCCATGGACCATCGCCGAGCCCGAACGGGCTTTCGCGGAAAACGGCATCGTTGATCTGGGTCAGTGGGCTGAGCGGCGATGTCGCCCAGTCGGATCCGAACACGACGGGAACCTTGTGCTGCAGCATCGACTTCCAGACATAGGCATGGCTTTCGCGCTCATGGCCTACCCGCTCGGTGATGTATTTTCCGATCGTGCCGGTTGCGTGGTTCGGTTGCATCGACGCGACGATGCCGAGCTTCTTGAAACGCTCGATATCGGGCGGAGAGATGATTTCGATATGCTCGACGCGATTGGGGTATTTGCCGGGTGATTGTCCCTTTTCGAATGCGTTCAGCGTCATCTGCACGCCGGCATCGCCAATCGCGTGGACGGCGGTCGGGAAACCGTTGTCGTTGGCAGCCTTGATCAGTGCGCTGAGATCAGCCTCCGACTGGAAGGGCTCTCCCTTCCATCCCGTGCGATCCGAGTAGTTTTCAAGCAGGTAGGCCGTGTGGGTCGACAGCACCCCGTCGACGACCGACTTGGCGTAACCGACCGTCAGGAGTGGCCCCTTCACCATGGTCTCGCCGCTGGCAGCCACGCGGCTGTCGACGGTCTCACGATCCTTTGCCGCCGCCGGAATATTTGCAGCCTTGTCCTCGAAGAAACCGTACCAGACCCGCAATGACAGGTTCTTGTCCTCGACGAGTTTCAGATAGTCGTAGACAGCGGCGATGGACGACATGTCATGAACGCCGGTCAGGCCGACGCTGTTGGCAAACTTCACGGTCTGCAGCAGCGCTTCGGCGCGTTCCTTGTCGGAATAGGCCGGCTTCTTGTTGGTGATGAGGTCGCCAGCGCCTTCTAGCAGGATCCCGGTCGGATCTCCGGTCTTGGCGTCGACGACGATCTCGCCCCCGGCGGGCACCTCGGATTTCGCGGTGACGCCGCCGATTTCCAATGCCTTGGTGTTCACCCAGATCGAGTGGAAATCGATATCGCGCAGAACGACGGGGCGATCCTTGACCACGGCGTCGATGTCTTCCTTCGTCGGAAGCTCGCCCTCCTTCAGCGTATAGTCCCAACCGCCTCCGGTGATCCACACGCCTGGCGGCAGGCGTTCATCCGCCTCCTTGATCTTCTTCAGCCACGTTTCCTTGTCTGGGATGTAGGAGAGATCGACGCCAGTGACGTAGTCCGTGCCGCTTGTCAGATGCGTATGTCCATCGATGAAGCCGGGCGTGACAGTCTTACCGCCGAGATCGAGCACCGTGGTCTTGCCATCGGCGAGCGACCGGATCTCGGCGCTGGTGCCGACCGCCACGAACTTTCCGCCCTCGACGGCAAAGGCTTCCGCTCGAGGCGTATTCGGATCGACGGTCCGCACGTCGCCATTGACGGCGATAAGGTCGGCAGCTGCATTCGCAACCGTCGACGATGATCCGGCCGCAAGCGCGGCGAGCATGGTGCCAGCCAGAAGCTGGTGCAGCAGAACAGGTGATTTCTTGGTGCGCACGTCTTTCCCTCCCGAGGTCCGAACAGATGAAGCGGATGCATGGAGTAAGCGGCAATGCGGCCGGATGCGGAATACTCCAAAGGGCTAGGTTCGCCGATCGGCGGTTGGCGCGGGCGTTCCGACCATGTCCGCAACAGGCCATGGCCATGTCTTGCGGCCGTTTCGAAACTCACCTACGCTCGCGCGAGGGAGGACATTTTCATGAACGGGAGTATCGCGACGAGCGAGCCAGGCACGGTTACGCAGTCGCCTGCAATCAATGAACTGGCAATGTCACTGATCGGCAATATCGGTCGACTTGATTTCCAGGAGCGCTTGACTGAGGCACTGAAGCAGCACGTTTCCGTGGATGCGGGGCTGATCCTGCTCTATCGCGGCGACAGTGCGCCGAAGATACTCTTCAACGATTGGCAGACGCATCGCGGCCTGTCCGACATCCGGCATTACCTTCAGGGCCCCTACCGGCTCGATCCGTTCTATCAACTCGCTGTCGAGAACGAAGATGACGGGCTTTATCGCCTGAGCCAGATCGCGCCTTCGTTCGATCGAACCCAGTACTACCGCGAATACTACCAGCATTCCGGACTTCATGACGAGTTCAACTTCATCGTCAGCCTCGACGATGCCTCGAAGATCGCGATCTCTCTCGGCCGCAAGCGGTCGAGCATCGCGTTCAGCGCACAGGAAGTGCAACTGCTCGAGAGCCTCGCTCCGATCCTGCGCACGGCAGTCATCCGCCATTTCCGCGACCTCAGACCCGAGACGCTTGATGGCGAGGCTTCCGCGTTGCAGAAGGCGCTTGCCCAGGCGATAGGCAATTTCGGCCGCAGCGTCCTGACGGAGCGCGAATGCCAGGTCGCTCAGCTCGTTCTGCGCGGCTACTCCGTCAAAGGGGCTGCGGCGCGACTCGGCATCTCGCCGGCAACAGTGAAGCTCCACCGCCGAAATCTCTACTCGAAGCTGGATATCACGTCACAAACGGCGCTGTTTGCGTTGTTCATAGATGCAGTCTCTTCGGCCAGGAACGTCTACGAAGACCCGCTATCCGGCTACCTCGCCAAGCGCGGGCAGCTCACGGGCGAACTTGCCTGCAACTGACGGATGTCCGTTGCAGGCGACTGAGGCCTTATTAACGCTATGGGCTCCGCCACCGGACCGAACGCCTAAACGGCAAGACTGCTCTTTGCCGATGGCCTGGACACGATGCGTGACGCCACCAGGCCGAAGACGACGACACCAAGGATGATCGTCGAGATGGCGTTGACCTCAGGGGTCACGCCGAACTTGATCTGCGAATAGATCTTCATCGGCAAGGTCGAGGCTCCGGGCCCGGTCGTGAAACTCGATATCACGAGATCGTCGAGCGACAGCGTGAACGACAGCAGCCAGGCCGAGACGAAGGCCGGAACCATGTTCGGCACGGCCACCTTCACGAACGCCAGGAATGGCGGGCAGCCGAGATCTCTTGCGGCCTCCTCCAGCGACGGATCGAGTTCGGCCAGTCGGGATTGCATCACCACTGCCGCAAAGCACATGGTGAAGGTGGCATGGGCAAGCGTGATCGTTACAGGGCCGCGATCGATGCCCAACGTCACGAACATCAACAACATCGACACTCCCATTACCACCTCCGGCATCACCATCGGCGCCACCAGCATGCCGTTGAAGATATGATGGCCACGAAAGCGCCGAATTCTGACAGTCACGATCGCCGCAAGCGATCCGAGAACGGTCGCGAATGTTGCCGAGATCGCCGCCACGAGAAAGCTGATCTTGGCGCCCTCGACGATCGACTGATTGGTGATCGCGGCCGTGTACCACTGAGTGGAGAACCCGCCCCAGACGGTGACCAGCCGCGAGGCGTTGAAGCTGTAGGCAACCAGAACCACGATCGGCAGGTAGAGGAAGGTGAGCCCGGTGAAAATGGAAAGCCGGTTGAACCAGGATGGCTGGGGCATAGTCGCTCCTCACTTAGAGGTTCGAGACAAACGTGTCTGAAACAGGACGATGGGTATCACCAGGATGACGAGAAGCAGCACGGTGACGGCGGAGGCCACCGGCCAGTCCCGGTTGTTGAAGAACTCGATCCAGATCGTCCTGCCGATCATCTGTGTGTCCGCACCTCCAAGCAGGTCAGGCACGACGAATTCGCCGATGACCGGGATGAAGACCAGTGCACATCCTGCGGCAACACCCCTCAAACTGAGTGGAAAGGTGACGCGCCAGAATGCCGCCATGCGCGAGCAACCGAGATCGCGTGCCGCCTCGATCAAGGTACGGTCGCTGGCACTGAGATTGGCGTAGATCGGCAGCACCATGAACGGCAGGTAGGTGTAGACGATGCCGATATAGATCGCGGTCTCGGTGTTCATGATCCGCAGCGGCTCGGAGATGATGCCGAGGTTAAGGAGCAGCGAATTCAACAGCCCGTCGTTGCGCAGAATGCTCATCCAGGCATAGACGCGGATCAGCATCGAGCTCCAGAACGGCACGATCACGAGGAAGATGAGGAAGGAGCGCGACGCCGGCGCGCAACTGGCGATGCCGTAGGCTAGCGGATAGGCGATCGCCAGCATCAGTGCCGTCGAAATCGCCGCCACCTTCAGGCTCGTGAGATAGGCAAGGAGATAGGTGTTTTCACCCAGCACAAAAATGAAGTTCTCAAGATTGAGCCGAATGCTGAGCAGCGATCCCTGCCAGGCAAATAGCGGCTCATAGGGTGGCATGCCGAGGCGAACGGACGAGAGGCTGATCGCCAGCACGAGCAGAAACGGAATGAGAAAGAAGACGGCCAGCCAGCCGTAGGGCACGAGCACCAGTGCGCGCCGGCCGAGATCAGGTTTTGATTGCATCGTGTCGTTCCCCTAGTCGGCCAGCAGACGGGCGGCCTGCGGCATCCATGAGGCATAAACGGTGTCACCGACCGCCAGATCGTCCTCAGCGCCCAGATTGACGCGCAGCGCGTCCAGCGTTGCCCCGCTCTTCAGGCGCACCCGATAGTGGCGCCCTGCCCCGGCGTAGCTGAATTGCTCGATGACGCCCTCAAGACCGCTGGCCTGTTTGTTGAGCTCGACCCTCTCCGGCCGCACCGACACCCAGAAGCGGCCATTGGCGGAGATATGGTCACTGGCGGTGGCAAAGATCGAACCGCCTGCCTCAGCACTTTCGACCGTCAGCTCGTTGCCGGAACGTTTGGAAGTGCCGCCTTCGAACACATTCGCCTCACCCAGGAACTTTGCGACATAACGCGAAACCGGTGTTTCGTAGACTTCGGCCGGCGACCCGATCTGCAGTACCTTGCCCTGCCGCATGATCGCGATGCGCGACGACACGGTCATTGCCTCATGCTGGTCGTGGGTGACGATGATGAAGGTTAGCCCCAGCTCCCGCTGAAGCCTGACCAATTCGTGCTGGGTTTCGGTGCGCAGGTTCTTGTCAAGCGCACCGAGAGGTTCGTCCAGCAACAGCACCTTCGGCCGCTTGACCAGTGCCCGCGCCAACGCGACCCGTTGCCTTTGTCCTCCAGACAGCTGCTGCGGCTTGCGATCCAGCAGCGCCGTCAGTTGCAGCTTTTCGGCCACCTCGCCCACACGCTGCCGGATCTCAGCTCCTGCCAGCCGGTCCTGCTGCAGGCCGAAGGCGATATTCTTGCCCACTGACAGATGGGGAAACAGCGCGTAGGACTGGAACATCATGTTCGTTGGTCGGCGATGGGCCGAAACGTCCGTCACATCTTCCCCGTCGAGCCGGACGACCCCCGATGTCGGCGTTTCGAAACCGGCGATCATGCGCAGCAGGGTCGACTTGCCGCATCCGGATGGACCAAGAAGCGAGAAGAATTCCCCCTTCCCGATACCGATCGAGATATTGTCGACGGCGCTGAACAGACCGAAGGACTTGGAAAGATTCTCAATTGATACGTAAGATTGCAACACGGATGTCCTTCTGCTCCCGCTTTTCAGGCAAGACATTCAGTTGCCGGCCCTAAACGCAGTCCACACCCGGGTACGCTCGCGCGCCTGGCGTGGCGGCAGCGACTTGTCGACGAAGAGCTTGGCGCGAACTTCCGCGGGCGGATAGACGTTCGGGTCCGTGCGGATCACCTCGTCGACCAGCGGCGTGGCAGCAGCATTGGCGTTGGCGTAAAACACGTGATTGCTGATGTCGGCGACTGTCTTCGGCTCGAGAACGTAGTCGATGAAGGCCAGTGCCTGCTCCGGATCGGGCGCATCGCCGGGCACGGCCATGGTATCGAAGGAGATGATCGTGCCTTCCTTCGGGATTGAATAATTGACCGCGATGCCGTTGTTGGCTTCCTCGGCGCGCGCTGCAGCAATGCCCGCGTCACCGCTCCACATCATCGCCAGGCACAGCTGGCCGGATGCCATGTCCGCCACCAGTTGGCCGCTCTGCATGTGCCGGATGTAGGGGCGCAACGTCAGGAGCAGGTCCTTGGCCCTGTCAAGATCTTCCTGTTTTGTCGAATAAGGATCGAGCCCGAGATAGTTCAGAGCGATTGGAACCACCTCGTTCGGCGCATCGACGATGCCAATGCCGCAGTCCTGAAACTCTTTCGCCAGTTCCGGCTTGAAGAACATATCGAGGCTGTTTGTCGGGGCGTCGCCGACCCGCTCCTCAACGAGCTTCGGATTGTAGGCAATCCCTGTCGTCAGCCACATGTACGGGACGAGGTACTGATTGCCCGGGTCGTGTTCGGCAACGAGCTTCAGGAGATCCTTGTCCAGATTCTTATAGTTTTTGAGACTGGAAGCATCGATCGGCTTCAGTGCACCCGATTGGATGAGCCGCTCGCCGACAGTCGCGCTTGGAAAGGCAACATCGAAACCGCTTCCCCCTGCCAGCAAGCGTGTCTCCAGGACCTCCAGCGAATCGAAGAAATCGACACGCGCGTCCACGCCGCTACGCTTTGCGAAGTTAGAAACTGTGTCTTCGGCAAAATAGTCGGAGAAGTTATAGATAAACAGCTTCTCATCGGCCCTCGCTCCCCCCTGCCCATAGAGCAAGGCGATCGAAGCGATGGCAACCGAGTGCATCAGCGAACGGCACGAACCAGACATGTTCCCTCCCAAGGCAGAATGGCCTTCGTTTCGGGAAAAACTGCGGGGCCAGGCGCAATGGGTCAACACTCCCTTTGGCTAGGCTGGGCGGCTGTTCGATGCCGCTGCACATGATCTTCAGCTTTAAAAGCCCATGTTTCCAAGGGCTCAGCACGACTATGTCGCGCCGGATCCTGATGCTGTGTAGAGGAACGCAGGGAGTGATTTCAGCCGAAGCACAGATTGCCTGCGGCTCCGATTTGAGCGCGTTGCCGGCGACATTGCGCCAGCGGCGTCATTGGCCGAAGCCGCCAGAAAAGGTGACGGGCAAGGGCGCCTCGTCGAGCGAACAGAGACATACGCCTGCCAGCCCGTTTCGGTGTGAATCCTGCAGGACTTGGGCCGAGAGTTACTGTCGTCCCAATTGTTCGTCGGAGCCCGCTATGCCAGGTCTGTTGCCGTTACTGACGGAGATCAGCTTCATGACTTCCTCCAGCGCGGGCATCGACAACCCTGCTCCCTGCCGGGTCACCGCAACGGCGCCGAACGCATTTGCAAGCCGGCAGCATTCGGATCCAGGCAATCCCGACACGCGCCCGATTATATGTCCTGCCGCGAAGGCATCACCTGCCCCTGTCGTGTCGACCGTAGCGACGGAAAACCACGGCGCGCTTTCAGCCCCGGAGTTTTGGTAGAGAGACGAACCCGTGACATCATGCTTGAGCGCGATCCTTCGCACGCCCTGACGCAACAGGGACTTGATCGCCTCTTCAACAGGAATTTCGGAGCCTTCTCCCGCAAGCGGTGCAAGATCGGCCCTGCCGAGCATGATGGTATCGAGCTTCGGCAGCAGATTGCGCACATGCGGCGCGACCGACAACGCAACACCGGCCGGAATATCCAATGTCACCGGGATCCCGTGCCGCTGCGCAAGCTCGATCGCTCTATAAGCTGCGTCGGATTGCGGGTTTTGCAACAAGGCGTAGCCGGAGAGATGAAAGAGCGCTGCATCCTCGAACGGGGCGTCGACGATCGATGCCGGGGACAGGTGTGCGTTGGCCCCGCGATAGGCAAACATCGTTCGCTCACCGCTCTTGCCGACGGTCACGATGTTCGTTTGCGTGGGCTCCGACGGGTCCCGGCCGATCCACGCCGTCGAAACACCGATGTCCTCGAGCCACGACAGCGCCTGCTCTCCCAAGGCATCTTGCCCCACGCGCCCGATCAGCCGGCAGTCGTGGCCGGCGCGTGACAGCGCGATAGCGGTATTCGTGGCTGAGCCGCCCAGCATGTGCCGCTGGGCCGTTGCGATCGCCTCTCCTCCCTCGAGCGGATACTCGGGGATATCAAGCACGAGGTCGATATTGATATCGCCAAGGAGGACGATCGCTGCCATTGCGCAAACCCTAGAGATCGAGATGCATTTGTTCTATCGCCTGATCTACGTCGGCGATGATGTCGTCAACATGCTCGATACCGACCGAGAAGCGCACCAGGCCATCGACAACGCCCATCGCCTCCCGCTCCTGGCTGGGAATATCGAGAAAGGCCATGGTCGCCGGCATCTGCGTCGTGGTGCGCAGTCCGCCGAGGCTTGCCGCGAACGAACCGAGCTTCAGCCGCTTCAAGAGCCGTACGCCCGAAGCCTCGTCTTCGACGCAGAAGGAGAGCATGGCGCCACCGCCGCGCAACTGCTCGCTCGCCGAGGCATGGTTCGGATGCGAGGGCAGCCCCGGATAGAAGACACGTTTGACCTTGGGATGCGCTTCAAGATGTTTTGCAAGGGCAAGCGCATTGGCGCACTGCTTTTCCAGGCGCAACGCAAGCGTCTGTGCCCCGCGCAGCAACAGCCAGGCATTGAACGGCGACAGCGGCGCGCCAAGCTTGTTGAGCGTATTCCAGCGGACGTCCTCCAGCCAATCCGCAGGCAGGATGTCGGACTTCAGCGTGATCACCCCGCCGACCGCGTCGTTGTGGCCGCCGATGAATTTGGTGGCGCTTTCGACCACGACGTCGACGCCGAATTCGTGAGGCCGGCAAACGGCCGGAGACGCGAAGGTGTTGTCGCAAATGACCACGATGCCGCGCGAATGGGCGAGCTCCACCAGCGCTTTGAGCGGCGGCACCTTCATGGTTGGATTGGCGATCGCCTCGACATAGAGAACTTTGGTCTCATCGGTAAACGCGTTTTCGACCGCTCGGACATCGGTGCAATCGACAAGGCTCACTTTCAGCCCGAAATCGCCAGCGCGGTGATCGAAGAATTCGTGCGTGCTCGAATAGGTGGTGAGATCGGCAACGATGTGGTCGCCCGCTTTCAGGATGCCGAACAGCGCATGCGAGATCGCGGCCATTCCGGAAGCGGTCGCCAGGCATGCCGTGCCGCCTGTTAGCTGGGCGATATGTTCCTCGAACTTGTATTCGGTCGGGTTGCCGCAGCGCGAATAGATGTTCACTTCCTTGCGCGCACCGGCGACGATCTGGTCGTAGATGTCGCCGCCATACTGGAAATTCGCCGACATGTAGATCGGATAGCTGATCGACTGGGAATGCTCTTCGGGCGTGTAGAAGACTGCCCGGCTGGCAAAATCGAGCTCTTTAGGCGACATGAAACTTCTCCTGCATTGGACCCGGACTTGAGCCGGGTCATTAACGGCTATTCCTTGACGGCACCGCCGAGCAAAGCGGCGGTGATCTGGCGTTCGAAAAAGATGAAGAGAACCAGCGGCGCGATGGCGGCGATCAGGATGGCCGCCAGCATCACCGGATAATTGGTGATGTGCTCGCCGACGAAATCCGTGAGGCCCACGGGCAACGTCTTGCGCGCCGGATTGTTGATGAAGACGACCGGAAACAGGAAATCGTTCCAGACCCAGATCATGTTGACGATCGCCGCGGTGAACATCGCCGGGCGCGCGATCGGCAGCGCGACGCGGGCGAAGATGGACCACTCGGAAGCACCATCCATGCGCGCCGCATCGAAGAGTTCGCGCGGCAGCGTGTTGAAAAAGGCCTGCATGATGAAGATCGTGACCGGTACGTTGAAGGCGGCAGTCGGCAGCACGACACCCATATGCGTATCGAGCAGTCCGGCGCCACGAAGCATCACCACCAAGGGCACGAGCGCGACATAGGCGGGGATCGCCATGGCCGCCGTCAGGCTGAGTTCGACGGCAGGCATCCAGCGTGGCCGATAGACTGCCAGCGCGTAACCGGCGAGGGTTGACACCGCCACGGTGAGAACCGTCGCGCCGGCCATGATCAGCAGCGAGTTGACAGCGTAGCCGCCAAGCGCGCCGCCGCTCCAGGCGCCGACATAGGCGTCAAGCGAGAAGCTCGTGGGCAAAGACCAGACCGAGCGCATGAACTCCTTGTTGGTCTTGAAGGTGCTGTAGATCATCCAGATGAACGGGAAGACAACCAGAAGCACATGCAGCGTCAGGAGAACGAGGACCACCGTATTGGTGACTGTCCAGCGGCGAACGGCAGCCATGGCTCAAGTTCTCCCGCCGACGCCGGCTCTTTTCAGATACCGGAAGACGAGCCACGCGCCGACCGCCGTCAGCAGCATCTGCGTGAAGCCGATGGTTGCCGCATAGCCCATCTCGAAACTGCCGAAGCCCATCTTGTAGAGGTAGGTGGAGACCACCTCGCTTGCGTGGTTCGGGCCGCCATTGGTGAGCACAAAGACGAGCGAGAAGGTCTTGAGCGAACCGATGATCGCCAGCAGGGAATTGGCGCGAACCGCGTCGCCGACCATGGGGATGGTGATCGAGAAGAACTTGGTGAAATGGCCGGCCCCATCGATCTCGGCGGCCTCGTAGACGCTTTCGGGCACACTCCTGACCGCCGCCACGAATAGCAGGACATAAAGGCCGAGATAGGTGAAGCTCATCACCACCACTACGGCTGAGAAAGCCGTGCCGGATTCGCCGAGCCAACCGCGCTTCAGGCCATCCAGCCCAAGCGCACCGAATGCCGCGTTCACCAGACCGAAATAGGGATTGTACATGAAGCGCCAGAGCAGCCCGATGCAGATCTCGCTGACCATCACCGGCACGAGATAAAAGAACAGGAATATTCGGCTGAACGCAGGCACGATGCGCACCAGGCAATAGGCGATGCAGAGCGCAAGAAACACCTGAAAGACCATGGCCGAAAGCGCGACGAGAAGGTTGCGGCCAAGCGCCCGCCAGAAGATCGGGTCGCCGGCAAGACGGACGAAATTGCCCGCTCCCTGAAATACCGGCGCAGACGCTCCGTCCCAACTGAAGAGCGAGAGCCAACCGGCATAGACGACGGGATAGGCGACGAAGGCTGCAATGAGCAGGAATGCAGGCGACAGAAACAGGAGCGCCGCTCTGTTGTGGCTGTTGGCAAAGCCCTTGTTGGTACTCATCGTTCTTGGGCTCCATGGAGGGCTCGCGCGGCGAGCGGCTTGCCGCGCTGGCGCCAACTACTTGTCGGTCCGCAGCGCATCCTCGAGGCGCTTGGCCGCATCGGCCGGCGGCACCGAGCCGTCAAGCACACCCTGGAGCGACGTGTAGTAGATGTTGGTCGCAGCCGGCGGCATGGCGGTGTCATAGAAGGGATCGAGGTGGCCTGCCTTCGCCATCAGCTTGCCGCTGATATCGAACAGGACAGGTCCTGCGGCTGCCTCGGTCGTTGCGTCCTTCACCGTCACCATCGTCTTTCGAAGCTCGACATACTTCGTCATGACCTGGCTCGACGTCAGGAACTTGAGCAAGGTCACGGCATCGGCCTTGTTTTCCGCCTTCTGCGAAATGCCGAAGGTGGCGGCGACGCCGGCCAGGACGTCGGACTGGTCACCAGCCCCGTCCTTGACTGTCGGGAATGCGAAATAGCCGAGTTCGAAGCCTTCGGGCGCATCGGCGGACGCGCCGATCTGCCAGGTCCCGTTCAGCATCATGGCTGCCTGGCCGTTGAGGAAGAGCATGTTGGCTTCCTGGTCGCCCATGCCGTTGAAGCCGATCGGGAAATAGCCTTTGCTCGAAAGCGCGGCAACATGTTCCAGCGCCTTGGTCGCCTCGTCGCCGAGCGCGGCATTGGCATCCTTGTTGACGAAGGCGGAAACGACGCCGGATCCCTTGAGACGCATCTCGAGATACTGGAACCAGAACGTCGCCGGCCAGGCATCCTTGTTGCCAAGCGCAAACGGGACAATGCCCGCGCCCTTGATCGTCTCGGCCAATGCCAGAAGCTCATCGTAGCTCGACGGCACCGTCCAGCCGTTTTCCGCAAAAAGCGCCTTGTCGTACCAGAAGACGACGGAGTCGACATCGACGGGAACGGCGTAGGCGTGACCATCCTTGCTTGTCTGCGCGAGGGCGCTTTCGAGGAAACTGTCGCCCCAGCCGTCCTTGGCAAGGTCTGCGTCGAGCGCGTACATCTGCCCGCCATTGACGAAGGCATTCAGAAAGCCGCCGGGCAGCGTGTAGAATACGTCAGGCGGGTTGCCCGACGCCATGGCCGTGTTGAGCTTGGTCTTATAGGCCGACTGTTCGGCCGCAACGACATCCAGCTTGATGTCGGGATGCGCCTTGGCGAATTCGTCCAGGGCGAAATTGATGAAGTCGACCTTGTCCTGTTGGCCCGCATAGGCGTGCCAGAAGGACAGCTCACCGGCCGCGGCCGGAAGGGCGGTCAGCACCATGGCCGCACCAGCAATCAACAAACGCTTCAGTCCCATGACATCCTCCCAGAAGTCCAGCAGCGCATCTTCTCGCGTTGATGTAGTGATGCCACATCATATAAGTCGTGTCTATAGTGACACCACAACATGACTATGCTAGCCTCTTCGCCAAGGCGCACCGCCAACCCGAAAAAAGGCCCCGTCAATGGTCAATGATTTGCGAGGCAACAGCAGCATTCCGGCCAGCATCCGGCTGCGAAGTGTGTTGCCGAAATTGTCAGATTCCGAACGGCGCGTGGCGCTTTGGATGCTCGACAACAGCGACAGCGCAATCCGCCAGTCGATGTCGGCAATCGCCCAGGCGACGGATGTCAGTGATACGACCGTGCTGCGCATGTGCCGCACCGCGGGCTTTGAGGGATTCACCGATCTCAAGCTGGCGATGGCTCAGGAGCCGCGCATCGTTCAAGCCGAAATGTCGTCCGAGCCGCAGACAAGCGACCTGCAGGCCGCAAGCCGATTGTTTCGCGCAATTGGCCAGGCCCTGACCGATACGCTCGGTGTTCTCGATGAAAAGACCCTGGCTGCGGCGATCGATCTGATGGCCGGTGCCAAGCACATTTTGGTCGGCGGCGTGGGCGGGTCCGGCATCGTCGCGCAGGCATTTTATCAACGCTGTATCCGGCTGGGACTGCGATGCGATGCGCCAGTCGATTCCCAACTGCAGATCATGCATGCGGCGCTGACTGGGCCGGGCGATCTCGCCGTCGCCATTTCCTATTCCGGCATTACAAGCGATCCGGTTCTCGTGCTGCAGGAAGCCAAGGCGCGCGGCGCCTCAACGCTCTGCATCACCGGAAATAGCAGCTCGCCGCTAGCGCGACTCGCCGATGTCGTGCTCGTCAGCGTCTCGCATGAGCAGGGCAGCGAGCCGATGGCAGCGCAGATCGCGCAGATGACATTGGTCGATGCGCTCTATGCCGTTTTTGCCGCACGCAATGCCGAGCGGGTTCAACTCACCGAGGAGCGCATGGTCAAGGCGATCCTCCCGAAATCAATCTAGCCAAAACACGAGCAGGGCATTGAAAACACAAATCTATACCATGCAGACAGTTGCCGAGGCCCTGGCTGCGGCGAAAGTCGGCGTCGACTATCTCGGCCTCACGCCTTCGAACCGGGGCTTGCCCGGCGAGATCAGCTTCGCCACTGCGCGCGAGATCGCCGATGCCCTTAAGGGCAAGGCACAACGGGTGGCGCTGTCGGTGGAGAGTGATCTCGAGGCGATCGCCGAGATGGTGGACGCGGTGCAGCCTGATGTGCTGCATCTGTGTGGCGACATCGAGCTCGTGACCCCTGAGCACGTCAAGACGTTGCGCACGAAGCTGCTGGCAAAATACCCCGACCTGAAGATCCTCCAGGCCATACCGATGACCGGGCCGGAGGCGCTTGATCACGCAGCGCGCTTCGAGCCGTTTGCGGACATCTTCATCCTGGATTCCGTCGCTGCCCATATCGGCGGCATTGGCGCTGCCGGCGTCACCCATGACTGGTCGCTCAGCCGCGAGATCGTAAAACGCAGCAAACGGCCGGTGATCCTGGCGGGCGGCCTCAAGCCGGAGAACGTCGCAGCTGCGATCGAGGCTGTCCGGCCCTGGGCGGTGGACTCACTCACCCATACGAATCGCGCTCTTCCCGAAGGTGGCTTTCGCAAGGACATCGACAAGATTGCGACCTTCGTGGCTGCCGCGAAGCACGCCTGAAATGATACTTTCATCTCGATCTTCCGGTATGGCTTGACGAACCCGAGCACCTCGGCCGCCAGGCAGTTCGGGAGAGACGAGACTTGTCCTACTGCATGTTTCCTTAAATCGTCTTTGATTTAAGGATAAAAACATGCAGCAATTCAAAGTGCTACAGCGACCTTTGCGCGTCTAATAAGACGGGCGGCGCTGTAGCTTTCGCCGGCGTGGTCGTCTTGCAGGTCCACCAGCGCCCGCCGATCCGCCGCTGTCACCGCGCAATAGGGTGACCGGCACCCGATTGTATTGACGAACCTTGTGGGGGAACGCCCTGGCCGGCCGCTGCAATTTCGAACGCTTGGCACGCCGCTGCAGCAAGACCATCGAAACGGACAGAATACGGCGGGTCGCGCGCATATGGGTCTGTTTCAGTGGCGTGCCGGTCTGCCGCCTGTTACTGAAGCAATGTATCGCTTAGTTGAACGAGCGGGACGACAGGACCCCATCGGCCACGAAAGGAAGCGACCATGGCGACGACACCACGAAGACCATCCAATCCAAAAGATGCCGCCGAGGCGCTGTTCAGGCCGGCGAAGAAGGTGGCAGCTCCCGCCGTCGAAAGACCTGCGATCCCGAACACCAAGGAACTCGTATCGCTGAAGATCGACAGCGATGTGCTCGCCCATTTCCAGGCGGACGGGCCCGGCTGGCAGGATCGTATCAACGATACCTTGCGCGCCGCCATGAAACCGTCAGATTGATCGTCGGCGCTGAACGCGGCGTAATTTAGCGCGCCTTGAGCGTCATCGAACCGCAGATCTCTCACTCATCGCTGCGCGCTATTGCTGCCCCCCCGGCGCCTTTGGGAAGGCATCGCCCGTCCGCGAAGGCGCTTCGGGTAGCCGGACGCCCAAATAGCGAGGGGAGCGCGACGGCGCCAACGGCATCATAGGCTAGCCTTGAATACCGGTGTCAGAAACGACTCCGCCGCTTTGCCGGGCCGGGCGCTGATCTGGCTGCGCAGCTATCCTGTCTGAACGGATCCAGACGGCAAGAAGGTCATAAAAGACGCTGAGCACAATCGGGCCCAGAAACAGGCCGATCAATCCATAGGCAAGCGTACCGCCGAGCACCCCGACCAGGATGACGAGCATTGGTGTGGAAAGGCCACGAGCGACCAGAATGGGCTTCATAATGTTGTCGATCAACGCGATCGGAACGAGGAGAAGCGTCATGAGCAAGGCTGACTGGAACTCCATTGTCATCCATCCCCACACGATCAGGGGCAGGAAAACAGGAAACGGCCCGATTTGCACGATACACAGGATCATCACGACAAACGCGATCAACCCGGCTGCGGGCACCGCGAAGAGCTTCAGAACCAACGCGCACAATATCGTCTGAATGAAGGCCACGCCGATGACGCCTCTTGCGACGTTTCGGATCGTGGCGGTTGCAAGACGTACGAACCCTTGCCCTCGCTCTCCGGCGATCCTGTGCGCAAACACATTCAAGAACTCGGAGATCTTCAAGCCAGGGCGAAACAGAAAGCCGGTGACAATCACCGACGCAATGAAACCTACAAATCCCAACCCGATGCTGGCAAGAACGCCGATGGCCTTGCTGCCGGCTTGCAGCAGTGCCGGTTGGAACCGGTTAAGGGCGGCCGCCAGATTGTTTGAAGCAAGACTCCAGGCATTGTAGATCCGCTCTCCGATGATGGGCCAGTTCCGAACGGCCTCTGGCGGCGCCGGCATGATTGCCTCGCTACCCTTGAGCTTTTCGTACACCACTTGCGCGCCGTCGAGCGAACCGAAGATGAGAGCCGACAATGGGCCGATAATGAGGGAAAGGTTCACCAGCGTAATGAGCACGGCCGCGAGCTTTCCGCGACCACCAAGCATTTTTTCAAGCCTGCGATAAAGCGGATACTGCGCGACTGCCAGGATAGCGGCCCATATGCCGATAATGGCAAAGGGTACCACTAGCGTCAGCGACCAATAGGCAAACAGCCCAACAATACCGAACCGGACGAGGTCCGTGATCCGTGTTTCGATTGAGGCCGTCGCCACCGGAGCAGGCGCTAAACTATTGCTTTTACCAAGTCGATCGTCATCCATGACAGCGCCCCCGCCCCCTCGTAGGACGAACATATGGCAAGGCAGTTAGATCCTGCCCTGCCACCATTTCGAGCTAAGCTATTGGCGCTTCCCAGTTCAGGAAGAAGCCGATATCCCCGGGTATCCCTCCAGGGAACGTGACCACCATTGCCTTCAGCTTGTAGCCCTGAGGTTGCGCGGCAGCTTTAAATCGATCGTACAGTTCCTTGGCCTTGCCCTGCAGCGTCTCGGGCCATTGCGGATCGGCATTGTTGATTGCCCTGCCGTTGTCGGTGCAGAAATCGGAGGGAAACGTGTAGACGAGCGCCTCCATCTTTCCATCTGCAACAGCCCGCATGACCACCTTGCGGATGATTGCCCGCTCCGCTTCGCCGACGTGATCCTTGAAGAATTCATCGGCGAACTTCGCGCGTTCCTCACGCTCCCGATCCCTGATCTTGTCGTCGCGTTCCATTGCGGCGAGCTGTTTTTCGAGCAAGTTCTTGCGCAGATCGGCCGCGGTCGGAATGGCGGCGGGCTGTCCTGTATCTTTTTCCGCACTCATCGCTTTATCTCCAACAGATTGTTCGCTCATCGAGTGGTTCAGGCATCGAACGGGGAATGCAGGCGTCCCAGCACCATCGCTCCGTCGTTGCCTGCATTTCTAGTGACCGGCGGATCCCTGGATATCCGGCACCACATTACGCGGGCTCGTGTCTTCAATAAAGCCCGACGGCCGCTTCTGACGCTTACCGAGCTCGGGTTCTTCGAACTTCACGCGCTCGTAGGGTATCGATTTGAGGATGTGCGAGATGCAGTTGATGCGCGCGCGCTTTTTATTGTCCGAGGGAACAATCCACCAAGGCGCGAGTTGGCTATCCGTCATCCGGATCATCTCGTCATAGGCACGCGTATAATCCCACCAGCGGCGATAGGATTCCAGATCCATTGGGCTCAGTTTCCATTGCCTCAACGGGTCATCGATACGGCGGCGGAAGCGACGCTCTTGCTCATCCTCGCTCACTGTCAGGAAATACTTCAGCAAAGTGACGCCATTCTCGACGATCGCCGCTTCAAACCGCGGCAGCGCCTCGAGAAAGTGTCGCGCCTTCTTTTCCGTACAGAACCCCATGACGCGCTCGACCCCCGGCCTGTTGTACCAGCTGCGGTCGAAGATCACGACTTCCCCGGCGGCAGGCAGATGAGCAATGTAGCGCTGCATGTACATCTGGGACTTCTCCCGGTCCGTGGGTGCAGGCAGGGCGACCACACGGAAGACCCGTGGGCTCACCCACTGGGTTATGCGCTTGATGACGCCCCCCTTGCCGGCGGCATCACGTCCCTCGAAGATGATGACGATACGTGCTCCTGACTTTTGCACCCAGGACTGCAGATGCGACAACTCGACCTGCAACTTTACGAGGCGCTTTTCGTAACGGCGCGCCTCTTTCTTCGTTTTTTTTTCACTTTGTGCCTCAATGGGCCTATCGGTTATGTCGTCCATTTCTTTGTCCTCACGTTTCTCCACCCTTCGATTTATTGCCTTGTCGAAAGCACGTCGTTTGCCCGGCTCAACAGGCGCACACGAAGGGATCAGTTCGCGCGTCAATGGAACGCGTCCTGCCCGAAAGCCTTCTTGGCGACCGAATAAGACTTGCTGCGCTCGCCCTTGCCTGTGCGGGTTTCCTCAACGACACGAGTTGAGGGTTCCGCACCCGGTCCGGGGCATCGAATTCGGGGCTTGATTGCATACGGGTAAGCTGTGTTTCTAATTCAGCGTCGGTCGGCGTTGTCGCGCAAGCCGCCTCCGAGCCGCCTTCAATGCCAAAATCCATGTTCTTCCCCCCAAAGTCTTAAGGAGGGCGCACGAGCCAACACCGCCGGTATGCTCGCCGCGTGTTTGCGCTCGTGCCGCACAACGTCAGGCTACATTATTATCTATGCATATGCGAATGTTTTGTCCGGACAATAATGCCTATCATTAACGATCCACGTCGCTCCAAGCCGGAACACTTTGGCGGCACCTTTGACCGGAAGTTATTGCCGTGTCGGACATGGTGATGCGGGAGCCTCTGTGCCAACACGGACCATTCAGAGCGCACCCACGGCATCCAGTTCCAATAATCGCGACGGCTTGCCCGGCGCGCCCATTTTGAAGCGGAGCGCGCCGCGTCTCTACGTCGGCAAATGCGGCGCGATCAACGTCAAAGTGGGGAAATAGGTCCGATAGCGGCCGACATCACGCGTCAGCAACGGCAAGCCGCTGACGGCCGCGTGCGCGCCGATGAAAAAGTCGGGGAGCACGCCGGTCCTCGTCCCACCCGCCTTGCGATATCGGGTAAAGACCTTGCTAGCCAGAAAGAGAGCTTCGCGAGGCACCGATGTCAGTTCCAAGCCTGCCTGGTCGACGAACGTTTCGACATCTTCGATACGGTCGTAGCGAACGGAAAGCTCGGCATAGACGATGTCGTTGATCCACAGTTTCCCACGAAGACTTGCGTTTTCGAGCTGGGTTATGGACCAATCAGCCCATGTCGGATCGTCGGTGACAACGTCGAGAAGAACATTCGTGTCGACAAGTATCACGGTTCGCCACGCGTCAGGGCCATGATCGCGTCAGTATCCAGCCCTTTACCGGCGTGCCCTCGCAGCTTCGAGAAGCGGCTGGGCTGCTGCTTCTTGGCCGCATGTACCAGCACGATGCTTCCATCCGGGGCGCGCTGGAAATCAACCTTGCTTCCAGGCACGATACCCAAGAGGTCGCGCACTGCCTTCGGGATCGTAACCTGCCCCTTGGCTGTAACTGTCGTGGTCATTGTCGGTACCGTTGTAAGGAATGGTTTCATCAAGGTATTACTTCGCAGCCCGGCTTTCAAGAGGAGCGGCCGCACAGTGTCTGGTTGCGACACGCCTCCTCAGGCTAAAGGTCGGCCGACGCAATGGGACACACAATCTCAGCCCGGTGAGGTGCGTGGATTATCCAGACGCCGAGGCGGTGGCGGGTATACGCGTTCAAGTCGATACGCATTCCGGAGTGCAGCAGCACTGTGCACGGTTTTCAAACAAAATCGCTCGCGGATGATCGGGAAACCGCTCACCCGCGAATATCCTTACGCCTTGACGCGCAAACCCTTTGGATCATAGGCCGGGGACAGATGCGCGGTCACGGAGAACCGGTCACCAGCAAGCTCGACTTCGAATCTCCCGCCCTCCAGGAATTCCTTGTTGACGCCAGAGGAATGTTCGATCAGGCCAAGGGCGACGGAGCGGCCGAGCGTGTGGCCGTAGGCCGCCGAACGGACTTCGCCGACGGGCTTGCCATCGCGAAGAACCAGCTCACCGCCCCATAACATCGGCGACGGATCATCGACGGTGAACTGCACGATGCGCCGCGTGGGCACCCCCTTCTCCTTTGCGGCGATCAACGCGTCACGGCCGAGAAAGCCGTCCGGCTTGTCGAGCGAGAGCGCGAAAGCAAGGCCCGCCTCGTAAGGGTTGACATCCGGCGTCAGCTCGCGGCTCCAGGCGCGATAGCCCTTTTCCAGCCGGAGCGCCTCGAGCGCATAGTAGCCGCAATCGCTCAACCCGAAATCACGCCCGACCTCGTGCAGCGCCTCATAGACGCCGACGGCGAACTCCGTCGGCACAATCAGTTCCCAGCCGAGTTCACCGACATAGGTCATGCGGTTGGCATAGGCCGTGGCATAACCGATATCGATCTCCCGGATCGTCGCGAAGGGAAAGGCGGCATTGGAGAGATCGGCTGATGTCAACCGGGACAGGATATCCCGCGCGCGCGGACCCATGAGCGCCAGAACCGCGTAGGCAGAGGTGACGTCAGTCAGCGTCACATGCGCTTCGGCCGGCAGGTTCTTGCGGATCCAGTCGGCGTCGTGCACCGGCTGCGCCGAACCGGTGATGAGGAGGAAGCGGTCCGCCGCCAGCCGCAGCACGGTCAGGTCGCTTTCATAGCCGCCGCGCACATTAAGGAGCCCGGTATAGACGGAACGACCGATCGCAACGTCGATATCGGCGGCGCAGATGCGGTTGAGTGCTGCTGCAGCATCGCGCCCCTGGACAAGAAGCTTGGCGAAGGAGGTCTGGTCGAAGATGCCGGCCGCCTCGCGCGTTGCTTTCATCTCGCGCTTGACCGCCTCGTGCCAGTTCTGCCGGCCGAAGGCATAGTCCGTGACCGGCTTTTCGCCCTCGGCCGCAAACCAGTTGGCACGCTCCCAGCCCATTTTCGAGCCGAAGCAGGCGCCCTTTGCCGCAAGCCGATCATAGAGGGCTGAGCGGCGGAAAGGTCGCGCCGTGTCCAGCTCGCGATTGGGCCAGGGCATGGCATAGTGCAGCCCGAGCGTCTCCTTGACGCGGTCATGCAGCCAGCGCGGATTGTTGTTGAAGTTTGCAAAGCGACGGATGTCGACCGGCCAGAGGTCCATGGTCGGCGCGCCGTTGACGATCCATTCCGCCAGCGCACGCCCGGCGCCACCGGCGCTCGCAATGCCCATCGAGTTGAAGCCCGCGCCGACGTAGAAGTTCTTCAGTTCCGGCGCCTCGCCGAGCATGAAGTTGTTGTCGGGCGTGAAGCTTTCAGGACCGTTATAGAACTTCTTCACCTCTGATGTCGCCAGTTGCGGCACCCGTTGCAGGGCGCTTTGCATCAGGATTTCGAACTGGTCCCAGTCGTCAGGAAGCAAGGCGAATTCGAAATCATCCGGAATGCCCGCCATGCCCCACGGTTTTGCTTCCGGCTCGAAACCGCCCATGACCAGGCCACCCACCTCTTCCTTGAAGTAGATGTAGCCATCGGGGTCGCGCATGACCGGCAGATCCGGGTGAACGCCTTCAATCCTGCCGGTTACAATGTACATGTGTTCGGCCGAATGCAGCGGCACCGACACGCCGCACATCAGCCCGACCTTGCGCGCCCACTGGCCGGCGCAATTGACGACGATCTCGGCGGCGATCGTCCCTTGATCCGTTTCCACACCGGTAACCGCGCCATCGGCAGTGACAATGCCGGTGACGCGCACACGCTCGATGATGCGCGCGTCCCGATTGCGCGCGCCCTTCGCGAGCGACTGCGTCAGATCGGTCGGATTGGCCTTGCCGTCACCCGGCAGCCAGACGGCGCCCACCAGGTCGTCGATGGCCATCACCGGCCAGAGATCCTGGGCCTCTTTCGGCGAAATCACCTCGATGGCGACGCCCTGCGCGCGGGCTGACGCGGCCGTGCGCTTCAGCACCGTCATACGGTCGGCCGATCGAGCGACGGAAACGGAGCCGCAATTCTTCCAGCCGGTGGCGAGCCCGGTTTCAGCCTCCAGCTCGCTATAGAGCTGCGTCGAATATTTGATCAGGCTGGTCATGTTCGCATGGCTGCGCAGCTGGCCGACAAGGCCGGCTGCGTGCCAGGTGGTGCCGCCGCTCAATTGCCCTTGCTCCAAGAGCACGACGTCCGTCCAGCCGAGCTTGGTGAGGTGATAGGCGACCGAACAGCCGATAATGCCGCCGCCGATGATGACGACCTGTGCCTGCGTTGGAAAATTCTGAGCCATGAAACAGCCTCCCGAAGCCATGGAAGGCCACACCATAACAACGGAAGAGCAAATAACAAGACAATAAGTTACAAAATATTACATTACGTCGCGACAATCAGGCCTGGACCTCGGCGCTCCAGCGCTTCGCAGATCGCCTGCGGCGGTCGCGCATCGACGATTACCCCGGCTGCCAATTCGAAGCGCGGAATGCGCAGCGGCGTCAGCCGGCCGAACTTCGAGCTATCGAGAATGAAGTAGGCCTTCGCTGCCATCGCGATCATGCGCGAGCGCTGCTCGGCACCATTGCGGGTAAAGTCAGTCACCTCACCGTCCGGCGACAATCCGCCGCCGCCGAGGAAAGCCACATCCACCCGGAAATGGCTGATCGCCTCAAGTGCATCGATGCCGACAGCCGCCTCCTCTGCCGGATCGATCTCACCACCAAGCATATGCACCCGCACCAGCGGCTGGCGACACATCTGCAGCGCTATCGAAAGGGAAGTCGTACAAATCGTTAGGTTTTTTCGCTCTGACAGGGCATGGGCCACCGCAAGCGTCGTCGTGCCGGAATCGAGAAACACGACCATGCCGTCGCGCACGAGACCCGCTGCAGCCCTGCCAATCGATGCCTTCGCCGCAGCATTCTCACCACGCCTCTCCGTGAAGGCGGCCTCGGTCGGCTCGAACAGCGTCGCGCCGCCGTGAACGAGATCAAGTTGGCCTCGCTCCGCCAGGTGTTTCAAGTCACGACGGATCGTCTGGCGCGACACATCGAAAAAATCGGCAAGCTCGGTGATGCTGACCGTGCCATCGGCGGCTAGACGGCGGAGGATTTCGCCATGACGGCGGGGAGCAAGGGCACGAGCGCTTTGAGTATCTGACATGCGGATATCTGCGATCATTTTTGGTGTTTTGACAAGACGCGTCGCAAAACGCGTCACCGCAACCCAACTTCGCCTTCATTCTCCCGGTCTGAAGCGCATCAAACCACGGGCCCGCGCATAATCACGCATGAAAGATGTCTATTTATGTTGCATAATGTGACTCTTCTTTGCATCTTGATCTCAAGCACTCATTGACGCAAAGGGAGGCAGGCAGTGCAACAGGCATGCACACAAGGCCGTCGATTTACCTTCTACCTGCTCGACGGCTTCACGCAGCACGCATTCACCTCCGCGCTTGAAGCGCTTCGCCTCGCCAATGATGTCCTGGGCAGGCCTCACTATTGTTGGCGTACCGTGACACGCGACGGCCAGCCTGCGCTGTCAAGCTGCGGCATGCGCTTGATGGCCGACGCAGCGCTCACCTCTGAGCGGGACGGGCTGCAACAACCTGAGCGTCCCCACATGATCGTAGTCTGCGGCGGCCGCGCCATTCCCCCTGCCGACGGAAAGGCCGAAGGCTGGCTGCGGCTGTCCCGGCGGGGAAGCATTGCCATCGCTGGACTCGCAGGCGGCCTCTACAGCCTGGCACGGGCCGGCGTGCTCGATGGGCGTCGCTGCGCCGTGCATTGGGAGCACTTTCCGGACTTCTCCGAACGGTTCTTCACGACGAAAGCCCGCCAGACGGCCTTCGAGATCGACAGCGACCTCTATACCTGCGCCGGCGGCAATGCCCCGTTCGACATGTTCCTGCGCATTGTCGAAGATGATCTCGGACGGGACGTAGCAAATCGCGTTTGCGAGCTGGCTCTATCGGAACGGGTCCGCAGCGCCGGAGAGCGCCAGCGGCTGCCGCTTCAGACCCGCGTCGGCATCGATAACCGTCTGCTGATCGACATCATCGAGCAGATGGAGGCGAACCTCGCCGATCCATTGAAACTTGCCCACATAACTCCCACGACTGGATTGTCGCGCCGTCAGATAGAACGCCTGTTTCGGCGCGAGATGGGGCGCTCCCCCAAGCGCTACTATCTCCAGCTGCGGCTGGAGCGCGCGCACCTGCTTCTCGTCAATTCATCGCTTCCCGTCTTCGAGATCGCCGTGGCATGCGGATTTTCCTCGGCCTCGCATTTCTCCCGGACCTACAGGGAGACCTACGGCTGTACGCCGCAGCGCACGCGCCTGGCAGAACTGGCGCACCGCCGGCCTTCGCGATCGACCTCAGGAGAGCCTGGTCGTGTGCTGCCCGACATGAAGGTCGCCTAGGCGACCGGCGGGGCCTCAGCCCATTGCCAAGGGAGAAGCCCGGCAGCCGAACGCCACCCTGTCCCGACACCGTAAGGCCTACCGCCACGCCTGCGTGCGCGCGAGTAGCCCGCGTGTGACCCCCGCATGGATGAGCTTGGCGACGACATTGGTGTAGAAGATCATCATGCCCATGGCCGCAGCCGGCGCGATGTCGCCGGCATCATCCATGTTGAGCACGGCGACCGACGCAAGCTTGGTGTCGGTTGAATAGAGAAAGACCACGGCGGAAACCGTCGTCATGGCGTTGACGAAGAGATAGATGCCGATGTTGAGGATCGCCGGCAGGCAGACCGGCAAAGTGACCCGGAAGAACAGCCGGTGGAAGGGCTGCTTGAGCGACGCCCCGACGGATTCGAATTCCGGATCCATCTGCTTTAGCGCGGTCAGCGCCGTCAGGTGCGCCACAGTGTAGAAGTGCGTCACCGTGCAGACGACGAGGATCGTCATCGTGCCGTAAATGGAGCTGAGTGGATTGGCCGGGTTGTTGAAGAAGAAGATATAGGCCAGGCCCAGCACCATGCCCGGCACGGCCATCGGCATCATGGCGAGGAAATGAAAGACGCCCCTACCGAAGCGGAACCCGTCGGCCTTCTCGACCATGTAGGCGCCGGCAAAGACGATCACCGAGCCGAAGAATGCCGTCAGCAAGGCGAGCTTGATCGAATTGGCATAGGCCGCCCAACCGCCGCCATCCATCAGGTCGAAGGCGAAATTCTTCGTCGTCAACGTCAAGTCGTAGGGCCAGAACTTCACCAGTGCCGCGATCTGACACATGGCGATCATGCCGAGAATGTACAGGCTGACGAGGCACGAGAAGGCAAAGCAGAAGCCGTCCATGCGGACATTGCGCTTCGGCGCATAGGGCACCGCCCGCGCCGACAGCAGCGCCACCTGGCGCTTCTGCATCCTGCGGTCGACGGCAAAAGCGAGCACCGCCGGCACCAGAAGAATGACCGAGACGACAGCACCCATCTCGAAATTCTGCTGGCCGATCACCTGCTTGTAGATATCGACTGCCAGCATGCCGTATTGCCCGCCGATCACCTTGGGCAGTCCGAAATCGGTGATGACCAAAGTGAAGACGACGAAGGCGGCCGACACGAGGCCATAACGCGCGCCCGGCACCGTCACGGTGGTGAAAGTACGCCATTTGCTGGCCCTGAGCGATGCCGCGGCCTCGTAGTGGCGCGCATCGGCAACGGACAAGGCGGTCAGAATGATGAGGAAGGCATGCGGCAGCGTGAAGAACACCGAGCCGATGACGATGCCGATCGGACCGTAGATGGAATAGCCCAGCAGCCAGTCCTTGAAGACGCCCTGATTGCCGAAGAGATAGACCAGCGCAATGCCGGGCAAAAGCGACGGCACGAGGATCGGTATGGTGAGGATGCCCCGGAACAGCCCCTTGAGCGGCATGCAGCTGCGCGTCAACGCATAGGCGAGCGCAAACGCGATCGAAACCGTCACCACCGTGCTGATCGACGCCATCAGAACCGAGTTGTAGATCGAACGGGCGAGCGCCGGCGTCGAGAAATAGGTCTTGAAGTTTTCGACGCCGATGGTGCTGGCCGGGCGCAACACAACCCGGCGGAAGGTGGCGGAATCATATTCGCGCCACTCGGTGCCCTTCTCCAGCGTGGAGCCGGCGAGAAACGCCGTATCGTCCGTCATCCCACGAATGCGGTAATGGACGGGGCTGCGAAAATTGAACTGCGGGAAGAATTTCGTAGCGGCCAGGCGGCCGTCCGAATTTGTGGCCAGGTCCTTCTCGGTGGCAACGCCGAGTTCCCGGTTGAGCGCATCCGCAGTGACTGCCGTCGCCCAATTCTTCCCCGTCTCGTCGCTCACCTGAAATTCGAAGGCGCTCAGATCGAAGCGGTAGGTTGACATCGACTTCGACAGCATGACGAAAAGCGGCGCGCCCAGTGCGACGATCAGGTAGAGCCCGATGACGGCCATGAAGCCGAGTTTGACGAGGTCGTCGCGCGAGGCCTGCTGGCGCAGTCTTTTGCCCGGTGGGGCGTAGTCGATCGTTATGCTCATTGTCAGATGCCCCTCGGATAGAGCAATAGGCGTTCCCGCGGTATCTCGACCTGGATGACCCCGCCCGTTTCGATCCGCAGCCGGCGCACCGCATTGACCGAGAAATCGGCGACGAGGGGCCGATCTCCGAGCCGCGGCGCGGTCAGCCGCGTCCGCCAGAACATGCCGAGGAACTCCATCTCGTGCACTTCGGCATCGATCAGATTCTGCGGCGTCGCCGGCCGATCGAGCGAATGGACCGCGTGTGCGTCGGCGCCGTGCGGGATGATATCGACAGGGCGGACCACCGCCGTGGTCGGATCCCCGACGGCAAAGCCATCCGTTGGACAACAGAAGGCGGAATTCCCGATCTCGACCTGACCATCCGGCAGGACCTTTGCCTGGAACTGGTTGGTCTCGCCGATGAAGTCGGCAACGAACAGGGTCTTGGGATGACGATAGATTTCGGTCGGCGATCCGACCTGTTCGATGACGCCGTGGTTCATCACGACGATCCGGTCGGCCATGGCGAGCGCTTCTTCCTGATCGTGCGTCACCATGATGGTCGTGACACCGAGCTTCCTTTGCAGCGACTTGATCTCATGGCGCAGATGAACGCGCACCTTGGCGTCGAGGGCAGACAGCGGTTCGTCGAGCAGAAGCAGCCCAGGGGATATGGCGATGGCGCGGGCAAGAGCGATGCGCTGCTGCTGTCCGCCGGAAAGATGGGCGGGATATTTCTTGGCTTGCGCCGAAAGCCCAACCGTTTCAAGCAGTTCGGCAACACGTGCCGCGACGTCCGCCTTCGAGCGGCCGGTGTTTTCCAGGCCGAAGGCAATGTTCTGCTCGATGGTGAGGTTGGGAAAGAGCGCATAGGACTGGAAGACGATGCCGTAGTCGCGCTTCGACGCGGGCAGAACCGAAATGTCGCGGCCATCCTGCCGAATGACGCCGCGTGTCTGCAGATCGAGGCCGGCGATCGCCCGCAAAAGGGTCGTCTTGCCGCAGCCCGACGGGCCGAGGAAACAGACGAATTCACCCTTGCCGATATCGAGCGAGATGTCGCGCAGCGCCGTGAAATCGCCATAGCTCTTCCAGAGATCGCGGATTTCGAGACAGGGGGATGACGGTGTGGTCTCCTGGTCAGAGGCGCGGGGAATGCTCGTGGGTGTCGGTTCAATCGACATGGCATGTCTCATCTGCAAGCTCCGCTGGCTGTCAGGGATTTCTGCAGCGCCGCGCGTCATAAGGGACGCACTAAGGTCACTGTAGCACTTTGAATTGCTGCATGTTTTCATCCTTAAATCGAATGCGACCCAAGGAGAGAATGCGACAGGCGGAGCGCGCATGCGCTCCGCCTGGGCCGATCAGCTCTTCGGTTCCGACTTTGCGTCGTAGCGCTTCTGCCATTCCTTCAGAATGGAGGCGCGATTGTTCGCGGCCCACTCGAAGTCGTTGTCGATCATCTTTGAAGCGATGTCGGTGGGCAGATGCTCGACCGGCTTGGCGACACCCGGATAGGCGACCACGGCATAGCCGGCATTGTACATTTCGTTGGCTTCCTTGGTGACCGACCAGTCGACGAGGGTCTTGGCGGCTTCAAGGTTTGCCGTGCCGGCAATGATCGCCGTCGCCTCGGCTTCCCAGCCCGAGCCCTCGCTCGGGAAGATGATGTCGATCGGCGCGCCGGCGCTCTTGGCCTTGGCGCCGGGGAACTCGAAGGAAACGCCGATGACAGCCTCGCCAGCACCGGCCATCTTGCAGGGCTTCGAGCCGGAATGCGTGTAGGCCGAGATATTCTCATGAAGCTTGTCCATGAAGGACCAGGCCTTCTCCTCACCCCACATCTGCATCCAGCCGGAGACGTCGAGGAAGCCGGTGCCCGACGAGCTCGGGTTCGGCATGACGATGTGGCCCTTGTACTCAGGCTTCGTCAGGTCATCCCAGCTTGCAGGGGCCTTCAGCCCGAGCTTTGCGCCCTCGACCGTGTTGTAGCAGAGGGCCGCAACATAGGCGTCCATTCCCACCCAGCTCGGCGGTGTGTCACCGTCGACGAACTTCTTGTCGAGCGCCTCGACGCCCTTGGGCTGATACGCCTCCAGCATGCCCTCAGTCTTCAGGAGAAGCAGCGATGTGGCAGCAAGTCCCCAGACGACGTCCGCCTGCGGGTTGTCCTTTTCGGCGAGCAGTTTTGCCGTCATGACGCCGGTTGAATCCCGGACCCAGTTGATTGTGATATCGGGATGCGCCTTCTCGAAGGTTGCCTTGTAGCGATCAAGGTCGACAGCTTCGACAGCGGTGTAAACGGTGAGCTCGGTCTGGGCGGAAGCAATGACGGGAAGAGCCACGGACATGGCGCCGGCAAGCATAAAAAACACGTGTCTGTTCATGCTGAAAATCTCCTCTGGAGGCCTGGAAAAATCCGGAAAGCATGGCGGGCAATCTGTCGCTGCCCTTGTCTTGCACGCTTCAGGAGCCATTCTGCGTGGGTGCATTCAATTAGTAAAATTTATTATTCTTATCATTAGCAAAGTAGAATCTATAGGTCTTCTGCCGTCTCACTGGCATCTGCTGCCGATTGATGAAGAAGCGAACGCCTGCATCAGCGAGCGGCAGATGCAGACAATGCGGCTCGCAACAGGCCCCAAGAAAAAGGGAGCTGTCGGTCGACAACTCCCAGAAATGGTGGTCAGGCAGGGGACACCCGGATCACCAGGGCCCTGATCACCAGGGCAGGGAAAACGTCTTGACGTTGGTGAAGCTCTTCATCGCTTCGATCACACCTTCTTTGTAGCCATTGCCGGAATCCTTGATGCCGCCGAAAGGAGACATCTCGATGCGATAACCGGGCACTTCCCAGATGTTCACCGTACCGACCCTGAGACCGGCGATGTATTTCTGCATGCGGCGGAAGTCGTTGGTGCAGACGCCCGACGACAGGCCGAAGGCGGTCGAGTTGGACAGCGCAATCAGGGCATCGTCATCATCGGGTGCCCGCACGATCGGGATGATCGGCGCGAAGGTTTCCTCCATCACGAGTTCGCTCGAATGCGGCACGCGATCGACCACGATCGGCGGCAGCAGGGCGCCGCGGCGGCCGGGATCGTAGAGGATCTCCGCTCCCTCTTCGGCAGCCTTGTGCACGCGACGCTCGAAGGTTTCGGCGGCTCGGGCATGGACGACCGTGCCCAGTTCCGTTGCCCGATCCATCGGGTCACCGAAGCGCAGCTTCTTGGCCCGTTCCAGAACGAGCGGCACGAAGCGGTCGGCCACGCTTTCCTGGCACAGAATACGTTTGACGGCCGTGCAGCGCTGGCCCGAGTTCTTCGTCGCGCCGGCGACCGCCAGGTCCGCCGCCTTTGCCAGGTCGTCATCCGACAGATCATTGAGGATGATCAGCGGGTCGTTGCCGCCGAGTTCGAGGATCTGGCGCTTGTAGTGGGCGTTCGCCGCGATCAGCTTTCCGACTGGCACGCTGCCGGTAAAGGTGATGAGGTCGAAGTTTGGGTTGGTCATCATTTCCATCCCGATATCCGCCGGCCAGCCGGTCACCACCGACAGCATTTCCGGCGGCAATCCGGCCTCATAGAGAATGTCGGCGAAAATGAGCGCCGTCATCGGCGTCAGCTCCGTCGGCTTCAGCACCACGCAGTTGTTGGTGGCAATGGCCGGCGCAACCTTGTGCGCCACCATGTTGAGCGGGTGGTTGAAGGGGGTGATCGCCGAGATGGCGGTCAGCGGCTCGCGCATCGTGAAGATCTTGCGCGCCTTGCCGTGCGGGGTGAGATCGCAGGAGAAGATCTCACCGTCATCGCGAATGCACATCTGACCCGACAGCGTCAAAACGTCGAAGGCGCGGCCGACCTCGTAGAGCGAGTCCTGCTTCGATATGCCGAGCTCCAGCGTGATGACATCGGAGATCTCCTCCTTGCGGGCGACCAGCATTTCGGCCGCCTTTAGCAAGATGCGCTGGCGCTCGTAGCGTGTCAGCTTCGGCTGGTAGGCCGCCGCGATCTCGAAGGCCCTGCGAGCATGTTCGGCGTTGCCGGCTGGAACGGTGCCGATGACGGCATCGTTCCAGGGATAATGCACCTCGATCAGCCCTTCGGCATCGACGTGTCTGCCGGCGATACGCATCGGCTCATGGCGAATGGCGAATGTCGTTTCCACCTTGGTCATCGTCCGCTCCCTAGTTTGCCGGCTGCGCCGCCGCGACGAGCGCATAGTAGAAGGCGTCGAAGTTGCGCAGCGTGGCCGCGGAAACAAGTTCGGGCAACTTGCGGTTCGAGATGAAGGGCACCTCCTGCTCGGTGAGGCCGCCATGCGAGCGTAGCGGTTCGTTCAGCGCAGCAAGATCGTGGCGATGCTCGCTGGTGCCAAGCGTCTTGTTCTCCGACGAGATGATGACGATATCGCCGATGCGGTCATCCGGCAGTTCGAAACGAATGCAGGCTTCGGGCCGCGAAAGCACGAGGTCGATGCCGTCGATCGCTGCCAGCCGCTCGATGATCTCTTCCTTGTCGGCGCGTTCCGGCAGGTAGGCGGTCGCAAACGAACCAAGCGCACCATGGTGCACGACGTAGGGATCCGTGATCGGCAGGATGACGCGGGCAGCGTCCTTTCCGAGCCACTCGTCGAGTACGTCCTGCACGTAGATGACATCGGGAGAACCATCGGCCTTGTGCTTCGGCTTCATGCCGTGATCGGCCGTCACGATGATCGCCGCACCAAGCGCGTCGAGTTGGGTCAGGTACTTGTCGAACATCTCGTAGAAGGCGTTCGCCGCCGGGACGCCCGGCGCATATTTGTGCTGCACGTAGTCCGTGGTCGTCAGGTACATGACGTCAGGAGCGAATTCCTTCAGCAGTTTCACACCGGCTGCAAAGACGAATTCCGAAAGTTCCGCCGAATAGACCTCCGGCACCGGGCGCCCAAGCCAGGCCGAGGCATTATCGATGCCGTGTTCCGCCTTGGTCGACGTGTCGGACTTTTCGGACGAGAAGCAGACCGCCCTGCCCTCGTCGAACTTGAGGCCGTGACCGAGAAGCGCACGGAGCTTGTCCTTGGCGGTGACGACCGCGACCTTCGCGCCGGCATCGTAGAAGGCCTTGAAGATGGTCGGCGCGCGCAGGAAGCGGGGATCGTTCATCATCACTTCGTTGCCGGTCTGCGGTTCGTAGAGGTAGTTGCCGCAGATGCCGTGAATGGCCGGCGGACGGCCGGTCGCAATGGAGAGGTTGTTGGGGTTGGTGAAGCTCGGGATGACGCTGAGCGCGGTGCGCTCCGTGCCCGTCTGGCGCATGCGGGCAAGTGTCGGCATCAACCCGGCGTTGATGGCCTCGTCGAGATAGGCCGGCTCGCAGCCATCGAGGCAGATGGCGATGGCTGGGACGTTTGGCCAGGGATAGCTGCGCCGGTTCGCGGTGACGGCGACGTTGATCTTGGACATCTGGTTCATCGGGAAAATCCTATCGTTCATTCAGGCGGCGAGACGGCTGCGTTCGGCAAGGGCGATCGCCGGAGGCGCAGCATTGGCGACCCCCATTTCGGTGAGGGATGCGCGCGCGGCCTCGACCACGCGGCGCATCACATGTTCATCCATGCGGCCGATGCAGCCGACGCGGAAGCTGTCGACGACCGTCAGCTTGCCGGGATAGATGATGAACCCCTTCTCCTTCATCAGGTCGTAGAAGCGATCAAAGGCGAAAGCCGGATCGGCAGGGCTGAAGAAGGTAACGATGATCGGCGACAGCCACCGGTCGGCAAGCAGGGTCTCGAAGCCTGCCTCGCGCATGCCGGCGACCATGACGTCGCGGTTGCGGGCATAACGCGCGCCGCGGGCGGAGACTCCGCCTTCCTCGCGATGCAGCCGAAGGGCCTCCAGGAATGCAGCGACGACATGCGTCGGCGGCGTGTAGCGCCACTGACCGGTCTTGTTCATGTAGTCCCATTGCGCGTGCACGTCGAGGCTGAGCGAGTGGCTGCGGCCCTTGGCGGCCTCCAGTTCGCTTTTGCGGGCGATGACGAAGCCGAAGCCAGGCACGCCTTCGATGCATTTGTTGGCTGAGGAAACGATCGCCTCGTAGCGGAAGTCGGCAACGCCGGCCGGTACGGCACCGAAGGCGCTCATCGAGTCGACCAGCAGCTTGCGGCCTCTGGCATAGACGACCTCGGAGATTTCCTTCAGCGGATTGAGGATGCCGGAGCTGGTTTCGCAGTGGACGACGACCACGTGGGTAATGGCCGGATCCGCGTCGAGCGCAGCGGCAACCTCGGGTCCGCGTGGCGGCATGTAATCGCCCTTGTCGATCGTCACGTGGTCGCGGCCGAGATAGGCGAGCGTCTGGGCGATGCGCTTGCCATAGGCGCCGTTCATCAGCACCAGCACCTTGCCGTCGCGGGGAACGAAGCTGCCCAGCATCGCCTCGACCGAGAACGAACCGCTGCCCTGCATCGGAACGCAATCGAACTCGCCCTTGGCATCGCCGGCAATATCGAGAAGCTGGCGACGCAGGTCGGCAGTCATCGCACGGAAATCACCGTCCCATGATCCCCAGTCCCTAAGCATAGCCTCCTTGACTTCATAGGCCGTCGTCAGCGGACCGGGCGTCAGCAGATAGGGCTCGCCCAGTCTCGGCGTTTCCAGCGGTGCGATGGTTCTGTCAGAAGCGGTGTTTGGCATTGTCCGTCCTCACGTTGGCGTCTCCGGAACCGACAATGCGGTGGACGGATATATATGTAAAATCGTTCTTTTGTATGAATCTATAAGCCTCACTTATACATCTATGCCGCCGGAACGAGGCGGCTTTCGAGCAGATCCCCGGTCTCGCGAAGACGGGGATAGGCCATCGTCGTGACCAGTGAATTGAGCTCTTTCAGCGCACGCACGATCTCCAGATGCATGTCGCTGGATTGGATGCTGGCAGCAATTCCCTGCCTCAGCCGCTCAAGGTGGCTTTGACTGCTTTCCTGCACCAGCCGGCGCACGTGTTCCTTCTGGCGCACCATCTCGCGGGCAATCACCGGTTCGGGCGAGACCAGCAGATTGGCGGCAAGTTTCACGTTCGAAAACACTGCGTCATGCAGCGCCGTCAGTTCGTGCCAGCCGGCTTGCGAAAAGGCGCCCGCCCCTTCCAGCCGCTCCTCCGCCATGCGCAACAGGCTCTTCGACACCACGTCGCCGGCATATTCCAGATGAATGGCCGCCTCGGTGAGTTCGATGCCGCGCCGGGACTGCTCCTCCGTCAGCACACCTCTATTAACTGCGGCGATAAAGAGCTTGATCTCGCTATGTGCGCGATGGATGTCGCCGTCGATGCGGCGCAGCGCATCGACCGTCTCGGGCGTTGGCGACGCGATTACCCCCATGACCGGTTCGAGTAAACGCGTGATCAGGTTGCCCATATGGAGCACTTCGCGAGCGGCCGCCGCCAAAGCCTGCGCCGGCTTTTCGATCAGAGACCGGTCGAGCGCACTGACATGCGCTGCAAGACCGGCATCTTTTCCCCCAGCGTTGTCAGGCGTGAGAACGCGAACGATGCGCGCCATCAGACCACACGATATGAGACCCAGGAGCACCAGTGCAGCATTGAACAGCACGTGCAGATTGACGAGCTCGGCAGCGACCGTCGTGCCAGGCAGCCACGCAAAAGAGAGCTGCGCGGAAAACAGCGCAAAGACTGCGGCACTGAACAGCGCGCGAAAGACGAGATTGCCAAGCGGCAGCCGCCTGCCTTCCACCGGCAGGCCTCGGGTCAGCCACAGGGCGATCAGCCCACCACCAAGGTTGACGCCAAGGATCAGGGGAATGCCGACATCGAGCGGCAGCAGGCCCTTTGCGGCAAAGGTCAGGATCAAAAGGATGGCCGCGACGCTGGAATGCAGGCCCCAGGTGAAGACCGCAGCCACGATCATGACCGTGAGAGGGTCTTTGCTCAGCATGTCGATCGCTGCCGGCAGCAATGGGCTTTGACCAAGCGGAAGGGTCGCATGGCCGATCATCTGCAGCGACAGGAGCAACAGGCCGATCCCGAGAACCGCACGCCCGGCCTCGACCGGCTTGCGAGCGCACGCCTTGAGATGCAGGAGGCCGCCGGCGGCAATCAGCAATGGCGCCAGCCAGTGCAAATCAAAACTCAAGATCTTGACGACAAGGGCAGAGCCCAGGTCCGCGCCGAGAAGGACCGCCAGCCCGACTTCGAGGCTCAGAGCTCCGCTCACGGCAAAGCTGGCGGCGAGCATCGCAACCGCCGTCGAACTCTGCAGGGCAATTGCAATCAAACAGCCGTAGGCTGCCGCGCGGGGCCTGCCGCCAGCCCCTCCAACGGCACGGGTGACCACGTCGCCGCAGGCAGCTTCGACGCCCTTCTTGACGAGGCTGACGGCATAAAGCAGCAGGACTGTTGCGGCGGTAAGTTCAAGGGCGACAGCCGAAAGATTCATAGGCGCGCTCCGGAAAGGGTTAACTCCGGAAATTATCTTTTGCCCCTTTACATAAATCAAATCGTTCGTTCTGATGGTTCCATAGATAGAATTTATCTGTGGGGATGTTACCGTGCGCTATGTCCAGCTCCGTGCCTTTCACAATGTGGCCATCCACGGCGGCTTCTCGCGGGCAGCCGAGGCGCTCTTCCTGACGCAGCCCGCCGTCTCCGATCAGGTTCGCAAGTTGGAGGAGGAGTATGACGTCCTGCTCTTCAATCGAAACAAGAAGCAGGTGACGCTGACCCAGGCGGGCCAGCAGCTTCTCGAAGTCACCCGGCGCATGTTCGACGTCGAGCAACAGGCACTCGATCTTCTCTCGGAGTCGCGCGCATTAAGGGCTGGAAAGCTGCGGATCGTCGCGGATGCCGCACACCATCTGCTGCACATCCTGGCCGCCTTCCGGCGGGCCTACCCGACCGTGCAGGTTTCGATCGATGCGGGCAACACGGAAACCGTCATCACCAGCCTGCACGCCTATGAAGCGGATATCGGCGTTCTCGGCGAAGTCCCGCAGGCCGGCGACTTCGACGTTCTGAAGCTCAATTCGACGCCGATCGTCGCCTTCGCAAGCCGCGATTATCCTTTGGCGACATGTCAGAGCGCCACCTTCGCAGAGCTTGCAAAACATCCGCTCGTCATGCGCGAGCGAGGTTCCAAGACCCGCCAGAAGCTCGAGGCCATGGCCGCACAATGCGGCGTCACGCTGACGCCGCTGATCGAGGCCGAGGGCCGCGAGGCGGTTCGCGAGATCGTCGCTGCCGGCGGCGGCGTCGGTTTCGTCTCATCCGCCGAGTTCGGCCAGGACACGCGTCTCGTGCCGATCAAGATCGATGCCCCGGAAATGCTGATGGACGAAGCGCTCATCTGCCTGCGCGAACGCAGCAACGGGAAACTTGTCCATGCATTCTATGAAATAGCGCGCAAACTTACACAAAGTGCAGAAGACGTCACGGCAGGCGATGCCAAGCCGTCGGGCGCAGCAACTCGCGCCTGACCGGCGATAGACCGCAGTTTTAGGAGCAACGCCTTCGCAGCGGTTCACCACGCAATTGGAGGCATGCAGAAGACCCGCTCCAGCCTTGACGGCAAAAGTGTCGGAATGTGCTGGAGCCGAGATAGTGCGGGCCGAACAGCATCAACCGTCCGAATTCCTATCCGAAATCGGCCATGCCTGCCGAACGGCCACGCGCTCTTCTAGCAGTTATAAACGCCTGCGGCACAGCGCCGGGTCGTGCGCCGCGCGGCACCGGCCACACTGACCGGCGTCAACGGCCGGCCGACCACGGCAACGGCGTCAGAGGTAAAGGTGGGGATCGCGAGAACTGGCACATCCTTCGCCAGCTCGCCGATGCCAAACAGAACTGCCCAAACAAGGCAGATCATTGCTGCGCGCTTACGGAAGGTCATTTTTTATCTCCTACCTTGAAGTTCTCTGGCAATTCACCCAGGTTGTGCTGGAGGTCGTTCACATCGATCTTTTCGGCATTCGACGCATTCTTGAAGTCGAAATCACCCGGCGCAACGGCCGCCCCGGATTTCCAATCCCTGATCTGGATGCTGTATTCCGGCCCACCCTTCACCTGCCCGGAGGTTATGACCAGGCGGCAGGGATAGGGCTCTGCCCCGTGCGCGATCCAGATCTGGAAATCGACATCGTCTTTGCGGAAGGCGAGAGAATCGCACTCCACGCCATTGACGACGCCGCTTCCCAGATCCTTAGAATCATACACCCCTTGCATCAATTCGTCATATGCACCGGTCATCAACAGGTCGGCGGCCGGCAAAGGCAAGTTGTACTTGTCCTTCAGCTCGTCGATCAGATGATCGACTGTCCCGGGTATTTCGACCTGCGTGTATTTGTTGAGGTTCTTGCCCAGGAGTGTCAGCGTCTTTCCATCGAACAGCGCCTCGCTGTCGACAAAGCCGCCCGAACGGGTCGTGTGTACCTTGTCGGGCCGACTGAGGGTCACTGTCCCCGAGCTTGCCAGTCCGAGTTTCTGATCACTGTTGGTGACGACCTGGAAGGTGGAATCATAGCCGAACGACAGGGCATTCTGAGCCGCCAGGTAGTCGGTCATGGCCTTGAGCAGTTTCTTGGCTTCGGCCGAGTCGGTGACCCGGACGAGCTCGACGCGGCGGTTGAGAGCCCGGCCATCGGCCGTATCGTTGCTGGCAATCGGCTGGGCCTGTCCGACGCCTCCCGTCGTCAGCCTGGCGGCATCGATTCCGCGTTCGACGAGAGCCGCCTTGATGACCTCTGCACGCTCGGCGGAAAGGCGCAGGTTGGTCTCCTCATTACCGCTGGTATCGGTATGGCCGACAATTCTCAGGCCCCATTCAGGGAAGTTCTTGAGCGCCGCAGCGATGTCGTCAAGAAGTCCTTCCGCTCCAGGTCGCAATGTCGCTTCCGACATTGCGAAGCGCAGACCGTGAACGTCGTACTGTTCCCTGGTCTCTAGTGCCTGTTGCATCTCTTCCTTGCTGTATTGCTTGGAAGGCTCCTGCATGTTCTGGGCCAAGGTGGGGGCGGCCGCCAAAAGGGCGACCGTCACGAGCAGTCGTCTGATCAACCCGCGATGCCGCGATGTGATCCCGCCGGCTCTCTGTCCGATACCTTTGTGTTCCTTGTAGTCGAGCATCGTTGTGGATGTGCTTAGCATCGAATGACTCCTTCTCACTGACGTGTGAATTTGACTATCGCGCACTGCTTGCTGGTACGAACAACATCTACCTCTGACGGTAGATACCTCGTCGGACGTCTTGCGCCGCAGCGAGCCGAGGCCGTGACTCGCGCAGCGAGAGCGGTTCGCAGTAATTTGCGAACCGCTGTTGGAAAATCTGCCGGCATGCCGGAAGGGGAGTGTTACTTCCCTTTCAGCGCGTTGAACGTATCCACATAACCGCGCCCGACTGCACGGACCCCGCGGCCGATGTCGTCGTAGACATCGTCTGGAAGATTGGCGAAGGAGACTCGGACGCTCCAGTTCGGCGCATCGAAGCCGCCGCCATTGAGCAGCACGATCGAATGATCCTCCGCCAGCCGGTAGACCAGATCGAGCGGATGCACATTCGCTTTCAGCCAGGCCACCATCTCCTCGCCGACATATTTGCGCAGCCAGAACTCGAAATCGATCGTTCCATAGTAGCCGGCAAAGTTTGCATTCGGCTGCAGGTCGAGCGGCAGTCCCTCGAGCAGCATGTTCACCCGGTCGGTGCAGATCGCCATGCAGGCCTTCTGGTAAACCTTGTCCGTGTCCATCAGTTCGCTGATCGAGAACATGGTCATCATCACCTGTTGCGGTAACGAGAGCCCCGCGGTGTGATTGAGCGCGACGTCGCGGCTATCGGCAACGATGCGATCGATCATCTTGAGCTTGCGCGGTTCGAGCGTGATCGAGCGGTATCGATTGTCCAGCGCCTCCAGTTCCTTGGCCGGGAGCTTGGTCAAGAGATCGTCGAGAATGTTTTTCTCGTTGATGCCGATGACGCCGAGACGCCATCCCGTGCAGCCGAAATACTTCGAATAGGAATAGACGCAGATGGTGTTGTAGGGCAGCTCGCACATCAGCGAGCGGAAGTTCGGCACGAACGTCCCGTAGACGTCATCGGTCAGAAGGATGAGGTCCGGCCGCTTGGTATTGACCAGATCGACCAGCTTTTTCATCGTCTGCGGATCGATTGCCATCGACGTCGGATTGCCCGGATTGACGACGAAGAATGCCTTGATCTTCGGGTCCTCGAGCTTGCGGATCTCCTCGTCGGAATACTGGAAGCGGTGCTCCTGCGTCGCTCTGACATGGACGGCCTTGAACGCATAGTCCTCGAGTTCCGCAATCTCGATATAGGGGGTAAAAATCGGCGTGCCCATCGCGATCGTGTCGCCCTTCTTGAGGATGCGATTGGCGATCAGCGACTTGAAGATGTAGCACATCGCCGCCGTTCCCCCTTCAACGGCGTAGAGATCGAACTTGCCGATCGGCGCATTTGCGCCCATTGCCCACATCAGGTAGCGATGCGCGACTTGCTCGGCATGCACCAGCATCCGGTCCGGGACGGGATAGTTGTCGCCGATTATCGAGTCCGTCAGTTCGAAAACGAAGGCGTCGGCATCGAAACCGAACATCTTGACGCCGTGCTCGACCATCCTCGACAGGAAGTCGGCGCCCGGGTCCTCGGCATGTTTTGCCAGCCACGCGTCGAAGCGCGCCGCGATACCCTTCATCTGGGGCATGCCACCGAGGCCCGCCGCCGGGTTGTCCATGGTCCGCCGGCTTTCGGTCAGGGCGAACTGGCCGAAGAGGAAGAACCCCTCGCGCGGGGTCGTTGCGATCCAGTTTGGATTTCCACGGCCGGCATTGAGCAGAGCATTCGTCGATTTCTGTGCGCTGCGCTTGGCAAGCTTCATGAGGCCGTCCTTGATTTCGAACGGGCTCATCTTCTCGTATTCGCGATAGTCGATGTCTGCCATGAGTCATTCCTCCCTGTGAACTGCAAGGTCCGCCGAAGCGGCCAAGTCGAAACAATAGTGAACGAATGCACGATGATCGTGTGGCACGGCCGGCAGCACGCTGCCGACTGTTGCTTCAGAACTTTATTCTGGCGCCGCCCAGAACAGCGAAGCTATCCTGGAGGTCGGCGGTCTCTTGATCTAAGGAGTAGGTCCGGGCTCCAAGATAGAGTTCCGTCTGCAGATAGTCGAGATTCTGGACAATCTGTGCCCCGAAGGAATCGCTGTTGCTGCCCTTGCCCGCAATGTCCTTGCCGAAATAGGCGTCGACCGAAAACGCGGTTTTGCCGACGTCGAAAATATCAGTCTGATAGCCGACCTTCACGTAGCCATAGTGTCCATCGACGGTTTCCTTGTCGGAATAGGCCGCGGCAAGGGTGAGGCTGAGACCGGTATCGATATGCAAGACGGAAACGGACGCGTCGTAAATCGAGTTGCCGTCGCCTGGCCTCGAAAAGGCAACTGCGGCACCGACCTTGAAGGCATCATAGGTCTCATCGTATCGAACCGCCATGTCCCACACGGTAACGTCGGTTTCTTCGGGCACGACCTGTGTGCCGACCGAACTCGCAAAGCTGAATCCGCCATACGAAGGCGTGTCATATCGGGCGCGGAACTTGCGACCGAGACCATCATAGTTGGTGAACGCGTCCTTGACCTTGACCGTCGAAAGCGTCCCGTCATCGTTGCGGAAAAACGGTCCCCCGGCCATATCAGAAACAAGCGAATAGCCTACCACGCCCGTGCCGGACAGATCGACCTCGGCCGTCGAGTCCGACGCCATGCTGCCCTGGCCGAGCCAGAACTTGCCGTATTCCTTCGAGTCGAGGTAAATTTCCGCCTTGCGCAGCAGGTCAGTCCCCCAATCATAGTGGTCCTTGTTCAACTGGTTGACGTTGGTTGTCGAATAAGGGTTCCATTCCCATTCGAGATTGGCGCCGAACGACCAACCCTTTTCCATGAGGGTGTATGCGCGAAAGCCCGCCCGCGTGGACGAGTTGCCGTTGTCGACCGGAAAGTAGTTATCCGTTGCCCCGCCGTCATCGTAGACCAGCAGGCCCTTGTTGATCTGGCCGTAGAATTCAAAATAGGCATTGTCGTCGCCGACCCGCAGCTTGGGAATCCAGTGTTCCGGAGCCTTGCTGGCCTCCGTGGGCTGCACCGCCGGTTTTACCGCCTCCTGCGCCGACACAGGCTCTGCGGCCGCCAGTGCAGCGATGAGAAGTGCGGGCGGAACAATGTATAGTGTCTGTCGCATCAAAAGCACCTTTCAGATCATTGGCGATTCGCATCGTCGATTCGCATTCAGTATTCGTCTTTTTACTGTGAAAGTCTGTTGCGAATTCTAGCATGCAGCAGCGTCGCCGCTGATTGATTAAACCTGCCTATTTTCATCCCGCGACGATACCGACAATGACCGTTCCCCAAGTCGTGAGCAGGATATGGCCGATGGGGACCGCCGGCGTGTAGCCAAGGACGGCAACGGTGCTTCCCGACCTGTCCTGAACGGCCGCCATGCCGGCTGTCATGGTCTGCGCCCCTGCGAGCCCGCCCAGCAGCAATATCGGGTTCATGCCAAGCACGTAGCGCCCGAAGTACAGACCAACGATCAGCGGTATCATGGTAACGATCATACCGCCGAACAGAAGACCGATACCCGCTTCGGCGATGGCGGAGGCAAACACGGGTCCGGCATGAAGGCCGGTCATCGCGACAAAGGCGGCAAGACCAAGCGAGGTCATGAGCGACACGGCGGCATCCGGTATTCGGCCGAAGAGCGGGAAGCGCGTGCGCAGATGCCCCACCGTTAACCCAGCCAGGAGCGTGCCCACACTGGTGCTGAGCGAAATCCGCATGTCACCGATGGGAAAAGTGACGAGAACGCCGACAAGCCCACCAAGGAATATCGCAAAACCAAGGACCAGGAAGTCTGTCGCCGTCGTCGGCGCGACCACAACGCCAATGCGCTTGGCGGCGCTCGACACGACGGCTTCCGGCCCCACCAGGCGCAGGATATCACCACGCTCCACCGTAATCCCCGGCGCGATAGGAATATCCTGCCCCCCGCGCGTAATGGCGCGCAGGTAGAGGCTGCGTGTCCAGCTTTCCTTAGCGACATCCGCGATGCTTTTCCCCTTGAGATCAGGGCTTGTCAGCAGCACATCGGAAACCGATACCGGGACATCGAGCAGTTCACGGTCCTCGATCTCCTCGGCGCGCGGCCCAAGGACGCTGACCAGCGCCTCCCTCGTCCCGGATACAGCGACGATATCACCGGGGTTGATCACGACCTCCGGGGCCGCCTCGATGATTGCGCCCCTCCGACGCAGGCGCTGAATGAAGAGCCTGTGCTCTGGATACGTCGCCTCGGCGGCGGCTATTGACAGGCCAGCGACTGGCGCGGCGTCCACGATCTGGTAAGCGCGAATTTCGAACCTGTGCCAGGCGGAGGAGACACCGGCCACCTTGCGGGTAATTCCGTACTCCTTCTCCAGTTTCAGCGCCTCGGCAACGAGGTCGATGCCAAGCAGCCTGGGGCCGACGACACTGCAAAACAGAATGACGCCAACCGCGCCGAAGACGTAGCAAACAGCGTCAGCCACAGCGATATGCGCCACAAACCGCGCGCGATCCGCCTCGGGCAGCGGCAACGCATTGATCGCTTCGGTTGCCGTGCCCATAGCCGGGCTTTCGGTGAGGGAGCCGGACAGAAGCCCGGCTGCAAAGCCGGGATCGAGACCAAGGATTTTGGCGACCACGACAGACATGAGCAGCCCGGTCACACAGACGACGACCGCAAGGAGTACGGGCTTCATCCCGTCCCGCTTCAGGGCTTGCAGGAACTGCGGTCCGACCGAGTAGCCGATGCCGAAGAGGAACAAGAGAAAGAGCAGCGATTTCGCCATCCCGGCAATCGGCACATGGGCGAACTGCCCGATCAGGATGCCCGCAAACAGCGAGCCGGTAACGGGTCCGAGGCTGAAGCCACCGAACTTGAGACCGCCGATCAGATATCCAATGCTGATAGCAAGGAATACGGCAAGCTCGGGATATTTGATCAGGAATTGCTCGACCCAAACCATGTCCAGATTAGCTCCCCCCTCGCCCCGATCCGGGGCTACGACGCCTTCACTGCCGACCCCAAACGCTCATGCAAAAAGTTAAGCCATAAAAAAGCGACCACGACGCACCGGGTCGTAATCACCCAGCCAACCGCTGTAGCTGGCTGCCGCTCCGGTCGCCCGTGCGCGCTGGATCGCCACGAGAATGACCAAATCGAAACAATTGAGCGCCGATATATCCCGGCGCTACCGTGCTTTTGATTGACGCTTCGCCTTGGTGGCGACTGCGTCTGGCTTGACCAGCTTCAGTCCGCGCGCCTTCTCGTAGCCATGGATCTCCTTCACATCCAGTTTGCGCATGAAGTCGATCGTCTCCTGCGTCAGTACCTGACCCGGCACCATGATCGGAAATCCGGGCGGATAGGGAATGACGAAGTTGGCGGAGACCATTTCCGGCCCGTCCTTCAGGCGCCGATCGCATTCGGCACCGATGAGCGGCACATATTCGCACACAGACGCGTCATAGGCGTTGAAGAAGGCGGCTCGCATATCGCCCTCCGGCGTCGTTCGCCCTGCATCGCTGCGATACACTTCGTGGAAGTGGCTGAAATTGGGAAGGTCGGGCACATCGGTCATCAGCGACTTTACCCGTGCCGCGAAAGCCGCACGCTCGCCCTCCCCGCCGTCGGCCAGGCGCTTCTCGATGCCACGGCAGATCTCGACCAGAACACGGATTAGATGCGCAATATCGCTGCGGGTATTGTTGATGTTGGACTGTAGCAGCACACTGTTGCGCGACGTCTTGTTCAGCTGGATATCATATTCGTTCGCCAACAATCCCTTGAACTGCGTTCCATCAAAACCAGCCGTCCCGCACACCAGCGTCATGCGCGTGGGATCGAGGTAGAACTCGTCCTCGTTCATCGCCTTGACCGCTGTGGCCCAGGTCGAGCCGGGCGCCAGATAGTCCTTGAATCCTGATTGCCGGTACTCCGCCGGGATCATCTCATCGGCACCAAGAACACGGAAGTATTTCGAAATCAGCGGGTGCTCGTTGATCGCCCGGCGGATCTTGAGCGCGATCTCGATCGCGTTCATCACCAGTCCGTAACCGTCGAGTTCCATCTGCCTGCGTGCAATGTCGAGGCTGGCGATCAACTGCTGGTTCGGACTGGTCGAGGCATGGGTGAATACCGCCTCGTGGAACTGGGCCTCGACGTTGTGAAAATCGACATCCTTGACCAGCAACATTGAGCCCTGCCGGATCGCCGACATTGATTTGTGCGTCGAGTTGGTCTGGTAGACCCGAAGGCGGACAAGGCGCGGATCTGGGATCAGGCGAGCGGCGAGCAGTGCTTCATCGGAGGGATCCTTGCCGAGGTCGGCGCGCTGCTTTTCATAAGCGTCGACCGAGGCCGGATCGCGCAGCCAATCCTCGATATCGGCTGCCGCCCCCATGGCCGTGCGTGGACGCAGGAAGGGCGAAAACCGGGCAAACCCGGACCACGCCTCGTCCCAGAGGAAGATAAGGTCTGGCTTGATGGCTAGGCATTCCTCCATCACCCGCCTGACATTGTACATATGTCCGTCGAAAGTGCAGTTGGTGAGGTCAAGCAGCTTCAGCCGGTCGAGGCGCCCTTCCGCCCGCAAGGCCAGCAGCGCGCGCTTGATGGTGGCGAGCGGCACGGCGCCATACATCGAATACTCCGTCATCGGGAAAGCTTCGACGTAATAGGGCTGTGCGCCGGTCAGGACCATGCCGTAATGGTGCGACTTGTGGCAGTTGCGATCGACAACCGCGATGTCGCCGGGCGCCAGAAGCGCCTGCACCGCCATCTTGTTGGAGGTGGACGTGCCATTCGTCACGAAGAAGACGTGGTCAGCGCCGAAGGCGCGTGCGGCCAACTCCTGAGAGCGCTTGATCGTGCCGGTAGGCTCCAGGAGACTATCAAGGCCGCCTGTCGTCGCGCTACTTTCCGCCAGGAACAGGTTGAGCCCATAGAACTCGCCCATGTCGCGGATCCAGTCCGACTTGAAGACGGACTTGCCGCGGGCGATGGGCAGGGCATGAAATGTGCCGATAGGCCGCCGCGCATATTTCTTCAGATTGTCGAAGAAGGGCGTTTCGTAGCGCGCCTGCACGCCTTCAAGGATGGCGAGATGCATCTCCAGCGGTTCCTCGACCGCGTAGAACACACGCCGAACCGCATCTGCGGCCGGATCGCCGGCGATCTTTTCCACCTGACGGTCAGACAGCAGATAGACGTCGAGCTCCGGCCGGATCCGCTTCAACCCGCGCGCCAGACGCAGCGCCGACATGTCCGGTCCCTCGGCTTCTCCAAGCGGATCAAGCACGGAGCGGAGCACCGGCGCGTCGTGACGCGAGCGATAGGGAAAACCCTCGGCGAGCACGACGGCAATGATGGCCGGGTTCAATGCGGCCGCACAGAACGCATCCTCAAAGGATCCCACCAGAACAGGCTCGTAGATGAAGCCATCCTCGGGCCGGCGTAGCCTGCGGATCTCGGCTGCGAACGCCTCCCACCGCACGGCCGGCTGGCTGTTGACGAACAGAACTTCGAAGTATGGCCGGCGGCCGCCCGCTTCCCCGGTTCCGGGAGGCATGATATCGGGCACGTCTGTCACGGACATCTCGTCATGGACATCCCACTCGCTCGGGCGCCCGCGATAGGAATGGGAAAGAAGCCCGTTGGAGATGCGCCGCGCGAGTTTCGCCGCCCCGCCGGCATCGTTGGTGGCGATGCGCTCGGCCAGCGCCGAAAGCAATCGCCCACCCGGATAGGCGTGGTACTCCTCGGCCGGTGCCACTTCGGCGATCGCCGCCTCCAGCGCTGTCCGCTCACCCCGGTTAGCGGCCCAGGCATCGGCCAATGTCGTGATCTCGCGCCAATTATCGGCCCGTGCCGAATGGATGAGCAGAAACTGATCTACATGTGTGGTTTTGCTTGGCATAACGCGCTCCCAACTCTGTTCTGAATCGGCTGTCCACTGTCACCAGTCCGCGGCTCTCACTCAGTGGCAGCTACAATTCCGGTCGCAAAATGAGACTTATGCACTTCGAAAGACGATCCCTTACGGTCCGAAACAGGTCGCTAGAGCGTTTCCGATTTAAACGGAGTCGCAAACGCACTATCTCTTTGTCTTTACGCATTTCCTGACAGAAGACCGCTTCGCACTGTTCCTCGAAAAGCTCTAGGTCATCATCATCACAAGCACCATGCCCCAGATCGTCAGCAGGGTGTTGCCGACGGCATAGGTAACGGTATAGCCGAGCCCGGGGATCTGGCTCTTGGCGCGATCGTTGATCATGCCGAGGGAGGCAGTCGTCGTGCGCGCGCCGGAGCAGCACCCCAAGAGAATGGCGGGGTGGAACCGGAACACATATTTCCCGACATACATTGCCAGTACCAACGGCACGGTCGTTGCGAAAATGCCCCAAAGGAACAGGCTGAAACCAAGCTGCTGCAGGCCTGCAACAAAGCCTGGCCCTGACGATATGCCGACCACGGCGATGAAGACATTGAGGCCGACTGAATTCATGAACCAGACCGTCGATGTCGGTATGCGTCCGAACTTCGGCCGCACGGAGCGCAGCCAACCGAAGAAGAGCCCGGAGATCAACGCCCCCCCTGATGTGGACAGCGTAAATGGCACATCGCCGACCTTATAGACGAGTGCGCCGATCAAAGCGCCGATTGTAATCGCAGCGCCGATGAACGCGACGTCGGCAACGTCGCTCGGACGGTCGGCCACCCCGAGTGCCTTGGCGGCCGCGGCAGTATCTTGCGTCCGTCCGACGATCGTCAGAATGTCCCCGCGATGGATCTGGGTGTTCGGAAGGATCGGAATTTCCGTCGCCGTGGCACCACGCGCGATCCGGCGCAGGAACACGCCACGCGATGACGGCCATTGCGCCAATTCGGCCAGCGTCTTCCCGTTCGCTTCTTTGGTCGTGACAAGGACATCGACACCTTCCACAGGAACGGCCAGCAACTCGCGATCGTCGACTTCTTCTGCAGCATGACCGATCAGGCTCACCAGCACTTCGCGTCGGCCTGCCACGGCAACGACATCGCCCGCCTGGATGACCGTGTCCGCCGTTGCATCCTCGATCTTCGATCCTCGGCGGATACGCTCGATGAAAACCCGCTGCTCGGGGATCAAGGATTCGGCTTCACGTGCCGTCTTGCCGACGACCGGCCCTCCCTCCCGAACGCGATAGGCGCGCAACTCGTAGTGATGCCAAGCGGTTCCCGCCCCGCCAACTTCCTTCTTGCCGCCCTGTTCCGCCTCGTAGCGCTTGCATTCCGCCTCCAGATCGATACCCAGAAGCGCGGGGCCGATCAGGGCCAGCACAATAGCCGACCCCACCGTGCCGAAAATATAGGTGACGGCATAGGCGACCGGCATCGCGTCCAGCAGCCGCTTGGCTTCTTCCGGTGCCAGACCAAGACGATTGATTGCGTCCGTTCCCAAACCCATCGACGCGGAGATTGTCTGCGAACCGGCATAGAGCCCCAGCGCGGAACCGACATCATAACCGGCTATCTTGGCGGCAATAAAGGGCGCCCCGAGGCAAAAGACGCACACAACCACGGCGAACAATGCCTGCGGGATGCCATCCTTGGCAATGCCGCGCACGAATTGCGGCCCGACACCGTAGCCGATCGCGAACAGGAACATCAGAAAGAACGTAGCCTTGAGCGGTGGCGATATGGTGATCCCGATCTGCCCGATGATGACGGCAGCAACGAGCGTGGCGGTCACTGCACCAAGGCCCAGGCCCTTGTAGGTGAACGAACCGAAGTAGTATCCAAGCGCCAAAGAGAGAAATATTGCAATTTCGGGATAAGTGCGAAGCGTATTTACAAACCAGTCAATCATAGAGCTTCCCCTGTTACTCGGAAATCGGGAACCAAATCTGACTAAATCCTCATCGCTATTTCTGCGAGAATACACCCTTACACACTCGTTTCAAGGCGTTATTCAGAATAAAAATAGTATGATATCCGAAACTTTCAAATACGGCGCCAAACCAAGGAACACACAGTGTTTTGGTTCTTTTCTGGCCCTTGAACTGATTGATGCGTCATTACTTCCCGAGTTTGGTCGGAAGGCGCATCCACGCCTTGGAACTATGCTCCAGGAGGAGCGGCCGAAAACAAACACAGCGAAGCGCGAAAGCCGGATCCCGGTGCGCCGACACGTCAGGTCGTTGCCGCACCGGGCTGTGACGGCGCGACCGTGAGGCTGTCCTGGTGGTGGCGGATACCAGAGCGGGTATTGAAGAACATGCGGTCAGGGCCAAGCTGGTCGGCAAACCCCGATGCCCTGATATAGGCGAGCACATCCGGGTTGAGGCCTGCGAGCCAGAGTTCGATGCCCCCGCGCGCAAGGCTTCGCTCGCCATCAATGATCATCTGGAGTGCCGAGTATTCGATGTCGAAAACGCGACTAAGGTCCAGCATCAGAACGCGCGGCTTTTGTTCATTGGCCAGCGTACGAATACGGTCGCCGACCTGCTGGGCGTTCACGAAGAAGAGCCTCCCCTCCGGGCGCACGATCAGCATTCCCTCGAAGGTTTCGTCGTCTGGATGCTCGGCCGAAAGCGGCCGCAAGACGTCTGCGCCGCGTTTGCGGCCTACGACATGGACGCGCGGGTTTGCCGCCTGGCCCGAGAGACCGACGAGCGACAGAGTGATAGCGACCAGAATGCCCTGGAGCGTGCCGAACAAGAGCACGCCGAGGAAGGCGGCGAGTGCCCAGCGAAACTCCATCCGGCGAACCTTGCGTATCGAGACGAACTCGGTGGGTTTGATGAGACCGACGGAGTAGACGATGACGATGGCCGCGAGCACGGCCTGCGGCAAGAGGCCGAGCAACGGTGCAAGAACGAGCATCGTCGCCGCTGCCGCCGCTGCCGTGACCAGCGAGGCCTTTTGTGTGCGCCCACCGACGGCGCGCACCACCGCCGTCTGCGATGTGCCGCCGCCTGCCGGCATCGCGCCGAACAGCCCGCCGGCCAGATTGGCAGCGCCCGTCGCCATCAGTTCGCGGTTTGGCTGGATCGGAGGCTCACCCGCGACCGAGAAGGCTCGCCCGGCAGCAATCGTCTCGGTGAAGCTCATCAATGCGATGCCGCACGCCCCAGGGATGAGCTGCAGGACCAGGTCGATATTCGGCAGTACCAATGAAGGCAGAGCCTGCGGAATGTGCCCGACTGTGGCGACGCCTGCCGGTCCAAGGCCCGCCAACCACGAGATCGCTATCCCGGCCGCGACTATAGCGAGCGGAGCCGGAGAATGCGGCCAACGGCCTTCCATGACCAGCAGGAGCACCAGCGCCGTGGCACCGACTGCGAATGTAACGAGCGACGTCTCGGGCAAATGGTGGACGAGGCTCAGAATATCCCGGAAGAACCCCTCCTTGGTAAAATGCAGCCCGAACAGTTTTGGCACCTGGTCCAACACGATGACGAGGCCGATCCCGGCCTTGAAACCCGTGAGCACCGGCGACGAAATGAAATTTGCCACGAAACCCAAACGAAGCGCCGAAGCCGCGATCAAAAGCAGTCCCGTGAGCGCCGTCAGCGTTGCGGTCGCTGTGAGCAATCGTTCAGGGTTCCCATCCGGTACGACGAGCGCAAGCTGGCTCGCGGTCAGGATCGCGAGCGTGGTCGTCGAACTGACGCTGAGCACGCGCGAGGTGCCGAGCAGGGCATAGACGATCATCGGTACAAAGGCGGTGTAGAGCCCGACGCTGACAGGAAGGCCGGCAACGGTCGCATAGGCCATGGCCTTCGGCAGCACCACGGCAGCCGCCGTCAGGCCCGCGATCATGTCCGGGCGCAGGGTACCGGCCGATGAATGGGCGGATTGGTCGGCATGCGGTAACGGGACCATTATCTTGCCCTCTTATGGCTATGTGCCAGGTCAAAACGACCATCACTTGCCACGACAGCGCAGAATCATCCGCTCGCCACCCCGGAGATCCCCACGCGCAACAATCTGAACACGATCACGATCGCTCGCCAAGCCCTCTTAGATTTGACGAGGATAAATTTCGGGTTTCGCATTGTGAGCACCGGCGTGCAGGAGGCGGCAGCCAGTTTTGCTCGCCACAAACAATGCATGCTTCAGACGAGAACGTGCGCCTAAATGCAGAACCGTCGGTGCATCGAGGCAAGGCTCGACCAGGCCGGTAACGCGGGTATCCGCTGGCAAACATGAAGGGTATCCCGCGCTCCGTCAGGCGGTATGCCACGGGGGATGATTGTTTGCCGGCCAGGTTGATGTCCAGGATGGCGAAATCGAAGTCTTCATTGTCCGCGGCAGCCAAGGCGACTTCTACCGCATCGCCGGCCCAATGATCTGATGGCCAAGATCGCTGACCGTATCTTCAATGAGCGTGGCAACGAGTATTTCGTCCTCAACAATAAGTATCCGCGCGATTTAGACACCGCCCGCCGCCGGCTTGTAGGCGAACCGACAGATTGCACCGCGCCGCATTGATCTGGCGCTTACTAGTTGACGATCCTGCCAATGTTGTCGGCCATGTACGCTCCACGCGCTCCCATCGGCAGTGGAGCGCCAGTCGTAGTGTCTCGAGATGTCTGGTGCTCGAGTTCGGCATTGAGTTCGGCCCCGACGATCAGAATGCATACCGATAACCAGATCCACATCATAAACCCAACGAGACCGCCTAAAGCGCCGTAGGTTGCATTGTAGTCGGCGAACTTGTCGAGGTACCAGGAAAAGCACAGGGTCATGACTACCCAGGCCAAGGTGGAGAAGAGCGCGCCCCAGGTCAGCCACCTAAGCCTGGCGGGCTGCCGGCTGGGCCCGAAGCGGTATACGGCGGTCATCGCCAGCAACGATACGAGCATGAGGATGGGCCAGCGAACAAGCAACGCCAGCGTTTCCTTCCATGGCTCGAGCCAGACAAGTTGCAGGATCGCAGGCAGTAGCGCCATTACGCCTATCAGGAAGACTGCGGCGAGTATTGCGCAGAACGTAAACGCAAGCGCTATCAGGTTCAATTTGACGAAGCGACGCTTCTCGTTTTCCTCATAGGCCACATTCATTGCGTCAAACACAGCCAAAGTGCCGTTGTGCGTGCTCCAGACAGCGATCATGAGCCCAACGAGGAACGCTATCCCGAGGGTGGTGTCTCGCCGCTCGACAAGGGCATGGAGTTGCTCCGAGAAAACTTCGAACGTTCCGGGTGGAAGCATGCCTGCCAGGTCGCGGAGATGGTCGGAAATAACGGCCGGATCTGCCATCAACCCATAGAGCGATACGAGAGCAGCAAGCGCTGGAAACAAGGCGAGCAGCAAGTAGAAGGTCACTCCGGCCGCAACGAAAGCCACCCGATCTTCAGCAACCTCATGCACGACTCGCCAAAACACATCGCGCAAACCTCGCGCTGGCAATTGTTCCGGCACCGATGCATAGCGTCCGTGCTCATCCTCCACAATCGAATGCTGGTCATTGGACATCGATACTCCTCGCGCGCGTATCGCTGTCTGCCGGGATAAAAGGAAACTGACGGCGACCATCGCTACCGCAACTACGGCTATTGCCGCCGCAGGATCCGTTGTGATGCGTTTCGGTAACATCAGACGCTCCGATGATTTCAAGGCGTCAACGTTTGACCCTCCATTTGGATGCATTGGGCTTGGCAAATACTACCGGCTTTGGCTCCCTTCATTTTCGAGGCCCAGCAATGGCAATCTGGATCCCGGTGAGTCATTGATGATCGAACCAGCCCCCGCCTGTGGAGGAACCGGAGCCACAACCATGACGAAGAGATCAGGTAGCTGCCTCTGCGGGCAGGTCAAATACGAGTTGAAAGGCGAACCCATCCGAGTTGGTATCTGTCACTGCGCCAATTGCCGTCGGGAGAGCGGATCGGCATTCACATTCTACGCCATTTGGGCCAGAGACGATTTCGCCGCTAGCGGGGAGACGACGCTTGCCCATAACGGACAGCGTTTCTGCACACGCTGCAGCTCCCACATGTTTGCCTATGACGAAGATGAAGCCGAGGTCCAGCTTGGCACCTTGAACGATGCACCGACCAAACTGGTTCCGACCTATGAATTGTGGGTGAAGAGACGTGAGCCCTGGCTTGCCCCAGTGCCGGGCGCCGAGCAACATTGGGAAGACCGCCACACAAGACGAACAGGCGATGACAGCGCTTGACGCGGACGCGTCGAATGGGAGGCAGATTTGACCGGAAATTGGTCAGTGGATGAGCAATTCGAGATCATTCGGGCACTCGGCGTGCCAGGTGCGTTCGATGCAGAGAGGGAAGCAAGAGAGCGGATTGCTTTTTTGGCCGGCTATTTGCGACAGGCAAATGCCCGGGCCTATGTATTGGGTATAAGCGGTGGGGTCGATTCCCTGACTGCCGGCTTGCTTGCACAGGCCGCCGTCCGGGCGTTGCGCGAGGACGGCTATCTCGCGCAGTTCATCGCCGTTCGGCTGCCCTATGGGACACAGGCTGACGAAGCGGCCGCTCGCGAATGTCTGGCGGTGATCAACCCCGATCTTGGCCTGGAAGCAAATGTCAAAACGGCTGCCGACGCTTTGTTCACTGAGGTTCGAAAATCCGCTGGCGATCTTTTTGGCACGGCGCGCGACGACTTCCACCTCGGCAATGTGAAGGCGCGTCAGCGGATGATCTACCAGTACGCGATCGCCGGTGCCGCAAACGGGCTGGTGATTGGAACGGACCATGCCGCCGAGGCCCTGATGGGCTTCTTCACCAAGCACGGAGACGGCGCCGCAGATGTCGTCCCTCTCAGTGGGCTGAACAAGAGACGGGTACGCGCCATCGCCACTTACATGGGCGCACCGTCCGATCTCGTCTCCAAGGTCCCCACAGCCGATCTGGAGACAGACGCCCCGCTGAAGCCCGATGAAGAGGTCTATGGAATTGGCTATGACGCGATCGATGACTTCCTCGAAGGAAAGACCATAAGCAAGTCGGCCGCCGAGCGAATTCTTGCTGCGTATCGGGGGAGCGGACATAAACGTGCGCTGCCGATCGGCCCTGCTTTCGTCGCGGATCCCGCAGCGGCGCCTTGATCAGAGTTCATGGTGGCGCTTCGCCCAGGGCGAATGACAGAGATGCTGCAGCGGCCGGTCCCAGAGGAAGTGACGACGCTACTGGCGGTTTGCTGCCTATAGAACCACAGCGCGAAATGCGCATCTAAGATGCGTCCCTCAACTGTCGCCTTGCGATCGTTGTCAATAAAGGCGGTCCGCGTCGTCACGCCCAACGGGAGATGGGATCGCTATGATCCCGGTCTCCAACCGGGACGCACACGCGTGCCGCCATGGCGCTCGCCGCCGCGATGCCCGGGACGACATCGACCGCAATGCCCCTTTCTTCCAACCGGGCGATCTCCTCGCGGCTACGGCCGACAATCGCCGGGTCACCGGATTGCAGCCGGACAACCCGTTTGCCGGCGCGTGCCCAGGATACCATCATGTCGTTGAGGTCTTCGTGGCTGCAGTTCGCGCGCCCACCACGTTTGCCCACCAGCAGACGCTTGGCTTCGCGACGGGCAAGCTCCAGCACCTCATCGGAAACGAGACCGTCGAAAAGGATGACATCGGCCGCTTGCAGGGCACGCACCGCCTTCAGCGTCAGGTGCTCCGCGTCGCCCGGCCCGGCGCCGACGAGCGTGACGCGGCCGGTGTCGGTCCGGTTCGCCGCGAGGCGATCCATCTCCGCCACCAGCCGCATCTCGACACCCTCCTCCGGTGTCTCCTGAAAGGCACGATCGACAAAACGCTCCCAAAAGGCGCGGCGTGCCGCGCCGGGCTTGAGGCGCGCATTGACCTTGTCGCGGATCGCCTGTGCCAGCGACGCCCAATCCTTCAGGACCGGCGGCAGCAAGGTCTCGATGCGCCGGCGGATCGCTTGGGCAAGAATGGGCGCGGCGCCGTCAGTCGATATGGCGACAATGACCGGCGAGCGATTGACGATGGAGCCGAACTGAAACTGGCAATAGACCGGTTTGTCGATAATGTTGACCGGCACGCCAGCCGCATTGGCCGCCTCGAAGAAGGACCGCGCGTCCTCATCGCCCTCGCAGTCGGCAATCGCAAGCGCCGCACCAGCGAACGCTTCCTTTGTCCAGGCCTCGCGGTGATGGGTGAACCTGCCGCCTGGGTGAGAGGAACCGGCCTCGAAAAGGCGGGCGCAGGCCTCTCCGATTTCCTCAGGCGGTGCATAGACATGCACCTCGGCACCGCAGGCCGCCAACAGTTCCGCCTTCCAGGCGCAGGCGTCGGAGCCGCCGGCCACAACGACACGGCGGCCTTCGAGCGCAAAGAACACGGGCAGCTTCGCTAAAGGCATCATGCGCGGCGGGTCCACGCGCAGGCGCCTTTCATTCCGCGGCAGCAGCAAGGCATCCATCGACGATCCCCCTGATCTCGGCGCGGCACGAGCCGCAATTGGTTCCGGCATTCAGCGTCTGGCCGATAGCTTCGACCGAGCGGCAGCCGCCACGGACGGCAGCAACGATCTGGTTGATCCCGACATTGAAACAGGAGCAGACGGTTGCTCCCGGATCGGGCTTATCCGCACCCGGTCGGCCGGCCACGAGCGCAAAGCGAAGTCGCAGATCGGCATGCGAGGCGCCGAGCTGCTCGACCACCCAACTGCGGGCAACGGCGACGGGTTCTGGCGCGAGATAAAGCGCCAGCAACAGCTTGGCGCCATCGAAGAAGGCGAGCCGGCGATGGCCGGACGGCCCGTCGGCATAGCCGATCGGCTCGATATCCACCGGGATATCGAAGATGCGTCGGCACCACGCGACCCAATCATCAGGCTCGGTCTGCGATGCCAGTTCGAGCCGCCACCCGGCCCTTGCCTTGGCCAGCGCCCAATAGGCGCAATCAAGCCCTTCCGGCCTTGCGGCACTGACTGCAAATCCATAGGTGGAGGCTGCGAAACGGCGGGCGGAAACGGCAACGTTCTTGGAGGCGGGCTGGCCCGAAACAGGATCGGTGATCGGCGGCACCAAGGCATCGATGCGCGCCTTAGCCGCGAACTGGTCGTTCCAATGCATGGGCACGAAGAGATTGCCGCGCGCCTGGCGGTCGGTGATCAGTGCTCGGACGACCGCCGCACCAAAGGGGCTTTCCAGCACCACGAGATCAGCCGGCGAAAGATCAAGCTCCATCGCATCGCGGGGGTGGATCTCGACGAAGGGTTCGCCGATATGAGCGGAGAGCCGCGCGCTCTTTCCCGTCCGGGTCATCGTGTGCCAGTGGTCGCGAACGCGGCCGGTATTGAGGGTGAAGGGGAAGGCATCGCTCACGCGCTTGGCAATCTGGCTTGTGGTCGCGATGAAGCGCGCGCGACCATCCGGATGGTAGAATCCGCCATCGGCGAAGAAGCGCGTCACAGTACTTGCCTTACCGCGCGGCTGCGGCCATTGGAACGGCATGAGTGCATCATAGCCGGCACCATCGATTTCGGCATAAGCGCCGACATCGAAATCGCGCCGGCCATCGTTCTCGAAACCGGAAAGACCGGCATGTTCGGCAAAGATTTCGGATGCCGATGCGTAGGCAAAGGCGCCGGCAAAACCCATGAGGCTGCCGACTTCGGCAAGTTGCCACCAGTCCGCCCGGGCTTCACCAGGAGCCGTCAGGAAACTGCGCTGGCGGGAGATGCGGCGCTCGGAGTTCGTAACGGTGCCATCCTTCTCGCCCCAACCAAGCGAAGGTAACAGCACATGCGCATGACGGGTCGTATCTGTTTGCCTGATGACATCGGAGACCACGACGAAGGGACAGGCCCTGAGCGCCGCCTCGATCGCATCGGCATCCGGCATCGACACGACCGGATTGGTCGCCATGATCCAGATCGCCTTGATGCGCCCGTCGGCGACAGCGCGAAACATGTCGACGGCCTTGAGGCCCGGTCTTGCGGCGATGGCCGGCGCGCCCCAGAAACGTCTGACCTGATCGCGGTCTCCCGCCTTCTCGATGTCCATATGGGCGGCCAGCATATTGGCAAGACCGCCGACCTCGCGGCCGCCCATGGCGTTGGGTTGGCCCGTCAGGGAGAACGGTCCCATGCCGGGTCGGCCGATGCGGCCGGTCGCCAGGTGACAGTTGATGATGGCATTGACCTTGTCGGTGCCGGAGACCGATTGGTTGACCCCCTGGCTGTAGCAGGTGACAACCTTTTCGCTGCTCTCGAAAAGTTGGAAGAAGGCGGCTAGTTCCTGTTCGGCGAGCCCAGTTAGTCGCGCCAGTGTGGCTTGATCGAAGGCGCTTGCTGCGGCGAAGGCCTCGGCGAATCCGCTGGTGTGCGGCGAAATGTAGCCCTGATCAAAAGCCGGGCTGGAGGCCAGGTGCGCAAATAGACCATTGAAGAGCGCGACGTCGCCATCCGGCCGGATCGCCAGATGCATGTCGGCGATATCGGCCGTCATGGTGCGGCGCGGGTCGATGACGACGACCTGCATTTGCGGCCGTGCAGCCTTGGCAGCAACGAGGCGCTGGTAGAGTACCGGATGGCACCAGGCGAGGTTGGAGCCCGTCAGCACCACGAGATCGGCAAGCTCCAGATCCTCGTAGCAACCTGGAACGGTGTCCGATCCGAAGGCGCGGCGATGACCCGCCACCGATGAAGACATGCAAAGGCGCGAGTTGGTGTCGATATTCCCCGAACCGATGAACCCCTTCATCAGTTTGTTGGCGACATAGTAGTCCTCGGTCAGCAACTGACCGGAGACATAGAAGGCGACAGAATCTGGCCCGTGCTCGGCAATCGCCTGCGAAAAGCGATCGGCGACGAGGTCGAGCGCCTCATCCCACTCCGCGGCCTGTCCACCGATCTCGGGATAGAGCAGCCGCCCGTCGAGATCGAGCGTCTCGCCAAGCGCTGCCCCCTTGGAGCAAAGCCGGCCGAAGTTGGCCGGATGATCCGGGTCGCCTTTCACACCGATGCCGCCGTCATCGCCAACCGTCGCGACCACGCCGCAGCCGACACCGCAATAGGGACACGTGGTTTTGACTTCGGTTGCCATGACTACTCCGCCGCGATCATCAGGCTTTCGAGTGCGATAAAAAGCGCACCGCCATCGTTGCGCACTGGGATGGTGCGCACGCCCCCCTCGTCTGCACCCAGCGCCTTGCCGGTTTCGAGCGAGATCACCCAGTTGTGCAGCGGGCAAGTGACGGCCGTCCCGTGGACGATGCCCTGCGACAGCGGCCCGCCCTTGTGCGGGCAATGGTCTTCGATCGCAAAGACCTCGTTTTCGGCGGTGCGGAAGACGGCGATCTTGCCCTCGGGCGTGCGCACGCAGCGTGCGCCGCGAAGCGGGATGTCGGAGATGTCACCGATTGAGATCCAGTTCATGTCCATCCCCTCACTCCGCTGCTTCTGAAAATCCGACCGTCGCCATCGGCCGGAACTCGTGCTTGTCCTTGCCGGAGACACGCTCCGACCATGGGTCGACCTGGGCGAATTTCTGGCTGAAGACGAAGCGGTCGAAGAGCGCCTTGCGCCGTTCGGCATCGTCCATGATCTGCCGGCGGATTTCTTCAAGACCGATGCGCTTGGCCCACTTGTAGATGCGCTCGAGATAACGGGCCTGCTCGCGATACATCTGCGTCAGCGCCACGATATGTTCGAGGGCGTCGTCCGCGGTCCTCACCAGACCAAGAACCTCGGTGCCCTTGATGTCGAGCCCGGCTGCACCGGCGAAGTGGATCTCGAAGCCGCTGTCGACGCAGATGACACCGATATCCTTGCAGGTGGCTTCTGCGCAGTTTCTCGGACAGCCGGAGACGGCCAATTTCAGCTTGGCCGGCGTCCAGGACCCCCACATGAATTTCTCGATGCGGATGCCGAGGCCGGTGGAATCCTGGGTGCCGAAGCGGCACCAGTCGGAACCAACGCAGGTCTTCACCGTGCGCAGGCCCTTGGCATAAGCCTGGCCCGACACGAAGCCGGCTTTGCCGAGATCGGCCCAGACGGCCGGCAGGTCTTCCTTCTCGATGCCGAGCAGGTCGATACGCTGACCGCCGGTGACCTTGACCATCGGGATCTCGAACTTGTCGACGACGTCGGCAATCGCGCGCAATTCCCCAGAGTTTGTGACGCCGCCCCACATGCGCGGAACGACGGAGTAGGTGCCGTCCTTCTGGATATTGGCGTGCACACGCTCGTTGATGAAGCGCGACTGGTAGTCGTCGGCATATTCGTCCGGCCAGTCGCAGACGAGGTAGTAGTTGAGCGCCGGGCGGCATTTGGCGCAGCCGCAGGATGTCTTCCACTCCAGTTCCTGCATCACGGCGGGAATGGTCTTCAGGCCCTTGGCCTTGATCAGGCGGCGGACATCGTCGTGGCCAAGCTCGGTGCAGGTGCACATCGGCTGGACGGCGGCGGGATTGTAGGTTTCGCCAAGCGTCAGCGACATCACCTGCTCAACGAGCCCGGTGCACGAACCGCAGGAAGCGGACGCCTTCGTATGCGCCCTGACATCGTCGAGCGACGTCAGTCCCTTGCCCTGGATCGTCGCCACGATCTTGCCCTTGCACACGCCGTTGCAGCCGCAGATTTCTGCATCATCCGGCAAGGCTGCAACGGCCGCCATAGGGTCCAGCGGGGACCCTCCCTGATAGGCCTGGCCGAAAATGAGCGTTTCGCGCATTTCCGAGATATCGGTGGCTTTCTTCTTCAGATCGTTGAACCAGGCGCCATCGGCGGTTTCGCCATAAAGCACTGTGCCGATGATGCGGTTGTCCTTCAGCACCAGCCGCTTGTAGACGCCGCCGGCTGCATCGCGCAGCACGATCTCCTCGCGATCGTCGCCTTCGGCAAAGTCTCCGAGGGAGAACAGGTTGATGCCGGTGACTTTGAGCTTCGTCGGCGTGTCGGAATGCACGAAGGCGGGCGAGCGATCGCCCGCCAGATGCGATGCGGCGATGCGCGCCATTTCGTAGAGTGGTGCGACGAGGCCGTAGACCATGCCGCACACCTCGGCGCATTCGCCAAGCGCCAGGATATCGCCATCGGAGGTCTGCATGCCGTCGTCGACGACGATGCCGCGATTGACCGCTAGGCCGGCTTCCTTGGCGATGCCCGCGTTCGGCCGGATGCCGACAGCCATGACGACGAGTGTCGCGGGAATGATCGTGCCGTTGTCGAGCTCGATGCCCTCGACCTTGCCATCGCCGATGATTGCCTTGGTATTGGCCCTGCAGATGACCTTGATGCCGCGCTCCTCGACGGCTTTCTGCAAGAGATAACCAGCCGCCGGATCGAGTTGGCGCTCCATCAGAGTTGGCATCACGTGCAGTACGGTCACATCCATACCTCGCGAGGCAAGTCCGGCGGCCGCTTCAAGCCCGAGCAGGCCACCGCCAATGACGACAGCCTTTTCGCGCGACTGCGCGGCAAGCAACATTGCCTGCACGTCATCGAGGTCGCGGTAGGTAATAACACCGGGCAGATCTTTGCCGGGAACCGGGATGATGAAGGGCACTGAGCCTGTTGCGATGACAAGCTTGTCGTAGCTTTCGGTCACACCGTGATCAGAGGTCACAGTCTTCTTCGCGCGGTCGATCGCCACGACCTTGTGGCCTTTGTAGAGCGTGATCCCGTGCTTGATGTACCAACCATCGCCGTGGATGATGATCTGCTCGTAGTCTTTTTCGCCGGAAAGGACCGGCGAAAGCATGATGCGGTCGTAGTTGACGCGCGGTTCGGCGTTGAAGATCGTGACCTGATATTGCCCCGGCGCCTGTTCGAACAGGTGCTCCAGCATGCGTCCGGGCGCCATGCCATTGCCGATGATGACGAGTTTTTCGGGCGTTTGGTGAGCCATGGGAAATTACTCCGCAGCTTCGACGAAACGGTGGCGCTCGTAGAGGAACTTGAGCACCGCTTCGCGGCATTTGAGGTAGGTTCGGTCGGCCGCCAGTTCGATGCGCCGGCGCGGGCGGGCTAGCGGCACATCCAGGATTTCACCGATGCGCGCCGAAGGTCCATTGGTCATCATGACGATGCGGTCGGAAAGCAGCACCGCCTCGTCGACATCATGGGTGATCATCAGCACCGTATTGCCGAGCTCGGCGTGGATCTGCATCACCTGGTCCTGCAGATGGGCGCGGGTCAGGGCGTCGAGCGCGCCGAACGGCTCGTCGAGCAGAAGAACCTTCGGTTCCATGGCCAGCGCCCGGGCGATGCCGACGCGCTGCTTCATGCCGCCGGAAACCTCGGACGGACGCTTGTCGGCGGCATGCGCCATCTGCACCAGCTCGAGATTGCGCATGGTCCATTCGTGACGTTCGGCCTTGCCCTTGGTCGCGCGGAAGACCTTGTCGACGCCGAGGCGGACGTTTTCGTAAACCGTCAACCAGGGCAGCAGGGAATGGTTCTGGAAGACGACGGCGCGGTCCGGTCCCGGCTCGTCGGCAACGCGGCCATCGAGGAGCACGACGCCGGTGGTCGCCTGCGTCAGGCCGGCGACGATATTGAGCAGCGTCGACTTTCCGCAGCCGGAATGGCCGATGATCGAGATGAATTCGCCCTTGTCGACGGAAAGCGAAACCTGCTTCAGAACGTCCGTCCTGACGCCGCCGCGTTCGAAGCTCTTGTCGATAAGCTCAAGCGAGAGATAGCTCTTGGTCATGGTCTTTGCCTTTCTCACGCAGTTGCCGTGCCGCGGGTGACGACGCGGCCGATGAGGGCGATGAGACGATCGAGGAGGAAGCCGACGATGCCGACGTAGATGAGCGCAACGATGATGTCGCTGATCAGCGACGAGTTCCACGCATCCCAGATGAAGAAACCGATGCCGACGCCGCCGATCAGCATCTCGGCGGCAACGATCGCCAACCAGGAAAGACCGATGCCGATGCGAAGGCCAGTGAAGATGTAAGGGGCAGCAGCCGGCAGCATGATCTTGCCGAAATATTCGAAGGCATTGAGCCGCAGCACCTTGGCGACGTTCTGGTAGTCCTGCGGAATGTTGCGGATGCCGACCGCGGTGTTGATGATGATCGGCCAGATCGCGGTGATGAAGATCACGAAGATCGCCGAGGGGGTGCCGTCCTGGAAGGCGGCGAGCGACAGCGGCAGCCAGGCGAGCGGCGGCACGGTGCGCAGCACCTGGAAGATCGGATCGAGCCCGCGCATGGCAAGGGCGCTCTGGCCAACGAGTGCGCCGAGCGCGATACCGACGACAGCGGCGAGCGCATAACCGATCGCGACGCGCTGAAGGCTGGCCGAGATATGCCAGAACAGGCCTTGATCGACGCCCTGTCCGACATAGAACGGATGCGCGATCAGCTCCCAGCTTTCCTCCAGAACACGTGTCGGCGCCGGCAGGCTCGAGTCGGGCGCAGAACAGATCACCTGCCAGGCGACGAGGATAAAGCTCAGGGTCACCACCAGCGGGACGAGGTTGGTCAAGGCTGTGGCGAGTGCTGCCGGCAACCGGCGGCTACCGCCGGGCTTCGTCGCACGGGTAAAGGCGATGACCCGGGCCACGGGCCGCTGAGCAGCCTCCTGGGGAAGCTTGAGATTGGTGACGGACATACCGTTCTCCTAAAGGTTCAAGTCGAGCGGCGGCGGGCTCGCCCGCCGCCACGAAGGCTCAGGCGACGCGCGAAATGCTCAGGCTCTTCAGGTAAGCCTGCGGATCTGCCGGATCGAACACCTTGCCGTCGAAGAATTTCTCGATGCCGCGTGAGGTCGAGGTCGGGATGTCGGAGACGCCGAGCTCCTTTGCCGCATCGCGCCAGATATCCTCGCGGTTGACCTTGGCAACGAGCGCCTTGATGTCGGTGTCGGGAGCAAACTTGCCCCAGCGGATGTTCTCCGTCAGGAACCAGCTGTCATGGCTCTGGAAGGGATAGGAGGCGTGGTTGCGCCAGAACTTCATGAAGTGCGGGCTGTCCTCGACGAGCTTGCCGTTGCCGTAGTCGTATTCGCCCTTCAGCCGGTCGACGATGTCCTTCGGCGGCACGTTGAACCAGCTGCGTTTGCCGACGATCTTCGCCAGCTCTTCCTTGTTGGCCATGTCGTCGCACCATTGCGCCGCTTCCTGGATGGCCATGGTGAGCGCCCTTGCGGCGCGCGGGTTCTTCTCCACCCAGTCAGCCCGCATGGCGAAGGATTTTTCCGGATGCTCGTTCCAGATTTCGGCGGTGTTGACGGCGGTGTAGCCGATCTTCTGGTTGACGAGCTGCTCGTTCCAGGGCTCGCCGACGCAGAAACAGTCCATGGTGCCGACCTTCATGTTGGCGACCATCTGCGGCGGCGGCACGACGATGGTCTCGACATCGGAATCCGGATCGATACCGCCAGCGGCAAGCCAATAGCGCAGCCACAGGTCATGCGTGCCGCCGGGGAAGGTCATCGCCACCTTGGCGGCAGCGCCTTCAGCCTTCTTCTTGGCAAAGGCTTGCTTCAGCGCCGATGCATCGAGGCCGACCTTGAGATCGGCATAGGCGCCACCGACCGAGATTGCCTGCGCGTCGAGATTGAGGCGCGCGAGGATCGCCATCGGCAGAGGCTGGTTGTTCTGCGTCACCTTGCCGGTCGAGATCAGGTAAGGCATCGGCGTCAGGATATGGGCGCCATCAATACCGGCGCCGGCCGAACCGAGCACGAGGTTGTCACGTGTGGTGCCCCAGGAGGCCTGCTTGACCACGTCGACTTCGGTCATGCCGTATTTGTCGAACAAGCCCTTTTCCTTGGCGACGATCAGCGGCGCGGAGTCTGTCAGAGCAATGAAACCGAGAACCGCCTTGGTAGTCTCGGGACCGGTCGACTGTGCAAAGGCGCCGGTCGGGAAGGCCGTCTTGGCGGCACCGAGTAGAGCGGCCGTCGCTGTGGTTTTCAGCAGGCCGCGGCGGGTCAGTCCGCCAGTCGAAAACTTGATCATGCGCAGGTTCCTCTGCTGCTGCCGGGCAAAACCGGACATAAAAAAACGCCGCTTGGAGATTGCGTCCGGGATCAGGAGGATTCCTCGGGAAACAAAAACCGTGCGACGTCAGTGTCTCTGGCAAACGCGATCTGGCGTTTGAACTCGCTTCAATCGCCGTTGACCGAAGCAATTTCTTAAAAGCAAGAGCCGTGCCAGTTCGACAAGCCAGGAACTAATAGTTTGATATCGAATGATAAAAATACGAACGAGCGTAATTGCCCAGCAAAACAGCTATTGTAGAATCTGCTGAATTATTGTGCGCTGCACACAGCCGGCTCGGCCGCTCTGCCCAAACAAGCAGCGGCCGAACCATCAGTTGTCAGCGCCAGATGCGGTCGCGCCGCCCTCTGCACGCACAGGAAACGCCTCGACATAGGCCTCAATCGCGGCAGGATCGAAAACATGGCCGTCCATGAAGCGATCCTCAGCGGATGCGCCCTCGATCCTGATATCGGCTTCCGCCGGTGCCGCATCGGCCCCGAGCGCAAGCCGATAAAGGTCAGGGCGATAGGCCGAAGCTGCCGCCGTCGTCGCTTCCGGGCCCAAGTCGGCCTGTCCCCAGCGCGCCATCTGGCTGTAGATCCAGAGTGCATGGCTGGGGCGGGGATAGTTGGCGAAGTTGCGGTGGAAGACGAAATAGTCGTCGATGACCCGACGCTGTCCTTGAGCGTCGATGGTGAACTCACCGGAAAGCACGCGGCGGATGATTTCGACCGGGGCGCCGACATAGCGCTGGTCGGCGAGCGCTTCGGACAAGGCGTCGCGATTTTGCGGATCGTCGCACCAACGGGCGGCAGCATCCAGCGCCACGATCAACCGCGAAACCGTTTCTGGATTGGCTTCGGCCCACTCGGGGCGCATGCCGATGACCTTTTCGGGCGCCGACGGCCAGATATCCTGCTTGGCGGCGACAATACGTCCGACGCCGCGCTCGGATGCAACCATGTTCCAGGGCGCGCCGACGCAGAAACCATCGATCGCGCCGGCTTCGAGCGCGTCTGTTGTCATCGGCGGCGGCACGACGACAAGCTTGACGTCACGATCCGGATCAACGCCGCCGGCAGCCAGCCAGTACCGGAATTCGTAATTGTGCGAGGAGAACGGATAGGTGACGCCCAAGGTCGGCGGCGCATCGCCATTCGCTTTCATGCGACCAAGTACGGCGGCGAACGCTTGCGCATTGGCAAGCGCGTTCTCGGCGCCTTCAAGCCCCCCCTCCTCCACCATACGGGCAAAGAGCCGATTGGACAGCGTGATGGCATTACCGCCACGCCCGAGCGAGAAGGGCGTGATCGTCGGCGAAGGATTGGAGCCAAGCCCAAGCATGGCCGCAACCGGCATGGGGGAAAGCATGTGGGCAATATCGAACTGGCGGAACGCCAAACGGTCGCGGACATTGGCCCAGGAGACATCCTTGACCAGATCGAGTGTCAGACCTTCGCTGCGGGCAAAACCGAACTCGCAAGCGGCGATCAGGACCGATGCATCGACGAGCGGGATGAAGCCGGCACGAAGCGTGCGGGCGCCCTCGCTGCGCATCTTTTGCGGCGCCGGTAAACCATGACCGGACGAGGTGAGGCCGCTGCCGATATCGCCGAGATTGGCCATGCTGTTCACTCCACCTACTCCTTGCGACAAAGCCGGTACGCGGCGCCCGCCATCACATCAGCAGGCCGGCGGCCGTCACCACGCTTTGCGCGATTTCAGACATCTTCTTCTTTTCGTTCATCGCCGTCTGCCGCAGCAGGGCAAAGGCTTCCTCTTCCGAGAGACCACGGATCTTCATCAGAATGCCCTTGGCGCGCTCGATGACCTTGCGCTCCTCGAGCGCGGACCTGGCATCGGCCAGTTCCCGTTGCAATCGGCTGAAGGCGTTGAAACGACTGACGGCCATGTCGAGGATCGGCTTGACGCGCTCCTTCTTGAGACCATCGACGATATAGGCGGACACGCCTGCCTCGACCGCTGCCTCGATCGAAGCGGTGTCGGAGCGATCCACGAACATCGCGATCGGCCGCCCCACCGTGCGCGTCAGCTGGAACAGATGCTCCATCATATCGCGATTGGGGTTTTCGATATCGATGACGATGACATCGGGCCTAAGACTGTCGATGACGCGCGCGACACCCTGCACCTCATGGATGACAGTCACCTTGCGATGCCCGGCCTCATGCAATCCTTCCTCGATGATCGAGGCACGAATGGCGTTCTCGTCGATGACGAGAATGGTGAGGTCGCGGTTTGTCATGAGGCGATCATGATGCAGCGCAGCAAATTCCGCAACAGAATTGCCTATTTTCTTAACAAATTCTTCGTTGCTTATTTTTTAATCGATTCCGCAGCATTTGCAAGGTCGGAACTTTGCTCCAGACAGCGCTTCCTGACCCGAAGCCGCAAACTTCTTTAGATTGCTCGCAAGACCATAAAATCCGGCAAGATCACGGGGCATTCTGCGATCGACTGGCCTCTCAGTAGTCAGGTAGTGGCGAGGCGCCATGCAATTGCTGCCAAGTCTGATCTTCGCCGATATGATGCCCGCAGGGCATAGGCCAGAATTGCAGTAATACCCCCCGAGCAATCGCGAGCACGGAGCGTCGGAATCTCGCTTAGTCAATCGTCTTCAAGACAGACAAGCTAGGAGAACAGCGATGACTATCACCATTACCGCATTTGAACGATCGCCCGATCGCGGCAGGGGCATGGCGCGTGACATGCGCGTTCGCTGGGCGCTCGAAGAAGTGGGCCAGCCTTACGACGTTCGTCTTGTTTCGTTCAAAACGATGAAGGAACCCGCGCATTTAGCGCTTCATCCTTTCGGACAGATCCCGACCTATGAAGAAGGCGATCTAGCCCTGTTCGAGTCCGGGGCCATCGTGTTCCATATCGCCGAACGCCGTTCGGGCCTGCTGCCACACGATGCGAATGCCCGGGCGCGATCACATGGATGTTTGCCGCGCTCAACACGATGGAGCCGCCGATCGTGGATCGCGAAATCGCCAGGTATCTGGAAGGCGATGAGACCTGGTACGAGCAGCGGATGTCTGCCGTCGAGGGCCGCATCCGTAAACGGCTGAGCGAACTTTCCGGGAGGCTTGGCAATGCCGATTGGCTCGACGGCGAGTTCAGCGCCGGTGACCTTCTTATGGTGACGGTGCTGCGCAGATTGGCAGGATCAGGCATATTGGACGAATATCCGAACCTCGCCGCCTATATCACCCGCGGCGAAGCGCGACCCGCCTACCAGCGTGCTTTCGACGCTCAATTAGCGGTTTTCACCGCTGCATCAACAGGCCGATAAAGGTCCGCTACGATGGGCGTTCCAGACGGAAATCTTTACCGGCCGCCTTCAGCCGGAGCATTTGCGTGAACATGGACGCAACGGCGGAAAACGATTGAACACACGGCAGGCTTCCAGGTGACGGTATGTTGGAAACCGCTCCGATGGCCCATCTCGCCACCAACTGCCTGTCTCAGGGCTAGCCTATCTCTTCAGGAATGAAGCCGCCGGTCTGGCGTTTCCACAGACGGGCAAACAGGCCATCCTGTTCAACCAGTTCTTCCGGCCTGCCTTCTTCCACGATGCGCCCCTGATCGAGTACGATTATCCGGTCCATCATGGCGATGGTCGAAAGGCGATGTGCTATGGCAATCACCGTCTTTCCCTCCATCACCAGGTTGAGTTTTTCTTGGATGGCAGCCTCAGATTCGCTGTCGAGAGCGGAGGTCGCTTCGTCCAGCACGAGGATCGGCGCATCCTTCAGCAGAACGCGGGCGATCGCCACGCGCTGCCGTTGACCGCCCGAGAGCTTGATGCCGCGGTCGCCGACGAAGGCGCAATAGCCCTTACGGCCTTCGCCATCAGCAAGATCGGCGATGAACACATCGGCCCTTGCCGTTTTGGCCGCCTCTTCGACCTCTTCCTGCGTCGCCTCCGGTCGGCCGTAACGGATATTGTCGCCGACCGAACGGTGCAGTAGCGCGACGTCTTGCGCGATGACCCCGATGTTGCGGCGAAGACTTGTCTGTGTGACATCGCGGATGTCCTGCCCGTCGATCAGGATCGCGCCTTCGTTGATGTCGTAGAAGCGCAGCAGCAGGCTCACCAGCGTGGTCTTGCCGGCCCCGGAGAGGCCGACCAGCCCCACCTTCTCCCCCGGCCGCATCGTCAGCGATAGGTTGGCGATGACGGGCTTGCCGGACTTGTATGCGAAGCAGACGTCTTGGAAGCGGATCTCGCCGTTGTTGACCACGAGGGTCGTCGCGTCAGGCCGATCTGTTATGGTCGGCGGCGTCGTCATCACGGGCATCGCATCCTTGATCGTCCCGATCGCCTGGAAGATCTGCTGGCCCATCTGCAGGAAGGTGAAGGTGTGCCCGGACAGCCTTTGGAGGATATAGACCGCCCCGACGAACTCGCCGACCGTGAGAAAGGCGTTGACGAGGCCCGAAAAACCAATCGAAAGCATCGCCAGCCAAAGTGCCATGTTCAGCGCCACGACAATGAGTTCGGACGTGCGATAGATGCGCTGTTCCCTGTGCTGCGTCTGTATGGTTTTGTGAATGATGCGACGGATCGCGCCGGCCTCGCTGTCTTCGGCAGCGAACTGCTTGATCATTTGCATGTTGGTGTAAAGGTCGGTGATGGCGCCTGACACCAAGCTTCGCTGCTTGGCAGTGCTGCGCGAGCGTTCCACGAAAATCGGCGCCATCTTGACGGCGAGTGCCACATTGAGCCCTATCCAGACGATGACGGGCAAGGCGAGCTGCCAGGATAGGGCGCTCAGCAAAACGACGGAACCGACCATCTGCAGCAGGAAACGTGGAATGGACTGGAAGGCGGCGATGATCTGCTGCTGAACGGCGGATGATACTTGTGACAGGCGCGAAGCGACCTGTCCGGCAAAAAGATCGTGGAAAAACGCCAGATCCTGCCGCTCGACCGCCTTGTGACCCTGCCATTGGATTGCGGCCGGCATGCCGACGCCGAGCGTATGCGAGTTGAGTGTGTTCAATAGAAACGAGGCGACCGGCATGGCCGGAAAGATCAGCAGCCCGAGAAAAGTCAGGAGGGGCCATTCGCTGTGCAAGAAGGCGGATGCACCGTTCTGCGATACGCCATCGACGATGACAGAAAGCCCCCAGACGATAGTCAGGTTGATGGCCTCAATCGCCATGGAGGAAAGCGCGAGCGCGATCAGCACGCCACGGAACATTGATATGAAATGCAGAAGGACGGTTGCGGGCCCCTTGGACGGCAGCGGTCGGTAAGGAATATCCAGGGGTCGGATCAAGGTTTCGAACGGACGGTAGATCGCATCTGAAATCGACATGGGCCACTCGGTCAAATAGCGGATGGGAAAGTCAGCGACGCAGATCGCACCTTACCACCCTCTTCCTGCAATCTTAATTAGAATATTTTGGTAAAATTCGGGACTTTTGCAACTACTGGGAGGGAGCGAAGACCTCGTATATGTGTTCCCAGACCCGGCGTCTTTACCAACCACGCACGGTTGCCGAAAAGCGACCGCGGGCATATGTGCTCGCGATCGCATCCGTGTACTGAGGCATCCCAGTGTTCCGGCAAATCACCAGAACGCTGGGATGCCATTCTCTTGAAGCTGACGTACCGGCAGTTACGCGGCCGCTTCCCGCTTGGGCAGCACCCAGTTCGCGCGCGGAAAATGGCAGGTGTAGCCGTTAGGATAGCGCTCCAGGTAGTCCTGGTGCTCCGGTTCCGCTTCCCAGAAATCTCCGGCCTGCTCGACTGACGTCACGGCTTTTCCTGGCCAAAGTCCCGACGCGTCGACGTCGGCGATGGTGTCTTCAGCTATTCTTCTTTGCTCATCGCCAAGAACGTAGATCGCAGATCGGTACGAACTGCCGATGTCGTTGCCCTGCCGGTCGACCGTCGTTGGGTCGTGAATCTGGAAGAAATACTCCAGAATCCGGCGATAGCTGATCGTCTCGGGGTCAAACACGATCTCAATACCTTCGGCGTGGGTGCCGTGATTGCGATAGGTCGCATTCGGTACATCGCCGCCGGTATAACCCACCCGGGTCTTGATGACGCCGGGCAACGCTCGGATTAGATCCTGCATGCCCCAGAAGCAGCCACCGGCCAAAACAGCTTTCTCGGTCATTTGATAGTCTCCACTTGGTTGAGATAGGCACCATAGCCCTCGGCCTGCATTTCGCCGAGCGGAATGAACCGCAGTGCCGCGGAGTTGATGCAATAACGCAATCCACCCCGATCTGCCGGACCGTCGGTGAACACGTGGCCGAGGTGACTATCGGCATGAGCTGAGCGCACTTCGGTGCGGATCATGCCATGAGTACCATCAGACAATTCGCGAACATTTGCATGTACGATCGGCTTCGTAAAACTCGGCCAGCCGCAACCGGATTCGAACTTGTCGGCAGAGGCAAACAGAGGTTCGCCTGAAACGATGTCGACGTAGATGCCCGGTTCCTTGTTGTCATTGTACGACCCGGTAAAGGGCCGTTCCGTCGCATTTTTCTGGGTCACTTGGTACTGAATCGACGTCAGCCTGGCGATCGCGTCATCGGTCTTCGTGTACTTCAAAGCCATTACTCCTATTGGACTTGCTGCCAGAATATGGCGCTGGGTCGGCGATTTTCCCAATAGAGGGCGTGCATAGATTCAATAGCGATGCCATGCGGCGTTTCAGCGCCTCAGGCCCAATCGTGACGGGCTGCCATCTGGGCGATCTTGCGCATCTCAAGTGGCGTGCCGGAACCGGAAACGGATGCCAATACCACCTCTCGTTCCAATGACATGCCTTCGATCCTGCGGGTCACTATCCCCTCAACCACGACCGAACGCTCGGGCATAATGCAGATCGCGCGGCCTTCCGCCACCAGTTGCTGGACCCAGTCCTCACGATCGGCACTGAAACGTGGCTGCATCACCGCGTTGTGGTTCATCAGGTGCTCTGTCATCTGGGTATGGAACTCGCAAGCGAGCCGGTCGACATATGGATACGAGGCGAGGGCCTTGACGCTGACGACGTCATTTTCAGCAAGTGGGTGCCCATCAGCGCAGGCGAGGAGAAATCGCTCACGAAACAGCGGCACGATGTTGAGCTTGGGGTTGAAACGCGGCGCTTCCGGAAGGATGCAGGCATGATACTTGCCCGACAGCACCTCCAGCGCACCCTCGCCGGCCGACAACTGATGCATGTTGAGGTTTACGGCAGGGAGTTGGCTGAGCACTTTGTCAAAGAATGCCGTGAACTTGGCGGGGCCGATCGTCGGGGCAACGGCAATGTCGAGAATACGGCGGCGGCCGTGGACCGTGCTTTCTGAATGTTCGCGCACGTTTCGAAGAGCGAGTTCCACCCGCATGAATTCAGCCTGGACGTCGCGACCAAGCGCCGTCAGGCGGCTGTCCTTGCCATCGCGGTAGATCAGTGGACTGCCCAGTTCTTCTTCGAGGCGCTGAATTGCGCGCGTCAAGCTCGGTTGCGACACGCCGCTTCGACGCGCGGCTTCCGTGAAGTTCAACGTTTCAGCCAGATTGAGGAAGTATCCGACCTGATTGATATCCATGTCTGATGCTCCACGTTGGTTGCCTGGCTGCAGTCGCAAAGTTGGCGCGCTTGTCACCCGCGAGAACGCAGCTTGCCGCAACGCTTGGCTCAGGTGAAGGGCACGAGCAGAATGGGTCCGGAACGAATCCGGGTAGCCGGTCGTCGCTGCTCATATAGACTGCGCACGTCCCAGCAGCGAAGGAGCATTCCTATGGCTTTCAGTTCGCAACGGCTTCAATTTGCCGGCCATTCCGGAGCAACTCTTGCCGCCCGGCTCGACTTCCCCAGCGGGCCCCTGCGCGCCTACGCTCTGTTTGCCCATTGTTTCACCTGTTCCAAGGACCTGGCGTCGGCGCGCCGGATCGCAGCGGAACTGGCCCGAGAGGGTATCGCTGTCCTACGTTTCGACTTCACGGGGTTGGGATCGAGTGAAGGCGAATTCGCATCGACGAATTTCTCCTCGAATGTTGCCGACCTTGTCTCGGCGGCCGACTATCTACGTCATCACTTCCAGGCACCCTCGTTGCTGGTCGGTCATTCGCTCGGCGGGGCCGCAGTGCTCGCGGCGGCCAAGGACATTGCTGAAGTCCGCGCGGTTGCAACGATTGGCGCACCGGCCGATGTCGGCCACGTGTTGAAGAACTTGGGCGCGAGCCTCAAGGAGATCGAGACGTCCGGTTCGGCGGAAGTGGATCTCGCCGGACGCAAGTTTCTCGTCAACATGCAATTTGTCGAGGATGCGCGTGCGCACCGCATCAAGGACGCCGTCGCGTCGCTGAAAAAGCCGCTGCTCATTTTGCATAGCCCCTTGGACGAAACCGTCGGCATCGAGAACGCTACCGAAATCTTCGGCGCAGCCAGACATCCCAAAAGCTTCATATCGCTGGACAAGGCAGACCACCTGCTCACAAATCTTGAGGACGCGGCCTTTGCCGGACGGGTCATTTCAGGATGGATGACGCGCTATCTCGCTGCCGATACGCCGCAAGGCGCGGAGCCGGTAGAGCATGTGCGGGTGACGGAGACAGGCGGCGGCAAATTTCAGAACACCGCCCAGGCCGGCAGCCATCGTCTTTTCGCCGATGAACCCAAGGCAATGGGCGGCCTCGATTCCGGCCCGTCACCCTATGACTTCCTGTCCATGGCGCTCGGCGCCTGCACGTCGATGACGCTGCGCCAATACGCCGAATACAAGAATCTGCCGCTCGGACGCATCGGCGTTGATGTCTCCCACACGAAGATCCATGCCAGGGATTGTGTGGAATGCACGGAATCTGAGCGCAGCACTGGCGGCAGGATTGATCGCTTCGAACGCGTCATATCAATCGACGGCGAGGTCTCAGAGGAGCTTCGAGGCAAGATCGCTGAAATCGCCGACAAATGTCCGGTCCATCGTACGCTGGAGGGTGTCGCAAGGATAGAAACGGTCGTGAAAGCGCCGTTGCGATAACCGCTCTCGATAGAGGCGCCGCCGCAATCCGCCTGCGCGGATACAAATGATTACAGAAACGCCCCTAGGCAGACATATCCGGTATACGCGATCGCAGGAAGATGGGTTCGTTGGCATCAGATACAAACGCTTGAGAAATCAAGGTTACGTCTACATGCGCAACGAATACCAGTGTTCCAGGTGCGTTATCGATCTGTGTCAAGGCGTCGAGACTTGCCTGCAGGCCATGTGGTTTGACGGTAAATGGTCGGGGCAAGCAGTACCTGGAACACTGGCCGCGGATTGGGCGCCAATATCAAAGCAAGGCACGTGAAATGTCCGGCATCATCAACCTTTTCCTTGCCTTCTGCGTCGCCGCAGCGGCCTCCCTGTTTTACTCGGGCGATTTCAAGAGGGCACCGTTCGTGCCAATCAGTCGGTCCAGTGCCGGTCTCCTCGCCACAACTGAGGCACACGGAACGCTCGCTCCGCCTTTTCATTTCGAGGATCTCGATGAGGAGTTCTCACCCAGAACCCCGCGCCTCTAGCTAACAAGCACCGGCTGCGATCGATCTCGACCACCCCTTCCTCCTATACGCTGCCTCCCTTGCTGGCCTCAGGTCTCGTTCTATCGCCCCTGTGCGCACGAGTGGCGGAGTATGTTGACGCTACCTTCGAAGGTGCCACCACCTTGATTGGCGCATTGGATCCGTGATCAGGCTGTCAGAAAAGACCGACGGATTGGGCCGGTGCCTTCCTCATCGCGACGATGTGCAGCGATGAATAATTTCGAGAAGGCGGTCACAAGACCGCTCGACATATTGCTGAGGACACGTGGCAACGCCCAAAAGCAGACCGGGTTTCGCGAAGGCCGGCGACGCGTGCCATACCGACAAGGGTGCCGGTGCCAGGCCGAACGGTAGCGTTTCGCGCACGATGGAAACATCCGGCGCGCCATCGGGGAGGCGCAACAGAACGGCCAGACCCGCCGTATCAACGATTATCCCGTCTGCGCGCGCCTCCAGACACCGCAGCAATGCGTCTCGGCGTGCCGTGTATGCGCGTTTCGTGCGCCGCAGATGCCGCAAGAAATGCCCCTCGCAAATAAACTCCGCGGTGGCGAGTTGTACGGATGGCCCGGGCGGAGGCGCCAAACATGCCGCCACCTCGGCGAAGCGGGCTTCCAGAGACCGCGGCACGAGGACAAAGCCGAGGCGCAATGTCGGACTTATGGTCTTGCTGAACGAGCCGATATGGATGACCCGGCCTGCACGATCAATCGAGGCGAGTGCCGGCGCGGCGCGGCCTGTCAGTTGCAACTCGCCCAAATAATCATCCTCGATTACCCAAGCTCCCGCCTGATCCGCCCAATCAAGAAGATGCAGCCGTCGCCCGAGCGAAAGCGTCATTCCAGTTGGAGCCTGCTGTCCAGGTGTCACAACGACTAGCCCCGCGTCCGGAGCGATGCGAAGGCCGTAGTCGACATCGATGCCGTCGGCGTCAACCGGGACAGGGACAGGCAACAATCTCGCCAACTCAAGCCCGCGCCGCGTGAACGGAAATCCAGGATCCTCCATCCATGCCTTGCGTCCTTCGAGCCCAAGCGCGTGGAGGGTCAATCCAAGGCCGCTGGCAAAACCGCAAGTGATGAGGATCTGAGAGGGCAAACACTCGATCCCGCGCGCAATGGCAAGATAGGCGGCGATCTCTCGCCGCAGCTCGAGTTCGCCGCGTGGGTCCGGATACATCGCCGGTGCGCTCGCCTCGGCGCGCACACTTTGGGACCGGATCCTGGCGAAGAGTTTTGCGGGAAAGGTCTCCTTCGCCGGCACGCCCATCTGGAAGATTGCCGGGCCCGCGATCATCTCCTGATACCGCTCCATGAAGGAGCCAGGCTCCGGTGGGGAATCCTGTCGCCGGGATAGGATCGGTCGCTCCGTTACACGCGTTCCCGTTGCGCGAGATGCAACGATAAGCTGAGCCGCCGCCAGTTTATCGTAGGCCAGCCGAACGGTGCCACGGGCGACGCCAAGTTGGGCCGCCAAGTCTATCCAGGAGGGTAGGCGCGCGCCTGATGCCAATACGCCACTGTCGATCGCGGCAGTGATGCCCATGCAGATCTGGTCCGCCAGCGGGGTCTTCGCAGTGCGATCAATCTGCAGCTCAAGCGGTTTAGCCATTCCGTCCCGTGGTACAAGATTTTCGTGCGTTCCTGGTGCTTAATACAGGACCAGTCGAGGGGTATTTATAGCGAGTAGATGAACAGGCCACAAAGGAGAAATGTCATCATGAATGCACGATCCATCATCGGTGCAGCCTGCGCCGCAGTCGCCATGGCCGTTGCGATGCCCGTCGCCGCGCATGATCCCCTCGAAACAGTTACGCCGGCCTTCGAGCAGAATATTCCGAACATTCCCGGCAAGTCGGTTCGCGCCGTGGTCGTCGATTACGGTCCAGGCGGAGCGTCACTGCCACATGTCCATGCAAAATCGGCGTTCATTTTTGCCTATGTTCTGTCGGGAGAAATCGAGTCACAGGTGAACGATGAGCCCAAGAGGACCTATCGTCCCGGCGAAAGCTTCTACGAGACCCCTGGCTCCAGCCACCTCGTAAGCCGCAACGCGAGCAAGACCGAACCCGCGAAGCTTCTGGCTGTCTTTGTCGTCGACACCGACGACAAGGAACTGACCACCACAGCCAAAGCAAAGGAATGAACCGATGTCAGCCCGTCTGGACTATAACCAAATCGCTCCTGCCGGCGCGAAAGCGCTGGGCGGTGTCTACGGTTACGTCATGCAAAGCGGCCTCCCATCCGTTTTGCTCGAGCTGGTCTATCTGCGTGTTTCCCAGATCAACAACTGTGCCTATTGTCTCGACATGCACACGCGGGATCTTTTGAAGAAGGGGCAGCAGATCGAGAAGATCGCGTTGCTTCAAGCCTGGCGGGAAGCCGGCCCTCTCTTCGACGAGCGCGAGCGTGCGGCGCTCGCATGGGCCGAAACAGTGACGCGCGTGGCAGAGACGGGTGTGCCTAGTGACGCCTATGACGCTGTCAGCGCCGTCTTCAGCGAACGCGAACGCGTCGATCTCACGATCGCGATCAGCCTCATGAACGCCTACAATCGGATGGCCATAAGCTTCAGGAATGTGCCCCACGCGGCGATTGGCAGATAGCCTCGAAACAGCGCTCGCGGTGGAGCCCGGGCTGTTTCACTGTGAGCAGCGCGCTCGTCACTGCACTAACATCGAGAGGAAAACACATGCCGGATGTCTCAAAGACCTTCTCAGGAAAGGCATGGCGCGTCCATCAGTTCGGGCCGCCAGATGTAATGCAGTTGGAGCGCGTGGACACTCCAGAGCCAGGGATGAACGAGGTCATCGTCAAGGTCCATGCGGCTGGTGTTGGCCCTTGGGATGGGTGGATTCGCGCCGGCAACAGCGCCCTGCCCCAGCCTCTCCCGCTCATTCTCGGTTCGGACATCTCAGGCGAGGTCGTCGCGGTCGGCGCTGGGGTCCCGCGGTTCAAGGTTGGAGATGATGTCTATGGCGTCACCAACAAGCGCTTTTGTGGTGGATACGCGCAATACGCAGTCGCCAGTGCTTCCATGCTCGATCACAAACCAGTGCTGATTGACCACGTCGCTGCGGCATCGCTGCCCGTGATCGCGGTGACAGCATGGCAGGCACTTTTCGATCAGGCTGGTTTGGAAAGGGGCCAAACTGTGCTGATCCACGGTTCGGCGGGAAACGTCGGCGCCTATGCCGTGCAATTCGCCAGAGAAGCGGGCCTTCGGACAGTGTGCACCGCCGCGTCAGGTGACATCGAAAGCGTTGTTGCTCTCGGTGGCGAAACGGTCATCGACTATACAAAAACCAGATTTGAGGACGAAATTCGCGATGTCGATGCCGTCATCGATCTGGTGGGCGGAGAAACCCAAACGCGATCGTTCCGGGTGCTGAAAAAGGGAGGGCGATTGATTTCGGCCGTTTCGGTTCCGGACCAGGCTCTGGCCGCACAGCACCAGGTCCTGTCCAAATTTTTTCTCGTCGACGTATCGACCGAAAGCCTTGCCCGCATCTCCTCTCTCGTCTCCCGAGGTGCCCTCCGGATGAATGTCGGGGCGACATTACGGTTTGAGCAAGCGAAGGACGCGCACTTGATGCTCGAAGGCGAGCTGCCGAGACCGAAGGGAAAAATCGTCCTGGCAATGGGTGAAGCCAACTGACGAAAATCGCGCCAGGCTACCGGAGAAATGGAATGATGGGTCGCTTCAACAGGCCCTTCTTCCGTGGAACACACGGATCGCCAGAACGACCCCGGCGATCAGTATCGCAACGCCGGCGCCTTCCAAAACCGTCGGTATTCGAGCATGGACAATGAGCCCACCAATGACGCCGAAGGCCGTTTCTGAAACGATCAATTGAGCCGCCAGCGCGACCGGCAGGCTGCGCGCGGCCACATTCCAGGTCCAGACGCCGCCAACTGTCGCCACCAGAGCGAGCGACACACCCCACAGGTACAATGGTGCAGCGGTGCCCCATCCGAAACCAAGCTTGGGAAGCTGGAACAGCCCCATCGCTGCGCCAATCGGGTAGAAAACCAGCATCAAAATGCCGCCGCCGATGAGGATGAGAGCCGACCACACACCTGAAGGCATGCCCGGTCTGGCGGCCAGTGCTGCCTGGTTAGCAATGGCAAACCATACCCACAACACGACGGCTGCGATAGAAAGTGGAACCCCAATCCAGAGTGAACGCACAGAATCCAATCCGACCTCGGTGAACGCGGCGCTGTTGACAAGAACAAGACCGAACAACACCAGCATGAGCGGCATCATCAAAAATCGCCACGGCAGGGATCCCTGCCGCCGATTGCCGATGAGGGCCAGAACGATCGGGACAAGTCCGAGGAATGCGGGCGCAATCACCGGCCCGGCATAGATGGCCGCGCCCGTAACCGTGAGGAAATAGCCGACATAGCCGATGAAGGCGAGCCACGTGGCGATGAGCCAGTTGCCGGGGGTAAGGTACTGCGCCACCCCCTTGGTGATCACCAAGATATACACGCCAACCACCGCCGAAACGACATGGCGGATCAGAGCAAAATCGAAGGTAGAGTAATCGCCGATGACGAACGGCACGATGAAGTTGAGGGAAAAGGCGAATGCGGCAAAAATCGCCGCGAAAACGCCGATATAAAACTGCCTGTCCATAACTGGCCCCGATCTGCCAAGCCAAGCGAGGCGGTCCCGCCGTCTGCTCGTTCCATGGCCAATGTTTCTCTATGCTACACAGCGATAGAGCCTTCGCGCTTCCCTTGATCTAAGACGTTCGTTCGAGGGCACTGCCGGGCGTCGACGTTGTCGCCCGTGTGCCCTCAATGGTGGTCAGTTGGCCAGGTAGCGGTCGGCGGGTTTGTTCGTAGACAGATTGTCGGCCATCGCCTGGCGGGCAGCCTCGAAGGTGTCCCACTGGCCGACATCGTGAAGGCTGGGGATCGTAACGAATTCGTTGCGGGCGAGACCCATGAGCGCGGCGTCGACCAAGGCATCGGCCGGCATGACGATTTCCTGGGGCAAGTGCTGCACGGGCAAGCCGGCGATATCCCAGAAGTCGGTCGCAGTGGCGCCTGGCAACACGACCTGCACATGAACGTTGCTGTCGGCGAGCTCCTGACGCAGGCTCTGGCTGAAGGCGAGAACAAAGGCCTTCGTGCCGCCGTAGACGCCATTCAGTCTCTCAGGTGCAACCGCCACGATCGAAGCGATATTGATGATGGTGCCCCTGTTCCGCTCGACGAAGGCAGGCACTGCGGCATAGGTGAGGCGCATCAGAGCGTCGACGTTGAGTGCGATCATCGCGCTCATGGCGTGAGCGTTAGATTGGAGCAGAGGCGCAGTTGCGCCGACGCCGGCATTATTGACCAGCATGGTTATCCGCGGATCACCGGCGATCTGCGCCGCGACCCGCGCCACATCGTCCGCGACCGTCAGGTCGGCCGTGACCGTTTCAACCGTGCGGCCCGTCTGCTCGTGAATGGTTGCAGCAGCTCGCCGCAGCCGATCGCCGTTTCGCGCGACGAGGATCAGATCATAACCCTTCCGAGCCAGGCGATCAGCGTAAAGCGCACCGATACCGCTCGCTGGCGAGCTTCGGTCTCTGCTCATGCCCTTTAGATTAGGCTGGACACCCAGCGACCGGTACTGAGGGGAAATGAGAGCCAGCCTCTCGTTTCGTAGTCTCGGGTCAGACAAGGCGCCGATATCGCGGCGCCAACTCGCCATTCACGAGATCATCGAGCAGCGTCTTGCGCGCGTGTTCGTACCGCGCCCATTGGCTTGCCTTCGCCAGAGAGGGAATGGTCAGCGGCTCGCGACGGTCGAATCCGACCAATGCGGCATCCACCACGTCGGCGGCACTCATCATTCCGGGCAGAAGTTCGGCTTCACATCCCGCAAATGGCCAGACATCGGTGCGGATTGCGGCGGTCAGAACCAATTGTACATAAACGCCGTGATGTCCCAGTTCGTGTTGCATCGTGCGGGCCAGGGCGATCAGGAAGGCCTTGCTCGCGCCATAGACGCCGGTTGCAGTTTCGGGTGCGATGCCGACGGCCGACGCCACGTTGATAATCGCACCGTGGCGCCGAAGGGCCATGCTCCGGGCGGCGGCCGCCGAAATGCGCGTGTATGCCCTCACATTCGTGCCAATCAGGCGGTCGAGATCTGCCGCAGAAGCTTCGGCCAGTGACTTGCCGGGAGGCAGGCCGAGATTATTGACGACGACGTCAAAGCCGGTTCCTCGCGCGAAACTGGCTTCCACGTCATCCAGGCCGCGATCGGTGCAAAGGTTTGGAGTGATGATCTCGACCGCCGCATCGGTTTCGGCTTGCAGAATACGCGCAAGCGCGGCTGGTCGATCAGCACCATTTGCAAGCATCACAACATCGTATCCGCGGCGCGCCAGCCGATCGGCATAAAGGAGACCGATCGCGCATGACGCGTAGGTCACAAGGGCCTTCGGGTGCGTTCGCGACATGACATTTCGTCCTTTCGCGACCGGTGTATGTCATTCCGCCCCGTTTGGGACTTGCCGACATCAAGAGGCTGCCTCTCGCATTCTTGCTCTACCGGCCGCGGGCGTGGCGCTCAATTCTTATGCCAGGTCCTGAGCGCGTCGCTGACGACAAGCAGGCTGATTGAGCCACTATTTCCGAGCCTTCTGGGAGAAAGACATGCACATACATCTGAAACGGAAAATCGCATTCGCCCTGTCGATGGGCGTCGTGACGACGGGGATCATCTCCTTCTCGCTTCTCGCCTTCAATCTGGGCTTTTCGAATGGATTTGTCCTGACGTGGCTGCGTTCCTGGGGGATCGGCTACGTGATCGTCATTCCCGCAATCCTCCTGATCGGCCCTCGCCTTCAGGCGCAAGTCGATCGCCTGGTCTACTGATCTGACGCTACATTGAGGAAACTGACATGCCAAAATCATCCATTCGGACGTTGTTTGCAGCCGCCGCGGTGCTTTGCTCGGCCATCGCACCGGCAAGCGCCGAAGACACCCGGCAACCAAAGGCCAACATCGACTTCCTGAAGATCGATGCAGACATCACGCTTAGAAGAATGGTGGTGCACAACCCGAGACCGAAAGGGACCGTTCTCTTCCTGCATGGGTTTCCGGAGACCCTCTATGCCTGGAAAGATGTTTCGCTCGCCCTTGGCAATGACTACGAGGTTCATGCTTTCGACTGGCCAGGCTACGGCCTCTCATCAAGGCCAGCGGTCGACAGATTTTCCTATGCACCCAAGGACTACGCGCGCGTCTTGAACGAATACGTGGCGAAGGCGGATATCGACACATCGAAGCTGACGATCTACGCAACCGACATCGGAGCCCTGCCGGCGCTTCTCCTGGCGTTGGAAAACCCTGATATCGCCAGGACGATCATTGTCGGTGACTTCGCTCCCTTCAACAGGCCCCAATACATGTACGAGAGCCTGCAAAGCCTGAAGGTGGCGGGAGCGACCGGTCAGGCGCGTGCCCAGCTGAACAAGAATCGCGCGGATATCCTCGAGAACGCCTTCAGACGAGGCCTGCCCAAGGAAGCGCAGTTCGAGGTTTCGCAGGAATTCAAGGACGACATGGCCAACGGCTGGAACCACGGCGCTATGACGACGGCAGACGCTTTCTCATACTACTATTCTCACTTCACGCGGGACCAGGACTATTTTGAATCGCAATTGGCCCGGTTCAAAACACCCGTAAATGTGGTTTGGGGTGAGAACGACCTCTACATCAAGAAGGAAATGGGGCTCGAACTCGCCTCAAGGCTCCCCGCAAAACTCAATCTTCTTGCCGGCGTTGGGCATTACCCTCATCTGCAGAGCCCGAAGCAAACGATCGAAGAGGTTCGAGCTTCATTTCGGTGACGGGGCGTAGCTGTCAGGCCGCCGATCCATACCCACTGCAAGTCGTACGGAGCCGCGGCAGGGCCCAGTCGATGAAGGCGCGCACCTTCAATGCGAGTAGCCCTTGACGCGAATAAACGATGTGGATCGGTTTCGCCTCGCCGCCATAACCTTGCAGGATCGGCACAAGCGCGCCGGTGGAGAGCTCCTCTGGCACCTGGTAGTCAAAGACCCTGGAGATGCCGACTCCACCTAACGCTGCGGCAACACAATTTGCCGCCGTGTTGACTTCGAGCCGGGTGACCGGAAGAGCTTCGATCAGTTTACCGTCGACGTCAAATCCCCAGAAGAACGAGCGGTTGTTGAACATGATGCCGTCATGCTTCGGCAGGTCGCTCGGATGCTCAGGCACGCCATGCCGCTTGAGATAAGCTGGACTGGCAACCGTCAGAAGGCGAAACTCGCCAGCCTTGACTGCGTAAAGAGAGCTGTCGGCAAGTTCCCCGAGACGAATGGCAACATCCACCTGCTCGTTGACGAGATTGACTGAGCGGTCCAACGACAAGATGTTCAAGGAGACTTCCGGGTGCTTGTCCATGAAGTCCAATGCAATCGGCAGCACGTAGCGGCTTCCGAACTCCACCGGCATCGTGATCGTCAACGTTCCGCGCGGTGTTTGATATTCACCCGAGGCGCGTCGCTCGGCTTCCTCCAGGTCGGCCACGATCTTCCGCGCCGCTTCGACATAATCACGACCGGCATCAGTAAGTTGCAGGTTTCGGCTTGTGCGAATGATTAGGTTTGCACCGAGGTGCCGCTCGAGATCAGCGACTTTGCGGCTGACACTCGGCAAGGGAGCATTCAGCTTGCGGCTGCCAGCCGACAAACTTCCGGCGTCGACCACCGCAAGCAGTACCCGCATAGCATCAAGTCGATCCATTGGACCCCGCGACTAGAGCATCCCCTTTCAAGTAGAATCACCGAAAGCGGATAAGATGCTCTAGAATCAAAGTGCTAGAGCGTCCTTTGTGCGTTCATCTGAACGCACGGCGCTCTAAAGTTTGCCCATAGGTACTGCATTCGTCCGAAGGTGACTACAGCGCCGCGCGTCTTATTAGACGCGCAAAGATCGCTGCAGCACTTTGAATTACTGCATGTTTCCTTAAATCGAATAGGATTTAAGGAAACATGCAGTAGGGATTGCAGCCGGCCACCGGCCCTGACCGGACGTCTGGAAGCAACACACCTCGTGGAGGGGCAGTCATTCCTTAGCTCTTCTCGACTTGTTCAGCGAGACGTCGCAGCCCTGGCAAATCGCAAAGGAGCAGCTTCTGTCGTCCGCCCTGCACCAGTCCCCGCCCCTCCCACGCGCTGAGAATGCGCGAGACGGTGTGGAGCGTCGTGCCGGTCATTTCGGCTATGTCCTGCCGGGAAATGGGAAAATCGATGCGCACGCCAAGCTCTTCGCGCTTACCCGCCTGTTCGGCCAGCCGCAGAACCGCGTGCGCGACGCGGCGTTCGACTTCCTCGGTCGACATCTCGCGGATGCGGGTATGGGCCTCGTCGAGCCGCTGGCCGATCGTGTGCATCGCATTGATGGCCAGATGCGGATTGCTCTCGACGAACACGTTCCAGAGCTCGGTCGGCCAGGCGAGGACGAGGCTTTCCGTTGCCGTCATCGCCGTTCCCGGATAGTCGCTGCGCTGCAGCGCGCGGGCAAAGCCGAACAGATCGCCCGGATTGACGACACGGACGATGATCTGCTGGCCGTCGCGGGTGACCTGGGTGACCTTAAGGCGTCCGTGCAGGAGCAGGTAGAACGAATCCGCCGCAGCCCCCTGCTCGAAGACGGCCTCATTCTGGGGCACGCGCCGCACGGTCGCGTGCGCCAGGAGCTTGTCCAGCTCCTGATCGCTCATCTTCTGAAACAGCGGGAGTGATTTGACGAGTGTTCGGTCCAGTGCAGCCACGTCGTTTCCTGTCTCCTGCGGATCGGCGATGCGGGCTGCTATATCACGTGCGATAGGGAGGAAGAAGCGGACAACACCCTTTCGCCGCCCTTAAGCGGCGATAATCAAGGCCCCGCGCTGTTACACCGCACCGGGAAAACGGCGCTCGAAGGCGTACAGCATGTCCGCATACCAACGATCGTCGCGAACCAGGCGGAAGCCGAGATTGTCCGGCGGCACGCCGACCGCGCAACCGCCGCTCTTCGGATCGCGAATGAAAAAGCTCATCGACGCACGGTGCTTGCCGTCGACGACGTAGATCCCGCAGGCTGGCGATATCTTCAGCACTTCGCCATCGACGCCGATCGTCACGCGACGGTGGCAGGTCTGCGTCCATTCCCAGACATTGCCGTCGAGATCGGCGACGCCGAATTCGTTTTCGCCGAACGTGCCCGACGGTTGCGGCATTGGGTTCTTCGACTTCTGCCGTGTCGATTCGCGCTCGTAGTCGGCAAGCCATCTCAGCGCCGGGTTGTCCTTGCTGCCGTCAATGCCGAGCGCGTCGTCGGGAAATTTCCGGCCGGCCGCAAAGGCCCATTGCCGATCGGTCGGCAGACGCCAGACCTGCCCCGTCTTTTCCGTCAGCCAGGCGGCATAGTTGCTGGCGTCGGTGTAGTTGACGCCGGTCATCGGGGTATCATTGCCGAGGCTTGCCGCCGGCTCACCCTTCTCGCAGGCGCCGTCTTCGACGCAACGCTGATAGTCCGTGCGGCTAACCTGGTACTTCATGATCCTGAACGGTTTCGCGAGCGTCGCATCAACCAGCGGTGCATCGACGGCAAAGCCATTCTTGATGAAGTGGCCTTCGGCCCGGTATTCCATGCGGCGCGGCTCGATCGTCACTGTCACTGGCGCTTCGATGCGGGTGTCGACCGTTGCGTCGAGGTCATCCAGCAGCCCGACCTTGGCCGAAAGCACCCCGCCGATGGCAACCAGCAGCAAAGCTGGAACGGCGACGGAAAACACCGAAACCGAATTCTTGTGACGTCTATCGCGCATGTTCTTCCCCTCCTATTGGCATGCGCCGATGGATCCGGCGCATGCCTTTGTCGCTGCCTCGCGCTGCCCAAAGACCTCTTCGGGCAACGCGGCCGATTGTCATATCGGGGTTACATCGAAGCCGGCTTGACGACCGAGGTCATCAGATCGTCGTTCCACTCGCCGGTGACCTTGAAGTGTCCGGCCGCGCCCAGTTCGAAGGCCTCGATCAGGTTGTGGTTGACGTAGGCATAGATGCCCGGCTGCCGGAATGTGTAGAAGGCCGCGCCGGCCGTGCCGCCCGGAATGAACCAGGTTTCCTGATCGAGCTCGGGCGGATTACGGAATTTGCCGGTTGCCCAGACATAGTCGCCGTGTCCACCGATCAGGTGTGGCCGTGTATCGCGGTTGGCCTGCGAGTGGATGACGAGCACATGTTCGCCAACGGCCGCTGTCAGCGCCTTCTCGCCGGTCAGCGCTCCGACCGCGCCATTGAAGACGACGTGGGTCGGGGTCAGCGTGCGCATCACCTTGACGGTATCTTCATAGGCTTCGCCGGGCGTTTCGTATTTCTTGTAGTTGCCGGCTTCGTCGCGCGGGATGTAGAAATCCTGCTCGCCCACGTAGTAGACCTTGTCATAAGTCAGCGGCTGTCCCTTCTCATCCTTAAGCCCGTCACGCGGCAGCACCATGATGGCGCCGTTCATGCCCGACGTGACGTGCCAGGGCACCATGCCTTCCGGCGCGCAATGGTAGACGAAGACGCCAGGCTTGGTCGCCTTGAAGCGCAAGGTCGTCTCCTCGCCGGGATTGACCTGCGTCAGGCCGCCACCGCCCAAGGCCCCCGTTGCTGCGTGAAAGTCGATATTGTGCAGCAGCGTGTTGGTGGCGGGGTTGATCAATCTGAGTTCGACATAGTCGTTCTCGTGGACGACCATCAGCGGACCGGGAACCGAGCCATTGAAGGTCATGGCGTGCACTTCGGTGCCGTCGCCGTCAATGACCAGCTTCTTTTCTTCGATGGTCATGGTGAACTCGACCACGCGCGGGCCGGTCTTGGCGACCTGATCGTGAGCATGAACGAAGGGCGGAGCGACGAGGTCGACCTTGACCCGTTCAATTGTCGCAATGTCGACCGGCGCCGTGTCCGCTGCCGCGGGAGCGGCGGCCGTTGCGGCCTGGGTCGAGGTCGCCGTCAGGATCGGCGTCAGCGCGCCAGCGAAGGCGGCGCCGGCCAGAATCGTCCGGCGAGTCATCTGCAGCTGTTCTGTCATCATTGCTCTCCTTGGGCATGACCGCGCGACCGGAGTGGCCGTCCGAAAATCATGCCGAAATTCAACGTGTTACGGTGTCCTCTGCCGTCCCTGGCGGGCTCACCTCAGGTTTTGACCACCGGTTTTTCAGTAGTCATGCCTCAAGTAGAACCGAGAGCGAATGACGTCTTTGTCTTGGAACAAATCGCCCCGGAAAGTGGATGTTTTTCTGCAAATCTTCGCGGGGGCGGCGTTCGCCAGGCTCTATAATTGCGTTTTCGCAAAGATGCCTCGGCAAGCCCCGGATAAATCGATCCCATCCACCCGTCCGCTCGACGAAAGAACAGGATCGAACAATGTTTAGTTACTTCAGCAAACCAAGGCCCAGCGGAGGAATCCCGCGCGGAATCGCCACCACCGGTCCCGTTCTCTTTTCCTATGGCTTCAGACCCTTCTTCCTCGGCGCCAGTCTCTGGGCGATCTTCGCCATGGCCGGATGGATTGCCGCCCTTACCACGGGTATCGACATTGCCGGCGAATATGGCCCTGCCCATTGGCACGCACACGAGATGCTCTTCGGGTTCTCATCCGCCGTACTCGCAGGCTTCCTTTTGACCGCTGTTCCGAACTGGACCGGCAGGCTGCCAGTTTCTGGCAGGCCGCTCGCCTACCTGTTCGCCCTGTGGGTTGCCGGGCGGCTGGCGCTGCTTGCAACCGATGTTATCGGATTGAAGTTCGCAGTGATCATCGAGGCCGCCTTCATGCCGGCGTTGCTCGCGATCTGCGCGCGCGAAATCATCGTCGGTCGGAAGTGGAAAGATCTGAAAATCGTCGGCGGTCTGGTTCTTCTTTCAGCCGCCAATGCGTGGTTCCATATCTCCGTCGTCCGTGAGCTCGACGTCGACGCGGCGGCACGGCTGGCGATCGGCGCTTATGTCATGCTGATCATGATTGTCGGCGGCAGAATTCTGCCAAGCTTCACCCGCAACTGGCTGAACAAGTTCGGCCGGACCGACTTTCCGGTTCCCTATAACCGCTTTGACACAGTGACGATTCTCGTCGGCGTCGCTGCTCTTGTCTGCTGGACCTTCGCGCCGCAACACATCGTCACGGCTACGGTAGCGTCCGCCGCCTCGTTGCTGCAGGCGGCCCGGCTTATCCGCTGGCGCGGGTGGACCACGTGGCCGGACAAGATCGTGTTCGTCCTGCACGCGGCCTATGCCTTCGTTCCACTCGGCTTTGCCGCCGTTGCGGCAGGCGCGGTCAGCGCTCTCGACGCGTACCCCGTCATGCATGTGATGACCGTTGGGGTCATAGCCTGCATGATGCTGGCCGTCATGACGCGCGCAAGCCGCGGACACACCGGACGGCCATTGGCTGCATCGAACCTCAGCTGCGCCTCTTACATCGCCATCATCGGCGCGGCGCTGGCGCGCCCCTTCGCCGAGATCCTGCCGGCGCACTATCATCACCTGCTCGCGCTATCGGGAGCACTCTGGATCACAGCCTTTGCGCTGTTCTGCATCGAATACGGTCCGATGCTGGTTCGCGCCCGGCGCGCGCCACGGGGTGCTGCCTAGCGCCCCGAGTAAGTTGGTTCTGCATAACCAAAAAAGAAGGTTGCCTCCGCTGCGGCAACCTTCCGACGAGGCCATGTACTCATAAAGACGCCGCCCCGCAGGATCGAAGCTTGTGCCTCCGACAGCGGACGTGAGGCGAACCTCTCGAAAATCGCTAGCGCAGCCAATAACCGGTCATTGGCTGCGCTGAAAAAAGCGATGGGGGCAGAAACACTTGCCACGGCGGCAGACGCAAGAAATCTAGCACTCATGCAGTGCCTGTGGTTCATTTCTTCGGTGACTTCCCAGCGGGGCGGGTGTCGGACCGTATGCAAAACATCCGGAACCCGCGGCGCGTGTTCAATCAACCCTCTCGAAGTCGCCTGGCTTCCAACTCTTGTCGAACCATGGCTCCAATGGAGCATACAGCCGCAACAGCGAATTCCAGCCCTTGCCGGGTATGGTTTGAACCCAGTTTCCCTCTTGTCCCGACGGAGCCTCTGGAGAGAACCAGACTGTCACCGAACCGTCCTCGTTCTTCTTGATGCCCGGCTGATTGCTGTCGATGCCTGCGAGCTTCTGGTCAGTCTCCAGCATTGATCTGGTCTGATTGTCATACACCGTGAACGACCAGAACTGTCCGACCGGAACGGGGGCAGGCAAGGTGATTTTGTATGTCTTGCTGCCGTCGAGATAGGTTCCGGTCGAGTCCCTGACCGCAAACGCGTAGGCTGAGCCGGTGCCGGGCTTCGCATCTGCCATCGCAGGTGTGATCCCCGTCGCCGCGTAGTGGAACATCGTGCGCGCGTCGAGCATGCGTTCGCCGTCGTTCAGGAACTGATAGCTGTTGCCGATGAAGCCATTGTTCCATTGACGGTCGGGGTAAAATTTCGCGCGTTCATCGCGGGGAGCAAAGACCATGGACCGGGCCGTCGCATTGCCGACCGCAACAGCCTCGGTGAGGATTGCCCTCATGCGGGTATCAGGCGCGAACGGCTTGCCCTTCTTTATGCCAATAGATGCGAACAGGCCGACAATTTCGGGATCGAATGCATCGCCCGGCTCGGTCTGGATGACGCTGTTCAGCTCCTCGTAGAAATGGAAGTCATTGGCATGGACCGTATTCATCTGCTTGCCTGAGATGTTGATAAAGGTGGTTTCCGGCGGCTCCTTGCCCGCCGACAGCCGATAGACACGCGCATGGTCCTTCACGCTCCTGACTGCCGCAGCGATGTCGCCGTAGAGCGATCTCGAACCTGAACGGTGCTGTGGTTCAGATGATTGACAGCACAGTGCGCACCAGCACGCTACATGCCTGCAAGTTTACACGTCCACGACCTAATACCTGGCAGATGCCTCGCGCATCATTTCCGGGGTCCATGGCGGCTCGTAGGTCAGCCGCACTTCGGCATATTCGACGCCGGGAACGTACCAGACGCAGTTCTGCACGGCTTCCTTGAGAAAGGCCGTGGCGGGGCAGGCCTTTATCGTCGTGGTCATCGTTACGCGGACGATGCCGCCATCCTGGACAGCAATGTCGTAGATCAAACCGAGATCCACGACATTGGACCCCATTTCCGGATCGACAATCATCCGCAGGGCGCTGCGTATGCTTTCGACCAGCTCTTCGCGTTCAGTCGGCTGCATTTTCGTGCCCCTTGTGTCCACCGACGCGGATCAGGATGCGATAGGTCTCGCCCGCCGCGTCGAAGTTCCCGGCCCATTTGTGGCCGCGCATGGCAAGTTCGGGATAGAGAAACAACGGTTCACGCGCGAGAAGTGCGAAAAGCACCTCGCCTGCCTGCATCTTTTCCACCACGGCGAGGATGCGAACCATCGGCTCGGGCGGGTCCAGATCCGTCAGGTCGAGCTGGCGCGCGGGATCCGGCCAGGCGTCCAGATCCGTGTCGCCGGCGGAGACCCTGATCTCGTCGACCTGTTCCTCCGGCGTGAATAGAACCTCCCAGTCACCGTTGCCGAGCGGCTGGTCCTGGTGGGCAAAGCCGCGGCCGGCCATGACGCTGAAAAGCGGCACCGGCCTGAACGTTGCAATCAGTTTGAGCGGTTGTCCGGGTGCCAGACCGTCGACGGCGCGCATGATGGCCTGGAACGGATCGCTACCGCTTTTGAGAAGCGGCCGGACGTCGAGTTCGTAGGGGTCTTTGATCATGGTTGTCTCCGTGACTGAAACGATGGGAAGAAGAGATGCGGACGGGCGAAGCCGCCAGGAAGCTGAAGATTGCCGGGCACGTTGCTGAGCCTTCGTGTTGCCACGAATTCCCAAAGCAACGCATTGACCGCAATCAACTGGCCAAGGCTGCTCGCCCGAAACAGCAATGCGTTGTCGAAATAGAGCGCTGTCGAGGCAACGATCACGGTGAGATAGTAGAGGCGAAACCAGAACGCCGCACGCGTTTCGACGACCAGATCCTGAACGCGCGGCGTCGGCATGCGTCCAAGCAGCGCGCCGTAACATTCGAGCCAGGTGATGAAGGGAACGATCTTGTAGAGCTGTGCCAGCCCCATGCCCGTCAGCCAGCCAAAAGTGACGAGATAGACGAGCGGACCGACGCCTTCTTCGATGCGGCCGCTCAAGACCGAAGCTACAAGGAATACGGTCGCGACAATCAGCGCCACGAAAGCGCCGATGCCGGCGCGGCTGTTCAATTCGATGAGCTTGCGTTTGCGCTCGCGGTAGATCCGCACGATGTCCGCCATGTAAATTCCAATGGCGATCACACCGGCGAGCGCCGCACCGACGAGCAGGATCGTCCGCCCGTCCGAACCGGAAAGGATCATCGGCACAATGCAGACGATCATTCCGAGGGCAACAGCACCCAGCGCCCAGACGATCCTGCTGCTATGCCGTTCGCGGTCCGGCGACAGCATGAACATGGTCAAAAGACGGTAGCTGACCCCCATGGTCGTAAAACTCAGCCAGCCGCCCAGCCCCAACGTGGCATGGAGCGAAACACCTTCGAGCGTCAGATCGATCGCGGCCGGCGCATCGGCAAGTCCGGCAAGGACGAATGCGTAGATGCCACCGAGAATGAAGGTCATGACCAGCGAGCCAAGACCAACGGCGACAAACCGCGCGGGCAAGGGCAGCGGTCGCGCCTGCCAAAGCGTCGATGCAAAGATGATGATGAGCAGGCCGAAACCGGCGATCGTCACAGTCGCCCCGAACGGCAGAAGGAGCGGTGAAAGGCTGACGGCGCCTGCGAGGCTGGCAAAACCAAGCACCAGGCTGGTTATGCCGACAACCAGCAGCGCCAGAGCCGGAAAAGCCAGGTTGGGAAACGAAAGCGGCCGACCAACGAGAACAGGCACGAACTGCAGCAGTGCCCCCGCCATCAGCAGGCTGAGCCATCCGAGCGCAATGGTATGGACGAGCGCCAGCGTCTCAGGTGCCTCGATGGAGGAAACCGGATATCCGAAGCCGAGGACCATCATGATCTCGCTGGTGGCAAGAAAGATCAGCGCGGCCGCGAAATAGGACATCGTCCAGCGGGAAAGCGTGGCTCCGAACATCGCGGTTCATCCAGAAGAGTGCATTTCCAGGAAAAGTGCGAAGCGGTTTTCCGGCCGGAAATGCGTAAACACAAAGAGATAGAGCGTTCCTGCGGCTCTGCCTAAACTGGAAACGCCCTAACCGGGACCCTCGTATCAGTGGCCGCTGCTGCTGCCGCAGCAGCAATCGCAGCCGGAGGCCTGTTGCCGGCCGATTTCGACCCGCCAGACATCCGGTCCCTTTTCGAGGTAATCCCAGGTGAATTCGCCGGGGTAGCGGCTTTCCAGCTGATAGTGCAGCGGACGCGGATCATGGTCGTTGACGATGATGAAGGAGCCGCCCTCGGCCAGCGCATTGAGCATGCCGAAGATCTTCGGATGGCGCTCCACCGGCGGGATGGTGCGCACGTCGATGAAGGGCTTGGTTTCTGTTTCTGCAGTGGTCATCTCAGTCCGTTCAGGGCGCCGTTGTTGCCTCGGTTTCCGGGAAACGCCGGCGCAAACGGCCCGGATTTGCAAAGGCTAATGCCGACGGCAACGCGACATTTTGTCGAAGCGCAAACAAATCCCGCTTTGCGCCTTCATGCTCGGTTACTTGGCATTTCGCAAAGAACGACGGGGGCACGAGGCCTAGAAACGGGTCGATTGTTTCGACAAGCCGATAGGAACCGCCATGCAGTCCACCGCCCTTTTGAAATATGCCGAGATGCGCTTGCCGCGTTACACCAGCTACCCGACCGCACCGCGCTTTTCCGCCGATGTCGATCGCAAGACCTACGCCGATTGGCTCGGCGCGGTTCCCGCGGATCGCGATGTGTCTCTTTATCTGCACATCCCCTTCTGTCGATCGATGTGCTGGTATTGCGGTTGCCACACCACGATTACCCGGCAGGACGAACCGATCCTCGATTACCTCAACGTGCTGAGGCAGGAGATCGGCATGGTGGCCGATCATGTGTCCGCGCCGCTGCCGATCGGCGAGGTCCATTTCGGCGGCGGGACGCCGACGATCATCGAGCCGGAAGAGTTCCTTTCCCTGATGGCCCTCCTGCGCGAACGCTACCTGTTTGGTCAAAAGACAGGCGTGGCTGTCGAAATCGATCCCCGACGCCTGACCGCAGCCATGGCGCAAGCGCTTGGCGAGGGGGGCGTTGGACGCGCCAGCCTCGGCGTGCAGAGCTTTGACCCGGTCGTCCAGAAGGCGATCAACCGCATTCAGACAGAACAGCAGACGGCGGATGCAGTGGCGCATCTTCGCAAAGCCGGTGTCACCGGAATCAATTTCGACCTGATCTATGGATTGCCGCACCAGACGGTTCGCTCCTGCGTCGAGACGGTCCAGGCGGCAGTGGCGATGCGGCCGGAGCGATTTGCCGTCTTCGGCTACGCGCATGTGCCGTCGTTCAAGAAACACCAGCGCATGATCGACGAGAACGTGCTGCCCGACGCTTCGGCGCGCACCGATCAGGCGCTCGCCATCAGCGAGGCGCTCTGTGAAGCGGGTTACCGCCAGATCGGGCTCGACCACTTCGCCCTGCCCGACGACGATCTCGTGCTCGCGCAATCCTCCGGCACGCTTCGGCGGAATTTTCAGGGCTATACTACGGACAATTGTGAAACGCTGATAGGCTTCGGCGCCTCGGCAATCGGCCGGTCACAAGCCGGCTACGTGCAGAACGAGGTTCCCCCAGGACTTTATGCAAGCCACATCGCGTCTGGACGGCTGGCAACGACCAAAGGCTATCGTTTGACCGATGAGGATCGCCTGCGTGCCGCGATCATCGAGAGACTGATGTGCGACTTCACGGTCGACATCAAGGCAATCGCCACCGCACACGGACGCGACCCGAAGGTCCTTCTCGGTGGCAATGCACGGCTGACGACGATGGCCAATGACGGCGTGCTGGATATCGCCGACGGCGTCATAACGGTAAGCCAGGATCATCGCTTCGTGATCCGCGCCGTGGCCGCAGCATTCGATGCCTATATCGACGACGCGCAACGCACGCACAGCAAGGCGGCCTGAACCTCGGTTGACCACAAACACGAAAAGGCCCGGTCGAGACCGGGCCTTTTCGTGTTGTACCTGACCGTTCTATCCCGCCAGGCTTCGGTAGATCGCCGGCAATGCCGCCGGCAGCCGGGTGATATTGCCGACCAGCGCATAACCGTTCTGGCCGAACATGGCAGGCACATAGGACCTCGCCTCGCGGTCGACGGTGACGGCAAAAGCGCTGATGCCGCTGCGGCGCGCTTCCATCACCGCCCTGCGGCTGTCCTCCAGCGCGAAGCGTCCCTCATAGTGATCGACGTCGTTCGGCTTGCCGTCGGTCAGGACCAAAAGCAGCTTCTTGCGGTTGGGCTGCCTCTGGAGCTCTGATGTGGCATGGCGGATAGCCGCACCGATGCGGGTGTAATATCCCGGCTTCAATGCGGCGATACGGGATTCGACCAGCGGGCCCATCGGCTCGTCGAAAGCTTTGACGCTTTCCACTTTCACCCAGTCGCGCCGCCGCGAGGTGAAAGTGAGGATCGAATGATTGTCGCCGCAGGCCGAAAGGCCATGGGCGAGAATGAGCAGCGCCTCCTTTTCGACGTCCAGCACCCGGCGATTGTCGGACCAGGCATCGGTTGAAAGCGAGACGTCGACCAGGATGGTGACGGCGAGGTCGTGAACCTGCGGGCGGCTCATCAGATGGATGCGATCGCTCCCCTGCCCGCCGGCCGCCAGATCGGTGCGAGCCCGCACCACGGCATCGAGATCGAGATCGGCGCCGTCGATCTGCGCGCGCAGGATCTCGTTGCGCGGACGCAGCACTTCGAACTGGCGCCGTACCCGCCGGATCAGGCTCCTGGTTTCCGGTGTGAGTTCAGCCCGGTCCTCCATGCCCGAGGCTGGGCTGGCCAGCACCCGGCAATGGTCTTTCAGATAGCTCGACGTCCTGTAGTTCCATTCGGGATAGGTCAGTTCTGATGTCAGCGGTGTCGGGTCGACGGCTTCCGGCGGCAGGTCGAGATCAAAGCGGAAACGCGCAGACGGGCGGCCCTTCCGCTCGCCGAGCGTCATCTCGTCAAGATCCTGTGCGGCCTTGTTGTCGTGTTCGTCGCTGTCGTCGGACGGCCGGTCGACATTGACCATCTCGGCCATCGCCAGAATTTTTTCGAAGCGGTTGAGGATGAAGGGGCTACGATCGCCCTTGCGGTTCTCCGGGTTTTCCCTGACGGCCACGTGCCGTTCGGTCTCGGCGATCTGGCTGGAGGCGGCACCTGTTGCCGCCACATCGTCATCGCGTTCGGTAATGGTCTCGGGTCGCAGCAAGGTATCGGGCCACAGCGGCACCGGCAGCAGCGGCAAATATCCCGGCGGCGCGCGATGCGGGAAGATTACCGGCAAAGTCGTATCCGGCTGTCCGGCCGCCTTGCGCAACAGCCGCAGGACACGGTTTTCGACATGCTGCTCTACCGACGGGAGTGAACCGCGCTGGCGCTCGACGAGAACGGCTTCAGCCAGGCGGCAGTATTTATGGCGCATGCCCGGAAATCGCTGAAAGACCTCCGCCACGGTTTCCTGCGCCCGCGACAGATACGTAAGGTCGGCCTGTAACGGGTCGGCCTCATCACGCGGGGCAAGCGGCATGGTCGCCATATAGGCGACCAGCCAGAGATAGAGGTCAATGTTGAGTTTCCGGTCGGGAAAGATGTCGATCTCGCCCGGCAGCATCAACGAGGCGTGATCCCGGCCAGGCTGAACGAGCTTTTCCTCGCCGAGACCCATTTTCTGTCGCCACTTCAGACGGTGGCCAGAGGTGCGGCCGCGTGCGGGAACGATCTGGACCGCGGTCTCGCCGCCGTGTCCCCGAAAGCTGATCGCCAGCATCGGCATCATGTCGGCCAGTTTGACAGCCTGTTCGGGATAACGTCGCCAGGTGCCGGTGTTGCCAATGAACCGGTGCCAGGCGCGCCCGACGGTTTCTTCGAGTTCTAGGAAATCCAGCATGGGCCTGTCCTCAGGCGATCAAGGAGGCGGCGACTTCGAGAAGGGCTGCCCGCACGTCCGGCTCGTCGGTCAGCGGCTCGATCATCGCAGCGCGCACCGCGTCCCTGATCGGCATTCCGGCATCGATCAGGCAGGCGCAATAGACAAGCAGCCGCGTCGAGACGCCCTCCTCGAGATCATGCCCTTTGAGTGCGCGCAGGCGCTGAGCGAGGTTGACGAGTGGCGCGACCTGGCTTGCGGCCAGTCCGCTCTCGCGCGAGACCACTTCGATCTCCTGGTTGCGTGGCAGGAAATCGAACTCGATCGCGACGAAGCGCTGTCGGGTGCTCGGCTTCAGGCTCTTGAGCAGGTTCTGGTAGCCGGGATTGTAGGAGACGACCAGCATGAACGCTGAAGGCGCTTCGAGCAGCTCGCCGGTCCGCTCCAGCGGCAACATGCGGCGGTCGTCTGTCAGCGGATGCAGCACGACGGTGACATCCTTGCGTGCCTCGACGATCTCGTCGAGGTAGCAGATCCCGCCTTCACGCACGGCGCGCGTCAGGGGGCCATCGACCCAGATCGTATCTCCGCCCTTCAACAGGTAGCGTCCGGTCAGATCCGCTGCGGCCAGATCGTCATGGCAGGAGACGGTGGAAAGCGGCAGGCCGAGCTTTGCTGCCATATGGCTGACGAAACGCGTCTTGCCGCAACCGGTCGGCCCCTTGAGCAGAAGCGGCAATTGCCGGACCCAGGCATTCTCGAACAGCGCGCATTCATTGCCGGAGGGGCTATAGGCCGGAATGTCGATCGATACCGGTACCAGGCTTGGTTGAACAATGCTCATGGCATGACTCCGTAAAAAAGGAGGAAGGAGATTGGCCGGTCCGGGTAACCCGGACCGGCACGTTCATTCATTCTGCGGGCTGCATCGATGCGCTCAGCGTCTTGCTGCGTTCCCGGCCGGGGACGAGGATTGCCCAGACGAACATCAGTGCCGAGATCAGCACGAAGACGCCGGAGCCAAGGCGGATCCAGTAGAACAGCGCGAGCTGGTCCTGGACGTCCATGTAGCTTTCACCGAGCACGCGCTGCAGATGGGCCTGCAGCACACCGGCGAAGGTGAGCGCGAAGGTCATCACGGACATGGCCGTGCACATGATCCAGAAGCTGACCATCGAAAGCATCTGGTTATAGGGCGCCCGCCCGCGGATTTCGGGGATCGCATAGGCCATGACCGCAAGGTTGAGCATGACATAGGCACCGAAGAAGGCGAGGTGCCCGTGAGCGGCGGTCACCTGTGTGCCGTGGGTGTAGTAGTTCACCGACGACAGCGTGTGCAGGAAGCCCCAGACGCCGGCGCCGAAGAAGGCCATCACCGAGCAGCCGATCGACCACAGCAGCGCTGCCCTGTTCGGATGCTTGCGACCGGCCTTCCAGGTCATCACGAAGGTGAAGATCACCATGGTGAAGAACGGTGCGACCTCGAGCGTCGAGAACAGCGAACCGATCCACTGCCAGTAGCCCGGCGCGCCGATCCAGTAGTAGTGGTGGCCAGTGCCGAGGATGCCTGAAAACAGTGCCAGGCCGACGATGACATAGAGCCACTTTTCGACGACTTCCCGGTCGATGCCGTTGAGCTTGATCATCAGGAAGGCGAGCACCGAAGCCATGATCAGTTCCCAGACGCCTTCGACCCAGAGATGAACCACGTACCACCAGTACATCTTGTCGAGCGCGAGATTGATCGGATTGTAGAAGGCAAAGAGGAAGAAGATCGCCACACCCCAGAGCCCGAAGATCAGGATGTTGGTGACGGTCGTCTTGCGGCCCTTAAGGACCGTCAGCGTGATGTTATAGAGGAACATCAGAGCGACGATGACGATGCCGACCTTGATCGCGAAGGGTTGTTCGAGAAACTCTCGGCCTTCGTGGATGTGCAGGAGATAGCCGACGACGGCAATCGCAGCCGCGATCAGGAAGATCCAGAACTGCGCGATTGCGATCTTCGTGCTGTAAAGCTCGGTCTCCGCCTCTTCCGGCAGGAGATAATAGGTGGCCCCCATGAAGCCCATCAGCAGCCAGACGATGAGCGCGTTGGTGTGCACCATGCGAACGATGTTGAAAGGCAACAGTTCGGACAAGGTATTGGGAAGGACGTAGATGGTGCCGGCAAGGACGCCGAACAGCACCTGGGCGAGGAACAGGCCGATTGCTCCGTAGAAGTAGAGCATTGCGACCTTCTGGGTCTGGTATTTCATGATTTCACACTCCAATCGCAACGCTTAGCCGGCCTCGTTCGGCGGCCAGTTCTGGGTCTTGATGCGGCTCGTCCACTCCAGGAAATCGGCGAGGTCGTTGAGTTCCTGTTCGGTCAGGTTGAACTGCGGCATCTGGCGGCGCCCTTCGATGCCGCTCGGCTGGGCCGCCATCCAGGCCTTCATCGTCTCGCGCGCACCTTCCGGATCGGTCTCGCCGCCCCAGCGTTTCCAGACATTGCCGAGCTCGGGCGCGAAATAGGCGCCTTCACCGAGAAGCGTGTGGCAGTTGATACAGGCGTTCTTTTCCCAGACGTGCTTGCCGCGGGCGACGGCGTCCGTCAGGGTCGACTCATCGGTCGAAACAGTCCGCATGTAGTAGTGACTGTGGGCGGTAAGCCCGACAAAGATTGCAAAAAAGAAAAAGGACCCGCCGTAAAAGACGTTTCGGGCCCCGGTCTTGGTGAGGCGTTCTGCCATCACGTCATCCTTTCGACTTCGGCCGGCCGCAAACACCGTGGCCGGCTTATCTGATCCCCTCCCCGCTTGGCGCCGCGACGTGCGGCACCGACGAACTGTCGGGGCGCGACCCATGTCTAGGGATTTCCGAAGGGCCTTCTTTGCGTTTTGGCAAACAAGACAGAGAGTGGTTTCAAGCGGATAGCACCACGTCCATCGCAAGCTTGGCCAGGGCCAGAAGCGCAAGCATCATCGGCCAGGCCAAGAGGCCAAACCGCAGGCCAGCCGGCGCCTGACCAAGGCCCATGAAATCGAGGGCAACAAGCCGGCATTTGATCACCGCCAGCACCAGCAGGGCCGCGATCACGAAAGCCGTGCCGCCGCAAATCGTCATGATGGCCATGCCCGAAAGCACGATCGCGATCAGCACGGCAAAGGTATTGCGAAGTCGGCGCGCATTGTGATGGGTCATGGCGTCACGCGAGATAGATGATCGGGAACATCACGATCCAGACAAGGTCGATGACGTGCCAGAGCGTGGTGATCAGAGCGATGTTTCCCGGGCTTGGGCGCCAGGCGACCAACAGCAGAATCACGCTGCCGAAGGCGACATGCAGCAGGTGGAAGCCAGTGATGAGGAAATAGAGCTCGAAGAAGGCGCCGAACTTCGGCAACCCGGCGACGGCGACTTCGGTCGAATATTCGAACAGCTTGATGGCCACGAAGGCGAAACCGAAGAGCGCGGCAAGAACGAGCGCGCGCCGGCGCGTCGGCGTCGAAGCTGCCGGACGCGTCGCCAGAGCCGCCTGCCAGCCGCTGGTCAGAAGAACGAGCGTATTGATACCTGCGAGCAACGGGTTGAGATGTGAACGGGCGGCGGCAAACGCGTCCGCCTGGATGACACCGACCACGAGAAAACCTACGAGCAGGATGCCGAAGGCGGCCAACTCGCTCCACACCAGCACCCAAAGCAGAAGGTCATCCGCGGATGCGTTCTCGTCTGCGTCTTGAACCGGGAGTGCCCGTCCGTCCATGCGCCAACTCCTTTGCCGGAACCGGCCGACACCTAGGCAGGCGGGGATGACCTGTCTTTGCGATTACGCAAAGAGGCCTGGCAACTGGGCTGATAGCAGCAGGATCATTCCAGGAGTTTTTCGATGACAGATGCTCAAATCGGCCTTTCCGTCGCAACCCCGATCATTGTCGGGTTCGCCATCCTTCTCTATCGCATGGGGGTCCTGCAGCGTGCGGCAACGCTGTCGGCTATCCTGTTTTCCGTCGCGATCGCCGTCGTGCTCTTCCTCGACCCGTCGCAATAGCCATGTCGCGGATGTCTCCTCACCAGGCGGTCACCATCCAGTTTGCGAAATGTCAAAGATCGCCCTTTCGATTGCGCCTAGACGTTTGAGGGATGACAAATCTCGCTGACGGAGCTGCCCATGCCCGGACGGACTGCCTTGGAAGAAGGCTATCAGAGCCTACTCGGATTGTGTGATCGCCTCGAGGCGATTGCCGACTCCCTGCCGCGCCGCATCGATGCGGCCGCTTGCAGCGAGATTGCAGAGAAGTTGCCATCGACGCTGCTGGCCGTGCACAGGCTTGAGGATCAGATCCTGTTTCCAGCCATCATGGCGGCAAGAAGCCCCAACGACGGACAGAGGCTGATCGAGCGTTTGCGCGACGAGCACCGGCATGACGGAAAACTGGCCGAGCAAGTCGCCCGCGTCCTCCATGAACTGCTTCACGCGCGCTGCCCGCACAGCTGGGAGGCGATCGGCTACATGCTGCGCGCCTTTTTCGAAACCGTCCGGCGCCATATCGCGACAGAACGGTTGCTCCTTGCTGAGAGGATCTGAGGCCCAGTGATGTACAATTTTCTCGCGGCATTCGCAGTTTTCCTTGCCCTTCATATGGTGCCGGCATTGCCGACGCTGCGTCAGCGGCTGATCACACTATTGGGGCGGCGGACCTATTTCACCGTCTATTCGCTGCTGTCGATCGTCGCGCTCATCTGGGTTTTTCAGGCAGCGCTTGCGCTCGATTTCATCCCGCTCTGGGAGCCGGCCCCGTGGCAGGCGTGGACGACATTCGTCCTCGCGCCACTCGGGCTCTTCCTCGTTCTCGCCGGCCTGTTCAGTGAGAACCCGTTGTCGATCTCCATTTACCAGAGCAACGCCCGGAAGGGAGCGATCGTCAGCGTCACACGTCACCCGGTGCTTTGTGGCTTCCTTCTGTGGGCTCTTGGCCATGTCGTCGCCAATGGCGATCTGCGCTCCCTAGTGCTCTTCGGCGGCTTCGCGCTGTTTGCGCTCGGCGGTTTCCTCATGGTGGAAAAGCGTGTGCGGCGCCGCCTGGCGGACAATTGGTCGATTGCCCAGCAAGGCACCTCGATTTGGCCCTTTGTCGCGATATTGAAAGGTCAGGCGTGCCTGCGCCTCGATCCGGTGATGATCCTGTCAGCCTTCGCGACCGCGGCGATCACGTTCTGGCTGCTCGCCGGTGGCCACTACGTTATGTTCGGGGCAGATCCGCTGTTGCAGGCGTTGCCTTTCGACTGAACCTCCCCCTGCCAGGCGGTCGCAAGCGGGCCGATCGGCAGCGCGAGGAGATCGATCGCCCTTGCGGCGAGATGATCGATGATTGCCTCGACGCTATCAGGCCGATTGTAGAACGCCGGCACCGGCGGCATGACGATCGCTCCCATCTCGGTCACCGCACACATGTTGCGCAAGTGGCCGAGATGCAGCGGCGTTTCGCGCGCCATCAGCACCAGACGACGGCGTTCCTTCAGGTGCACGTCCGCGGCGCGAACGATGAGATTGTCGGCAAGCCCGTTGGCGATCGCAGCAAGCGTGCGCATCGAACAGGGCGCGACGATCATGCCGGCGGTCGGAAACGACCCGCTGGCGATCGCAGCGCCGATATCGTCATGCTCATAGGTCCGGTCCGTCTTCTCCAGCAACCGCAACAGCGCATGTCCGCCAACCTCATGGGCAAGTGTGCGATGGGCCGACGGCGATAGCACCAGATGCATCTCCACTTCCTCGATCTGTGCAAGCCGCTCGGCAATGCGCAACGGTATGGCAGCGCCCGACGCACCGGTGATGCCGACGACAATTCGGTGCCTGCTCATGATGCTTTCCTTTCAAGCCCAAGATCGGCCCAGATGGCATCCACCTGGCGGACGACATCCGGCGTCATGTCGAGCACTCGCCCCCATTCCCGATCGGTCTCGGAACCGATCTTGGTGGTGGCATCCAGCCCGAGCTTGCCGCCGAGACCGGAGCGCGGCGACGCAAAATCGAGATAGTCGATCGGGGTGTCGGCAATGATGGTGACATCGCGGCTGGCATCGAAGCGGGTCGCCAGCGCCCACATGACGTCGGGCCAGTGGCGGACATTGATATCCGGATCGACCGCGATGATCAGCTTGGTGTAGCTGAACTGCGGCAGCATCGACCACAGACCCATCATCAGGCGTTTCGCCTGTCCGGGATAACGCTTGTCGATCGCGACCACCATGGCGCGATACGAACAGGCTTCCGGCGGCAGCCAGAGATCGGTGATCTCGGGGAACTGCTTCTTGGCGAGCGGAATGAACAATGTGTTCATCGCCTCGCCGAGCCGCGAAGGCTCGTCTGGCGGGCGGCCGGTGTAGGTGGAGAGGTAATAGGGGGCACGGCGCGTGGTGATGGCAGAAAGCGTCATGACCGGAAACGGCTCGACCGAATTGTAGTAGCCGGTATGGTCACCATAGGGGCCCTCGTCGGCGGTCTCGGTTGCCGACACCGTTCCCTCAAGCACGATCTCGGCATTTGCCGGCACGGCCAGCGGCACCGATGTGGCGGCGACTAATTGCGTTCGGCTGCGCCGCAGCAATCCGGCAAAGTTGAGCTCGCTCAGCCCCTCCGGCAGCGGCATGACCGAAGCGAGGATCGTCGCAGGATCGGCGCCGATTGCTACGGCAACCGGCATGTCGCGCCCCTGGCGCTGCCACAGGCGATGGTGTCGCGCGCCGCCGCGATGGGCAAGCCAGCGCAGGATCACTCGATCCCGGCCAAGCACCTGCATACGATAGATGCCGACATTGACATCACGCGGATCGTCCGGTGCGCGGGTGATCACCAGTGGCCAGGTGATCAGCGGTGCGGGTTCGCCCGGCCAGCACCATTGGATCGGCAATCGAGCAAGGTCGATGTCCGTACCGCGCCAGACGATGTCTTGGCACGGTGCTGATGTCACATGTTTCGGCCGCATGAAGAGCGCCGAGCGCAACAGCGGCAGCCGGTCCCAGGCGTCGCGCAGCGACCCCGGCGCCCGCGGGTCCCGCAGCTCTGCCAGGTCTCGCGCAAGCGCGGTCAGTCCGCCGTTCTGCAGGCCGAAACCACGTTCGATCCGACGCTCGGTGCCAAAGAGATTGGCCAAGAGCGGGATGTTGTGGATGCGTCCAGACGCATCGACCGGCCGCTCGAAGAGCAAAGCCGGGCCATGATCCGCCAGAATGCGCCGGTGGATCTCCGTCACCTCGTGCACCAGCGACACGGGACGGGAGATACGCTTCAGCTCCCCCTCACGCTCCAGTGCGCAGGCAAAATCCTGAAGCGAGACGAAACCCTTGGCGGGACGGAAGCTCTTGTTCATACCGCCTCTTACGGGCGGCAAATGCCCGATGTCTTTGACGTGGGACAAACAGCGGCGGCGACGCGCCGACTAGCATGCGGCCATTCTTTGCTCCGTTTTCATGCAGGCAGCCCATGACCTTACCCTTTGCGATGACCGCGCCGCTCCGGATCGTGCCAATCCCCCTCTTAGAACACGCCGCGCGGCTCGTCTTTGCCCAGGTCGTCGAGCAGCATCCGGATCTTTTTGACCGGCTCGGGGAGCACGCCGGCAAACGCTATGCGTTCATCCCGACGGACCTTCCGGTAAGCTTTCTGGTCGAGCCGGCCGCCCGGCGCATCTCTGTTCACCGCGCTGCCCATCTGCCGGCCGCTGACGCCTGCATGGGCGGCAAGTTCGTGCTGCTTCTGGCGTTGCTCGAGGGCCAGATCGACGGCGATGCCGTGTTCTTTTCCAGAAGCCTGACGATAACGGGCGACATGGAAGCCATGTTGGCGCTGCGCAACGCGCTCGACGACTGCAATATCGACCTGCCCGCAGATATCGCCCGCATGAGCGGGCCGTTCGCGCCTTTGGTTCTGCGCGCGGCATCTGAGATCAGGACACGCGCATTGTCCGGGGAGGCAGCCAGATGGAACTGATCTGTCCGGCAGGCACGCCGGCTGCCTTTCGCGAGGCCGTCGATGCCGGTGCCGATGCGGTCTATTGCGGCTTTCGCGACGAGACCAATGCACGCAACTTTCCCGGCCTGAACTTTTCGCGCGACGAGCTGAAGACGGCGATCGCCTATGCGCGCCGGCACAAGGTGATGACCTTCGTTGCCATCAACACCTTCATGCGGGCTGGCCACGAAAAGCTCTGGCATGACGCCGTCGACGATGCCGTGCGTCTGGGGGCCGATGCCGTGATCCTCGCCGACTTCGGATTGATGGCCTACACCGCCGAGCGCCACCCTCAGCAGCGGCTACACGTCTCGGTCCAGGCTTCCGCCTCCAACGCCGATGCCGTCAAATTCCTGGTCGAAACCTTCGGAGCGAAGCGCGTCGTGCTTCCGCGTATTCTGACCATTCCGGATATTGCCCGCCTTGCACGGCAGATCAGCTGCGAGATCGAGGTCTTTGTTTTCGGCGGGCTTTGCGTGATGGCAGAAGGCCGCTGCTCGCTGTCGTCCTATGCCACTGGCAAATCGCCCAACATGAACGGAGTCTGCTCGCCGGCAAGCCACGTTCGTTACCGCGAGGATGGCAGCGAACTGGTGTCGGAGCTGGGCGACTACACCATCAACCGATTTCCGGCCGGCGAGGCTGCCGGCTATCCGACGCTCTGCAAGGGACGTTTCGACATTGCCGAGGAGCGTGGCTACGCCTTCGAGGATCCGGTTTCTCTCGATGTCATGGATCATATCGATGCCTTGCGCGATGCCGGCGTCGGCGCACTGAAGATCGAGGGTCGCCAGCGCGGCAAGGCCTATGTCGCCGAGGTTGTTTCAATCATGCGCCGCGCCGTCGCTGCCGATGCGGCCGAAAGGCCCGCCTTGTTGTCACGACTTAGGCGGCTCAGCGAAGGACAGAAGACGACGTCGGGCGCCTATGAAAAGCGGTGGAGGTAACGACATGTCCGCAACAACCCACCCCTCGCTCAGCCTCGGCCCGGTGCTTTACCTCTGGGACGGACCCAAATGGCGCGACTTCTATTTCCGTATCGCCGACGAAGCCCCGGTTGATCATGTCACCCTCGGCGAGGCGGTCTGCTCGAAGCGCCTGCATTTCATCGAGCCGCATGTCGCGGAAGTAATCGAACGGCTGGAAGGCGCCGGCAAGAAGGTCAGCCTTGCCTCGCTTGCACTCGTCACCCTGGAGCGCGAGAGCCAACTCGTGCGCGGTCTGGTGCGCGACAGCATCCACCCGATCGAGGCCAACGATCTGTCCGCGCTCGGGCTCCTTGCCGGCAAACCGCATTCGATCGGACCTCTGATCAACGTCTACAACGGTGCCACCGCGAGACTGCTGGCGTCACGCGGTGCGACCAGCATCTGCCTGCCGCCGGAGTTGCCCATGGCATCAGTGCGCGACATCGTTCGCGATGCGCCTGATGTCGAATTTGAAATCTTCGGCTTTGGCCGCGTGCCGCTGGCAATCTCGGCGCGCTGCGCCCACGCCCGCTCCAAGGGGCTGGTCAAGGACAACTGCCAGTTCATCTGCGGCGAAGACAGCGACGGCCTCATTGTCGAGACGCTCGATCGCCAGCCGTTCCTCACGCTCAATGGGGTCCAGACCCTGTCGCACACCTGCCAGAGCCTGTTGCAGGAGCTTGCCGAACTGGCGGCCGTCGGCGTCAGCCGAATCCGGCTGTCGCCGCAGGACTGCGACATGGTGACGGTCGCCCGTATCTATGAGGACGTTGCAACCGGGCGGATCTCGGCCACAGAGGGGCTCGAACGGCTGGCTATCGCCTATCCCGGCGTGCCGTTGTCGAACGGCTTTCACCATGGCCGATCCGGCGCGTCGTGGATCTCAGCCCCGACCGCCTCACCCTAGGGAGACGCGCATTGGCGGATGCGTTGATCCACGCGGCCATGGTGCCGACACACGATGCCAACATCGCTGACTTCGTCGGCAGCATCCGCGTCTGATCGATCACGCCACGCTCGTTTGAATTTGCCGGAAGAAAATCGATCAATTGCTCCAGCAGGTCGTGAGGCTTCCTCCGACCGACTGCCTGAGCGAGCCGGTTGACGATCGGCATGCTCAGGCTGATTGGTCGTGGGCTCGGCGCAACCGATTACTCTCCCGATCCCGTTTCTATCCGCTTCTCGGCGGGCGCTGCGGTCTCGTCGCTCAAGCCGTTCTTGAAGCTGCGAATGCCCTTGGCGACGTCGCCCATCAACTCCGGGATCTTGCCGCGCCCGAACAACAGCAACACGACTGCCAGCACGATCACCCAATGCCAGACACTAAAAGATCCCATATCGTTGTTTCCCTGATCCAATGAACCGTTACAATGCCGCGCGGCGATGGCGCCGCTGGCGACAATCGGGAAGCTAGCGGGCCATGAGGCACCGGTCTTTGTCAGGTCGCAAACATTCAAAGCGCGCGGCGCTCGTTCACCAGTCAGTCCGATCTGGTGGTCATTGGCGCTAAACCGCTACCAGAGATTGCCGGCCCGGTGGCATCCTTGTGTCGCCGACGGCGCATCCCGACGAGAAGCGAGCCAAGGCACTGCGCGCAATCGCCGGACTGTTCGACGCGGGGCAACTTCGGACGGATGTCGGAACTGTCCAACCGCTCAAGGAGGCACGGGCTGAGCATTGGTCGGCGCGCGCCCAAGTGAAGAATCAGGATAACCAGTCGTCCATCGGCTGCGCTTCGCCAGTCGCCGACTGCACTTCATCCAGAGCATAGGCATGAATATAGTCGATCTGCATTTCCGCTCCGTCGCCGAAGTCTGCGTTCGGTTCCCCCGCTGCCCCTCCCACCGCCAGATTGACCACCATGTACATGGGGTCGTGCATGTCCGCGGGCGTATCGGCACGCGCCACGGCGACGTCGTCGTAATACCAAACGATTTCATCCTCTTCCCATAGCACGCCGTAGGTGTGAAACCCTTCGGTACTGGCGACCTTGACTGCGGTCGTCTCGCTTGTCTGTTCGCCGGTCTCGTTGCTGTGAACGGTTACGTTGACAATGTTCGGTTGCTGCCCCCGCATCTCGACAACATCGAGTTCGGGGGGCCAGGAGCCATCTGCCGGCAACAGCCAGAACGCCGGCCAAGTGCCGGTTTCGGTCGGCATGTCCGCTCTGATTTCGAAATAGCCGTAGGTCTGCGCAAAGGTCGAGTACGTCGTCAGCATTCCGGACGTGTATTCGTACCCATCGATCTCTGATTCCAGTGCATCCGGCGTCGGCTCTGCCTTAATCGTCAGCACGCCATCTTCGACCGAAAATGGATTGATGGCAGCGGTCTCCGCATGGTCAGGATTGATGTACCACTGCAGTTCGCCGTTGCTGGCCAAGGTTCCGCCTTTTTCAGGCGCCCACCAGAACTTTGCATCCCATACGCCCTGATCGCCATCATGAAGGGAGAGGCTGTCAAACTCGTCGGCAAAACTCAGCGCAAGGTTTGAGCGATCGAGACTAAGCTGAAATTGCTCCGGCGCGAGATCGGCCACGGTCGTGTCAGCAAACAGCAAGCTCTCGCCGTCGCCGAGGTTCAGCCTCAAATCCGTGCCTTCCTGTGTCGCAAGGCTGGTGACCTGCTGGAAGCTTGTGAGATCGTAACCATTCAGCCGGACCGTATCGGAACTGTCGAAGTCGGCAATCAGATCGCTGCCGCCACCTCGGCCGACGACGAAGATGTCCGCGCCGCTGCCGCCGACCAGAATGTCGTTGCCGCCGCCGCCGTCGATCGTCTGGCTACCGGAAGCCCCCGAGATAATATTGTCGGCGTTGTTGCCGAAAGCATGCCGGCCGCTGCCGGTGACGGTCAGGTTTTCGAAATTCTCAGGCAAGGTATAGCTCATCCAGGTGTTGATGGTATCAACACCAGCTCCAGCCGTCTCCATGGCACGGTTGATGCCCGAATAGAGGTAGTAAATGTCGTCACCCTTCCCGCCCGCCATGGTGACATCGACGGAGCCATCGCCCCAGATCGAGTCGTTTGCCTCAGTGCCGTAAAGCACAGGCCCCGATCCCGTCGCAGAGAACCACGCAGTCGATGCTCCACTGTAAAAAAGCGGGGTGCCTACGGCGTTGACGATCGATTTTGGCATATGGTCAGCTCCTTCGTTTCCTCCCGAAGGCAAGCTAACATCGCTCGGCAGACGGTGGCACCGCCTGCATTTATGGGTTTTTGATGTGAATTGCGGCGCTGGAAAACGCAGGTGATCGGGATGATCTCGACGCTTTGCCGCAGTAAATGACACGACCCAGGTCACATCGCTGCAAACAGAATTTTGTCGCGTATTGAAAGGCTTAGAGGGAAATCCTGCCACATCCTCAGAGATCTTGCATGAACGCAAAGGTGTGTTCCGGCGTGCATGTGTGGATGCTCCCGGTTACGCAAGTAGGCTTCGAAGCATGCTGCCGAAATTGTCCGATTCGGAACCGCACGTGGCGCCTTGGATGCTCGGCAACGGCGACGGCGCCATCCGAAAAGCGGCACCGAAGCACCGGTTCGGGTGTGCTGGAGAACGAATTTCCGTTCGTGACGATCGCAAGCAACTCGTATCGTTGCCGCCGCCTACTGCATATTTTTATCCTTAAATCGCCTTCGATTTAAGGATAAAAATATGCAGCAATTCAAAGTCCTACAGCGATCTTTGCACGTCTAATAAGAACGCGCGGTGGGCGGCCGCGCGTAGACGATCTTGTCGCCTCGCTAAACAGCTGGTCGCGAAACTACCTTGGACGATGAGGCACTTGACCGCTCCGGAAACTCATTCACGTCGATATGGATGCGTTCTGGGCCTCAGTCGAAGAGCAAGACAATCCGGGACTGCGTCGCAAACCTGCGGCCGCCTGCTTTAAAGCAGCAGAAAACACGTCAGGTGCGATACCATCGGCGCGCAAAACCTGCCTGATAAGCGGATCTCTCAAAACCTCGGATATGGTCATGTCTGTCGCCATCACGTTTCTCCTCCACAGATCCGCGGATGAAATTTACCTCATCGGCGTCAGCTCGAATGTTCCACTGGTAACAGGAGAGAGCGGGACAACGTCGCGATCTAAATGGCGTACCACTCCGGCGTGACGCGCGCTTGGATCCACAGGTCGATCCGCCCCATCGGCAGAGTGCAGCCCTTGCCGACTGCCGCGACCGCTCATTGGTCAAGACAATCGAACGTCCGGCGCAATGTTCTGGTTCAAGTGGAAGATGTTCTCCGGGTCGTAGACGCGTTTGATCTTCTGAAGTCTCGAATAGGTTTCAGCGCCGAGAGCATTGCGAACCAGGTTGTCACCCTCGCCGAGCCCGGGAAAATTCAGGTAGAGGCGACCCGTGGAATGTGGCTGCATGTCCTGCCATGCATTGCGAACCCAACTGATGTTCGCGTCATCATCTGACGGATCGGACCAGATCGCATCAAGGCTCAACATGTAAGGTATGTTGCGATCGCCGAAGGCAGTGGCATCGGAAGCAACGCGCTGCATGGCTCCGCCAAATTTCCAGATCGACGCGTAGGTCATCTCGGAGGGTCGTTTAATCAGGCGCTCGATGATCGCGCCGATGACATCGTCACCAAGGCCCGAAAGGTAGGTCGATTTCCAGTAGCAGCGGTCACGCCCCTTGGGGAACAATCCGTCATAAATGGACTGGAGCTCGCGATAGGGCATCTGACCACTGAAATCGAGCAACGGCTCACCAAGAGCGCGCAACGGCTGCATGACGCGCTCCCCTTTTTCAGCGGGACCGTCATAAACAGTGGCAAGCGTTATCACTCGCCTGCCCCATGTCTGTTCCGGATAGGCCTGATCACTCGGTATGGTGGAGAATTCGGCGAGACCACTGACTTCGTCAGGGGCTGAAGCCATATGGTCGCGCCACTGTGGGATGACGTCGACGGCGTGCTCTTCCGGATAGGCAGGCGCGCAGAACATCACCGGATCGGCGATTTCGTGAAGACGAAGCTCGAAGTTCACGACGATGCCAAAATTCCCGCCGCCGCCCTTTAGCGCCCAAAGCAAGTCGATATTCTCGACTTCGCTGGCGCGGATGAGCCTGCCATCACCGGTGACCACATCGGCAGCAATGAGATTGTCGCAGCTCAGGCCATGGGTGCCGCGCAACCAGCCAATGCCGCCCGAAAGAGTGAGCCCGGCCACGCCTGTCATCGAAATCAGTCCGCCCGGCGTGGCCCGCCGAAAAGGCGTGGTCGCCGCATCGACATCGCCCCATGTCGCCCCGCCTTCGATCAGCACACGGTCGAGCCCAGGCGCGATGTGGACGGCATTCATGGGCGACATATCGATCATCAGACCATCATCGCAAACGGCGTAGCCGGCGACATTGTGCCCGCCGCTGCGAACGGCGATGGTGAGCCGATGCGTCCGCGCATGGTTTACCGCTGCGATGACGTCGGCAGCATTGCGGCATCTGGCAATCAAGGCAGGCCGCCGATCGATCAGCCCGTTCCAAACCACTCGAGCAGCGTCATAAGCCGAAGTTCCGGGCTCGAGCAGCTCGCCACGCAGTACACTGCGGAGCACATCATGGGACATGTCGAGACCTCCTCTTGGCTGAAAGAGCCTAGTCGCGTTCGACGCTTGGTACTAAAGTCGAAAATGCTGGAAGGCGGTCATTTCTGCCATGCTTGATCAGGACAGCCCTATCAATGTAGCACTTCTCGCGGTGCCCGAAGTCACGGCCTCCGCCTTGTTCGGCATGTTCGATCTGTTTTCATCTCCCGGCCGCGACTGGCCGTTCATCGTCAAGGGTGAAGCGGGACAACAGCGCATGCGCCCCTATGTCGTTGCCCGTTCACACAGTGGTTTTCGCGCCGCCAACGGCATTTGGGTCAAACCAGACTTCGCATTCGGCGACTGCCCTCCACCGCAGATCGTGTGCATTCCGGATTTTTTCATCAATCCGGGCGACAGCGTCGCAGGGCTGTATGAGCCTGAAGCAAGATGGCTAAGGCGAACGCATGAGGATGGCGCGTTGCTGGCCAGTGCCTGTTCCGGTGCCGTCCTGCTCGGCGAGGCGGGACTGCTCATCAATTGCGAAGCGACGATCCACTGGGGCTATGTCACGACCCTTTCCAACAATTACCCTGGTGTCAGGGTGCGCCTGGATCGGTCACTGGTCCTGAGTGGTGAGGCGCAGCGCATCGTTATGGCGGGGGGCGGGTCAAGCTGGCAGGATCTCGCTCTCTACCTCATTGCGCGGTTCGTCGGCCTCAAGGAGGCGATGGAAGTGGCCAAGGTCTACATGCTGCAATGGCATGACCTGGGGCAGCAGCCATTTGCGTCACTCATGAGCCTCCGCCAGACGGTCGACGCGGTGATCAACTCCTGCCAAAAGTGGCTCGCGCTGAACTACAAGACCCGCGCGCCCGTCGCCGCAATGGTGGCTCTTTCCGGGCTGTCGGAACGCTCGTTCATCCGCCGCTTCACCAAAGCGACAGGTATGACGCCGCTGGCCTACGCACACGCGCTTCGTATCGAAGAAGCAAAGCAGATGCTGGAAACAACCGACCTGACGATCGAGGCGATCGCCAACGAAACAGGCTATGAGGACGCAAGCTTCTTCAGCCGCCTGTTCCACCGTGAAACGGGCCTGACCGCCGCGCATTATCGCCTCAGATTTGGCTCGCTGCGCCAAGCCTTGAAACATACCTGATTGGAGCCGCGTTTCGGCACAGCCGGCGACGATCGCCGATATCGATCTCGACCGAGAGGAACCGAAGGTGCCTTCGGTTCGCATATTTACCTATTGCCAGTTTCGGGCGAATACTTGCCTGCTGATAGCACTACACCGGAGATCGGCAGAATAATGGATCGCATTGATGCAATGAAAGTGTTCGTGACCGCGATCGACGAGGGCAGCCTCGCAGGTGCTGCCCGTCGGCTGAAGCGCTCCCCGACGGCGGTCAGTCGCGCGCTGAGCTTCCTGGAAGCGCATGTGGGTGCCGAACTGCTGCATCGCACGACCCGCACACTCAAGCTCAGCGAGGCCGGCCAACGCTACGCGACTGCCTGTCGGCGGGTGCTGATCGATCTCGAGGAGGCCGACATGCTCGCCGGCGGTGAGCGTGCGGCTCCGCGTGGAACGCTGACCATTTCCGTGCCGCCGATCATAGGGGACGAGGTTATGCGTCCGATCCTGGATGATTTCCTCGACGTCCACCCGGCTGTTTCTGCCCGGCTGCTGCTGCTCGATCGGTTCGTCAACCTGGTGGACGAAGGCGTCGACATTGCGTTGCGTATTGGCCATCTGGCGGATTCGTCACATATTTCCACGCGATTGGGCGGTGATGTCAGGCGCGTGGTGGTCGCTTCTCCCCGCTATCTCGCCAATCATCCCGTCATCGAGGTGCCAGCCGACCTCACAAAGCACCAGATCATCGCCTTTACCAATTTCGGTCTCGATTCCTGGAACTTCACACCGGCAGAAGACTCGACCATTCCGCGGACGGTTCACTTCACGCCGAGATTGATCGTCAACAGCGTTCGGGCCGCCGCTGCTTCGGCCGTCGCGGGTAGAGGCGTAGCCAGGCTCTATTCCTATCATGTCGCTGAACATGTCAAAGACGGGCGACTGAAGATCGTCCTCGCCGACGCCGAGCACCCACCCCTGCCCGTTCATTTGCTCGCACCCCAGGGGCGCATGTCCGTGCCCAAGGTTCGAGCCTTTGTCGATTTCGCCACGCCACGTCTGCGCTCCGAATTTGCCCGACTGACTGCAGAAGCAGGTACGCTCCCTTGATTATGCCGATATTCGAATGACTGACGTCCAACTTCTGACCATTCTCCCGATCTCAGGATAGATCTAAATCAATAGCACCAACGCCGAGGGCGTCGGGCGGGCGTCGATCAGACGGTCGCTGCCATTGAGAAAGGATCACATCATGAATACCGAACAGAAGGTCGTCATTATCACCGGCGCGTCACAAGGCATCGGCGCCGCCCTGGTTCGCGCCTACCGTGACCGAAACTTTCGCGTCATAGCCAGTTCCAGGTCGATCGCGGCCACGGCCGACCCGGACATTCTCGCCGTGCCCGGCGACATCAGCAGGCCGGAGACCGCCGAACGGATCGTCCGCGAAGGTATGGAGCGCTTCGGTCGCATCGACTCGCTGGTGAACAACGCCGGCGTGTTTCTTGCCAAGCCGTTCATTGAAATGACCCAGGAAGACTATGATCACAACCTCGGGGTCAATGTCGCCGGATTCTTCCACATTACCCAGCGTGCCGCGGCCGAAATGTTGAAGCAGGGCTCGGGCCACATTGTCAGCATCACCACAAGCCTGGTCAATCAGCCGATCGTCGGCCTGCCTTCAGCGCTTGCTTCCCTGACCAAGGGTGGGCTGAACGCGGTCACCCAGTCGCTTGCCATGGAATTCTCGAAGAGCGGGGTTCGCGTCAACGCGGTATCTCCAGGGGTTATCAAGACCCCCATGCACGCGCCCGAGACACACGCGGCCCTCTCTGCGCTGCATCCGGTTGGCCGGATGGGCGAAATCCGCGATATCGTCGACGCCGTACTCTATCTGGAGAACGCGAGCTTCGTCACCGGCGAGATCCTCCATGTCGATGGCGGCCAGAACGCCGGGCGCTGGTAACCTCATGGTGCTGGCTCGGGACGATCCCCGCGCCGGCCCACCAAATCCGATGATTTACCGAACCAACTCTCGGCAAGGAGACTGCAATGCCTATTGTCACCGTACAGGTTACCCGCGAAGGAACCACGCCCGGCCGCAATTCGGTGTCGGCGGAGGAAAAGGCGGCCATCATCAAGGGCGTCAGCGAGGTGCTGCTCAATGTTCTGCACAAGCCGCTTGAATCGACCTATGTCGTGATCGAAGAGGTCGATCTTGATAACTGGGGCTGGGGTGGGCTTCCGACGGCACAATACCGCACACTGCGTGCTGCCGCCGCCAAGTCCTGAAGCAGTTGGCCAACCGATTTCAACGGTCTCTGCCCAAACGTGTGGGCAGAGACCGTTGCGATAGTGGAAACGCCGGATTTCGTAGCGCAAAGCATGAACGTCGAATCTCTGTCAATCAACCTCGACGTTCGTCCATTTCTCCAACCATTTCAGGAAAACGCCTGCCATGCCGAATTCGACGGGCCTTGAGGTCTCGTAAGCACCGACCACCGGCAACACCGACGCCGCCAAGGCTAAGCTAACCCGATCTCAGCTCGTGTTCGATAAACAGCGGGCTTGCCTGTCCTACTCCCAATCCCGAGATACAAGCGTCGATCGACGCCTCGTCGGTATCGAAAGCGATGCTTCCGCCCCGAGGCTCGAACGTGAGCGCCGCAGAACTGCACCAGCACCGCCAAGACCATGCGTCTGCCGTGTCCAGCAAGATGGGCAAATCGAGGATGTCACTGGCCTCGAGCTGCCCCCTGCTTCCGGCTATCAATTTCGGCGAGCAGACCGCCATCGTCCTATCCAGCAGGAACGCCGATGACACTTCGCGAGCGTCGGCGCTTCGCCGATATGTGATGGTTAGGTCGGGCCTCTCAAGCGAGCCCAGCGCGAGCGATTGGATGACAAGATCGGCGGTCGGATTCTCCTGCCGGAACGATCCGATGAGTGGGATCAACCGTCGTTCAGGTTCATGTCAGGTTCGAATGGCCTGTTGCGAATGTCGGTAGACCTTCATCGCCTGCGATGAAGGTCATGACGCAAGGTATCAATCGGATTGCGACCCATGGCCAACAAGGCACAACACCTGCATCTTCGCTCCAGCGGGAAGGACGAAGTCTTTGCCCGCGACGACCAACAGGTCGGGGATTTCGCCTTCAACGCAACGGTTGCGGATGTGTTCGACGACATGGTCGGCCGCTCCGTTCCTTACTACGAGGAAATGCAGCGCATGGTGTGCGAGCTTGCGCGTGATTTCGCGCAACCCGACACCAACGTCTATGACATCGGCTGCTCCACAGCCACGACCCTTCTAAGCCTCGACGGCGTCATCGAGCCGAGCGTTCGCTTCGTCGGCATCGACAATGCGCCCGACATGCTCGACAAGGCGCGCCAGAAGATAGACGCATCGGCACCCCGCAGGCAGATCGACCTCAAGGTCGCCGACCTCCATCAGGGCGTGGACATGGACAATGCGAGCGTCGTCACCATGTTGCTGACGCTGCAGTTCATTCGTCCGCTCTACCGCGAACGCGTTATGCGCATGATGTATCAAGCTCTCAACGATCGAGGCTGCCTGCTTCTCGTCGAGAAGCTGACGGGTGAAGATACGACCTTCAACCGGCTCTTCATCCAGCACTACTACGATTTCAAGCGGCGCAACGGCTACTCCGAGATCGAGATATCCAAGAAGCGCGAAGCCCTGGAGAATGTCTTGATCCCCTATCGCCTGGAGGAAAACCTGCAACTGCTGAAAGAAGTGGGCTTCCGCAGCGTCGAAGTCTTTTTCCGCTGGTACAATTTCTGCGGCATCGTCGCAGTCAAGTAGGGCGCCGACATGAAGACGCTAATGATACAGCTCGGTAATTTCTTCTTCCGGTACCGCAACCAGTTCTTCCCGGCCATCATCCTGGCACTATTCATCCTGGTGCCGCCGTCAACCGAAATGTGGGGCAGCGGGACAGCGAACCTGCTGAAGACCGCGGCCGCCATTGCTGTTGTTCTCGCCGGGCTGGCATTACGCACGGTCGTGGTGGGCTACGCCTACATTAAGCGCGGCGGGTTGAACAAGAGGGTCTACGCAAAGGACCTGGTCACCGAAGGCATGTTCGGCGTCTGCCGAAACCCGCTCTATGTGGGCAACATGCTCGTCTATACCGGCATTTTCCTGCTGCACGGCAATCCGCTGGTCATTGCGATTGGCGTTGGCCTGTTTGCCTTCATGTACCAATGCATCGTCTATGCCGAGGAAGTTTTCCTGGAGCAGAATTTCGGCGAAGCCTATCGCGCCTATTGTCGAGACGTGCCGCGCTGGGCGCTGCGGCTTGAGAACTTCCGTCACTCGATCGACGGGATGTCATTCAATTTCAAACGCGTCGTCGCCAAGGATTATTCGACTGTCTCAGCCGCTCTGCTCGCCATCCTCGCAACGGAAATGTATCGGTTCGCCATCGCCGAGAACCTTGAGCACCAGCGATCCTATCTGCTTGTTCTCGCTGCCCTGATGGCGCTTGTCGGCATGGCGACCGCATTGGTCAGCCACTTCAAGAAGCACGGTGCGTTTCGCGAACCGAAGACATCGCTCTAAGGGCGCCGTCTGCCGTGGCACCCTGCCGGAGACGACGGCTTCCATCGCCTCCGCGCCTCTCAGGTTCATGTCAGAAATCCCGCAGCCTACGATCCACAACTCGGCGCCGTTTCGGCCTGAAAGGGAGCCATGGCTCATGAGCAATCCGACCGATCGAAAAACAATCGACTTGACGCATGCCTATGGGCGACAATAGGCAGAGGTTGTTTGGTGGCGGATGGTAGCTTGCGCGTTCTGCTTGTGGAAGACGATCAGGTCCTGGGGGAGGCGCTGCGTGATCACGTCGCCGCCGCGGGCCATGCCGTAGACTGGTTCTTAAGCGTCGTTGATGCGATGTCGGCAACGGGGACGGTCGAATACGGGCTTATCCTTCTCGACCTGAGATTGCCGGATGGAGATGGACTGTCATTGCTCCGGTCTTTACGCTCACGTCAGGATGCAACGCCGGTCATCATCCTGACAGCGCACGATCAAGTATCCGATCGGATCGAGGGACTTAACAGCGGGGCAGACGACTATCTCGTCAAACCCTTCGACCTCGACGAATTGACTGCGCGCATGCTGGCGGTATCGAGGCGCTATGCGGGCAAGCCAACCTCGACCATTCGCCTACCCGGGATCGAGATAGACCAGATCAACCGAAACGTGGTGGTAGACAATGAGGTCCAGCTCTTGAGCGCCCGCGAATGGGCCGTCCTGGACAAACTGGCGGCCAGACCCGGAGCAATTGTGTCCAAGGCACAGCTTCACGAGGAGCTTTACGCCTTCGGCGCCGAGATCGAAAGTAACACGGTCGAGGTCTACATCAGCCGGCTGCGAAAAAAGATCGGCCATGACCGCATCGAAACTGTTCGGGGTGTGGGCTACTGCATCAAGTGAGTGACCATGTTCCAGAAACCAAGCATGACCCGCAAGCTCGTCGTCGCGATCACAAGTGTCGTCGCGGTTTTCTGGCTCGTCGCCATGGGATTTGGCATCCTCATCATGCAGGACGAGTTTTCCGAGATTTTCGATAGCGGCATTCAGGAAACCGCCGAACGCCTGCTTCCGATCGTCATCGACGATCTGGCCGGGCGGGATGCGGGCGATGCGCTACGACGCCCGGCAGAAAAAGCAGCCAGCAACCGCGAATATCTTGTCTACCAGGTTCGCGGTCGGGACGGGCAGATCCTGTTGAAATCGAGGGATGCGCCTGCCGAGCCCTTCCCGGCCCCCCTCGAGGTCGGCTTCTCGCAGAACGATACGCACCGGATATACACGGCCGGGACCGCGGACGGCTCATTCTACATCCAAGTGGCGGACTCCCTCGACAATAGGCGCGAGGCTGCAATCGAGGGGGGAATGGCCCTCTTTTTCCCGATCCTGGCACTCATTCCCGCCAGCATCATTGCCATCATCCTCGTCGTCCGTATGACCCTGTCTCCAATTGAAGGGCTGCGCGACGATATCGGCACCAAGGATGGTGGCAACATGGTGCCGGTGGATGAAGCCGGGCTCCCGGTCGAGCTTCGCCCGATCGCCCGCTCCGTCAACTTGCTGCTGGATCGACTGCGGGCCGTTCTCGAATCCGAGCGGGAATTCACCGCCAACAGCGCACACGAGTTGCGCACACCGATTGCCGGCGCGCTGGCGCAGACCCAACGGCTGCTCGCGGAGGTGCCGCCTTCGCTGTCTGCCCGTGTCGGACAGATCGAACGATCGCTTCAACATCTGGGGCGGCTGGCGGAAAAACTGCTGCAGATGTCGCGCGCTGAAGCAGGCATCGGCGTGTCGGACGAAAAAACGGACCTCTTCCCGGTCCTGCAGGTTGTCATCGAAGACATCGGGCGATCTGCGTTGGGCGCGGGGCGCATCGTGCTTCATGCGCCAGATGAGGCGCGCCTCGAGCGGCAAATCCGCCCGGATGCCTTCGCGATCGTCGTGCGCAACCTGCTTGAGAATGCACTGGTCCACAGCCCGTCGGGCAGTGTCGTCGATGTCTATTTCGGCACTGATGGCATCCGCGTCGTCAATGAAAGCGCCGTCCTCGATCAACCGACATTGGCGGGCCTGACGAGACGGTTCACGCGCGGACCAACGCAAGCGGCCGGCTCTGGACTTGGGCTGTCGATCGTCAAGCGCTTCGTCGAGCAGATGAACGGCAGCCTGGCACTCCAATCTCCTGCGACCGGGAGGTTGGGCGGCTTCGAGGCCGCCGTGCGCCTTTAACCCAGCGGGAGCCCGCCTTGTCCAAGATCGCCGCGCTAACCGAACGGTTTTACAGACGCATGAGGGCGTATGGGCCGCTAGGCATCGCCGCCTTTGCACTGGCATCCGGAGGCGCCTTTGTCTTCATTAGGCTGACGAGCGAGGTGGTCGAGGGAGAAACGCGCGCGTTCGATGAGGCGATCCTGCGCGCGCTGCGCCAGCCCGGCAACCTCTCCGCTCCCATCGGGCCCGGATGGTTGACGCATGTGGTCACCGACATCACCAGCCTCGGTGGCACCACCGTACTGACCCTCGTCACTATCGTTACAGTCGGCTATCTGGTTCTCGCATCGCGTCGCGCCACCGGTATGTTCGTACTGCTCTCGGTTCTGGGTGGATGGTTGCTGAGCACGCTTCTGAAAATCGGGGTTGCGAGACCTCGACCCGACATCGTGCCCCACCTGGTCGATGTGCATGATCTCAGCTTTCCAAGCGGGCATGCGATGCTGTCTGCGGTTACCTATCTGACGTTGGGCCTGCTTCTCTCGCGGGTCCAATCGAACCGCGCCACGCGTCTCTACGTCATCGCCGTGGCCCTGGCGCTGACTTTGATGGTCGGATTGAGCCGGATATACCTCGGCGTTCACTATCCGACAGATGTATTTGGCGGTTGGTGTGCGGGTGCGACATGGGCAACGATCTGCTGGATGATCGCCAGGCGTTATCTGCCCCGCCCCGAGGAGAGTGCCGGTTAGAGCGCTTCCGATTTAAGCGGTGTGAAAGAAATGCTCCATCTCTTTGTTTCCAAACATTTCCTCACGGAAGGTCGCTTGGCACTTTTCCTGGAAATGCCCTAACCGGCGAGGCCGAAGACCTTCTCCAACATCTCCCAGTTCTCATCCATTGCGTAGCTGGGGGAAAGGTAGGGGATCCCGATGTGCCCGAAGCGTATCGACAGCTGTTTTTCGGCGGTCTCTTCGTCGGCCTTGGCGATTTGCTGGAGATAGATGACCGAAGCAAGCCCCGTGCGGTCGGCGCCTGACCGGCAGTGAATGAGGGCCGGTTTGGGAACATCGCGCAGCAGCAATACGAGGTTCAAGGATTGATCGAGTGTCATCTCGTGGCTCGCGGACATCCTGAAGTCCACATGTTTCAGACCGAGCGCTGCGGCAGTTGCGACCTCATCGCGATACCAAGCCGCGCCGTTGTCGACACCACGAAGATTGACGATCGACCTAATGCCAAATCGCTTGGCGTAGTCGGCGATCTGCGCCGACGTCGGCTGGTTCGAACGGTAGAGCTCGCCCGGAACAACCTCGTGGAAGTTCCCGGAAAGCTGGATACCGCCGAGGTACCCTCCGATGATCAATGCGGCCGCGAGTGTCGCCCACAGGATTGGTCTTATGGATCCAAATTTCATCCAACGTGCTCCTTTTCGAGCACCATGGATGCAAACGCTGACATGAAGCTGAACGCCAATGTTGTCAATGTTCGCCTGCTGCGGCTGACCATTGGAAGCTGGAGACGGCGACATCGCCGCTTGCGAAGAAATCCGTTCCGGCGTCTTCCGAAAGATCGGCGTCCAGCAGGACGATCAGGGGTCTCTCGAGGTCGAGACAGACCTCGAGAGACGCCATCGATTGCCTCAGCCAAGGATCGCCTTGGGCTCAAGATGAGCCTCCAGGCCCACGACGCCGCGTTCGCGGCCAATTCCCGACTGTTTGAACCCACCGAAGGGTGCCAGGGGCTCGTGGGGTGCTCCGTTGATGACGACTCGCCCGGCCTCCAGGCGCGCGGCAACCCGTCGCGCCCGCACGGGATCTGACGACAGGACATAGGATTGCAAGCCGTAGGTCGTGTCGTTGGCGATGGCGATAGCGTCTTCCTCCGTGGCGTAGCCGATCACGCTCAGCACAGGTCCGAAGATTTCCTCGCGCGCGATCCGCATGTCGTTGGTGACGTTGGCAAAGACGGTCGGCTGCACGAACCAGCCGCGCTCAAGGCCTTCAGGTCGGCCCTCGCCGCCGACCAGCAGCGTCGCGCCTTCCTCCTGTCCAAGCTTCAGATAGGATTGCACCCGGTCCCACTGCTTCCGGCTGACCATTGGGCCAACGGACACTTCGGGGTTGGTCGGATCGCCGGCGCGGACCGCCTCGACCTCGGCCTTCAGCCTCGCCAGGGTCTCTGCCATTCTGCGTTCCGGGACGAGAACCCGCGTCCCCGCTACGCAAGCCTGGCCGCTGTTCATGAAACCGGACGCCACCACCACTGGGATCGCCTCATCGAGATCGGCATCGTCCAGAATGATTTGCGGCCCCTTGCCACCGAGCTCCAGCGTCACGCGTTTCATCGTCTCTGCGGCCGACCGCAGGATCGACCGTCCAACTGCTGTCGAACCGGTGAACGTCACCTTGGCGACGTCGGGGTGAGAGGCGAACTCCGCACCGACGACATCACCCCGTCCGGTGACGATGTTGAACAGACCTGCAGGAGCACCCGCCTCATGCAGCGCCTCGGTGACGATCCGGGTCTGGATTGCGCTCATTTCGCTGGGTTTGATCACGATGGTGCAGCCGGCGGCGATAGCCATCGCCATCTTGCCGCAGATGAAGGAGGCATTGCTGTTCCAGGGCGTGATGGCGGCGACGACGCCCAAGGGCATCATGCGCACGTCCGCACGGCCGATGGTCTGGTTGAAATCATAAGCCTCAAGCGTTTCCGCCGCCTCCAGAAAGGCAGTGGCCGCCATGTTCACCATCCAACCGGCGCGGCTCTTCGGCGCGCCGTATTCCTCGACGATAGCGTCGAGCTGATCGTCGAACCGGGCGGCGACCACGTCATGGAAACGGCGCAACAGGACGATCCGCTCCTCCTTGCTGGTCTGCGACCACGCCGGCAGCGCGCGTTTCGCAGCAGCAATTGCGGCGCGGGCGTCCTCGACGTCGCCCAGGCGCACCGCGCCGATCGCTTGTTCGGTAGTCGGGTTGAAAAGCTGGAACCGCTCAGACCCGTGCGGCGTGACGAAGGCGCCATCGATGTAGATTTCGTTGATATCGCGCATAGTCGTTCTCCTGTTGAAACCAGGATGTAGCGCCTTCCGATTGCGTGTATAAGACCGTGAAAGAGACGCAAACTGTCCCGGAAACCAGCGCAATGAATCGCAGCGGCCTGATTGAACTGGAAGCCGTGGTGGCGGTGGCCCGACGCGGTGGATTTCGCGCCGCCGCCCGCGACCTTGGCATGTCCTCCTCAGCCCTCAGTCACGCGGTCGCGGGTCTCGAGGCGCGGCTTGGCGTACGCCTGTTCGATCGCACCACCCGCAGCGTTTCGCTGTCGGCGGCGGGCGAGCAGTTCATCGCGGAGGTCGCTCCGGCCCTTTCGCAAATCCACGCCGCCATCGAGAATGTCGATCAGCACCGCGAGCGCCCTTCCGGCACGCTGCGGCTGAACACCTCGCTCGGCGCAGCGCGGATGATCCTGTCGCCGCTGATCCTCGAATATCTCCGGCGCTATCCGGAGATGAAGGTCGAGCTGGTGACCGACAATCGGCTGATCGATCTTGTGGAGGAAGGATTTGATGCCGGCTTCCGCCTTCAGGAGAGCCTACCGGCGGACATGATCGCCGTGCCGTTCAGCCGGACGATCCGTTCCATCGTCGTCGGGTCGCCCGCCTATTTTGCGGGCCGCGAACAGCCGCGCGTGCCCGCCGACCTGCTGCGCCATGTCTGCATCCGCATGCGCATGTCCTCCGGTTCGATCTATCGCTGGGAATTCGAGAAGCGCGGCGAGACGGTGGAGATTGACGTTCCCGGCGTCCTGACGCTCGACGAAACCGCATTGATGCACGAGGCGGTTCTCGCCGGCGTCGGCCTGTTGCTGATCACGGAAGACCTGGTCGCCGAGGATCTGGCGGCGAGACGGCTGATCCAGGTGCTGGATGACTGGACCCCGGCCTATCCCGGCCTCAGCCTCTACTACCCCGGGCGCCGGCACGCGCCCGCCAAACTACGCGCCTTCATCGATCTCGTGAAGGAACGATCTCGATAAGCGATAACGTCTCCTTGGCCCCCTTGACAGTATCTGTAAAAACATTGCATCGTTAATTGAAGCGTAGGCCTGTGCCTCGCAAGAATTGCCCCGTTCAACCCACGTTGATGACGATCCGGAGTTCGCACCTCCTGGAACAGGGTCCTAGCGAAACTGGCCAATTGCCAGTTCAACTATGGAGCTGGTGGGGGCATGGAAACCGAACTTCCCTTTGGTAATATTTTTTGCTTTGAGCATGATTGGAAGACCTCAACCGCTGGTCGGTTAGTCTATGGCTTTCATTGCGTTATCTGCCGCAATACGCGCCAGTCTGACGCCCGTCGCAAGTCCCCTGCCAAGAGCGACGTGGTCGCATCAGAGCTGGTCGACGTCCACTCGAAGCGTTTCACAGTCATTGCTCGGTCCCAGGGTATCCATAAAATTATCGGCAGCCTCGATTTCGTTCGCGGAATCAGGATCCGTTCGATCGAGGGTGGCGAAACTGCCTTGCCGCTCGGTCTCTTCGATGATCCGGTTCACCTCTTAGAGCGCGCAGCGCCGCCGGGCACCGCTCCTGAAATTCGGTTCGGACACCCTGCCCCTGTTGCACGACGACACGTCTCTCGTGCGCGTTCCAGCAACGTCGACGATAAGCGGCAACGATCTCTCATTCAGGCATGAGCCCATGCTCGGCATAGGCCTGTGCCCCGATGGCTATGCCGACGTGTCTGACCGAAATGGGGTTCAACTCAAAACGCAACTCAGCAAAGGTATGGAGGAGTTTACCTTGGCAATTATAAAAGAGGGAAGTGCATCAAGCAGGCGCCCGGAAGACGAAAAACTCAGCATCGGCGCCAATATCGCATATGGATTACAGCACGTTCTGACGATGTACGGCGGCATAGTCGCCGTACCCCTTATTGTCGGACAGGCGGCGGGGCTTAGCCCAAGTGACATCGGCCTCCTGGTGACGGCGTCGCTTTTTGCCGGTGGTCTGGCCACCATCCTGCAAACATTGGGATTGCCATTCTTCGGGAGCCGTCTGCCGCTTGTACAGGGCGTTTCGTTCTCGGGGGTTGCGACAATGGTGGCGATTTCCGGCAATGGGGGAATACCGTCTATTCTCGGCGCCGTTATCGCGGCGTCGTTGATCGGGCTATTGATTACGCCCGTATTCTCACGGATTACCCGTTTCTTCCCACCCCTAGTCACCGGTATCGTCATCACCACCATTGGACTAACGCTGATGCCGGTCGCCGCGTTCTGGGCAATGGGCGGCAACAACAGTTCCCCCGATTTCGGAAGCCCGGCAAATATCCAGCTGGCCGCCACAACGCTCGCCATCGTTCTCCTGCTCAGCAAGCTTGGAAGCGCATCGGTTTCAAGGCTCTCCATCCTGCTTGCGCTCGTGATCGGAACGGGCATCGCCTATGCCGTTGGCATGACCGACTTTTCGCAAGTCGGAAATGGCCCCCTCTTCGCCCTGCCGACAATATTCCATTTCGGCTATCCCACCTTCGAGATCGCCGCCATCGTCTCGATGCTGATCGTCATCATCGTGACGCTCGTGGAGACATCAGCCGACATTCTCGCCGTTGGCGAGATCGTCGAAACGAAGGTTGATTCTCACCGCCTGGGCGATGGGCTTCGGGCCGACATGCTGTCGAGTATTCTCGCGCCGATCTTCGGTTCGTTCACACAGAGTGCCTTTGCCCAGAACGTCGGGCTTGTCGCCGTAACCGGCGTGAAGAGCCGCTATGTGGTGGCGACCGGCGGTCTTTTTCTCGTCGCCCTCGGCCTTCTGCCGGTCATGGGACGCGTTGTTGCAGCCGTGCCAAGTTCCGTTCTCGGTGGGGCCGGCATCGTCCTTTTCGGTACGGTCGCGGCAAGTGGCATACGCACGCTCTCCAAGGTCGACTACCACAACAACATGAACTTGATCATCGTCGCGACGTCGATCGGTTTCGGCATGATCCCCATCGCGTCACCGGGATTCTACGAGCACTTCCCGGCCTGGGTCGCGACGATCTTTCATTCCGGCATCAGTTCCGCTGCGTTGATGGCGATCGTCCTCAACCTGCTGTTCAACCATTTCAAAGCAGGAAATGCCGATCAGCAGTCAGTGTTCGTGGCGGGGACAGAACGGACGATCCGCTACAAGGACATCGTGCGGCTTCGCGATGGCGACTACTTCCTCAACGGCAAGCTCTATGACGAAAAAGGCATCGAAATACCGATGATCCCTGAGGGCGCTCACTGAGCATTGCTTTGAAATCACTGTCCGGATCGAAATCTAAACTTTGGTCCGGACAAAACTTTTTCCCGACATTTCAAGGAGATGAAGAATGTCAGAAGAAATCGAAACGACGCGTCTGCTCGACGCCCTGCTGACAGCCATGGAGGCTGGCATCATCCCCGCCACGGAGGTCGGCGTCGCGGCCGGCAACAAGATCTTCGGAGCGGCGCTGCTGCGGAAATCGGACCTTTCCACTGTGCTCGTCGAAACCAACAACGAAACCGAGAACCCGTTATGGCACGGGGAGGTTCACACCCTGAAGCGCTTCTATGAGATGACCGGATCCGAGCGGCCGGATACGACGGACCTCATCTTCCTGTCGACCCATGAGCCGTGCTCGATGTGCCTTTCGGCGATCACCTGGGCAGGCTTCGACAACTTCTTTTACTTCTTCAGCCACGAGGATTCCCGGGATGCGTTTTCCATTCCGCACGATTTGAAGATCCTGAAGGAAGTCTTCACGCTGGAGCCCGGGGGCTACAATCGGACGAATTCATTCTGGAAAGGACAGTCGATCATGGGGCTGATCGACGGAGTTCCGGAACCGCAGCATTCGCTTTTGAAGGAAAGAGCAACTGCAATCGGCCGCAAATACGACGATCTCTCTTCTGTCTATCAAGCCAGCAAGGGGGATAATGCAATTCCCCTCAACTAACGCGCCGATCCGTCCCTTCACGTCGGTCTCGATAGAAACCGTCGCCTACAGCATGTTTCCTCAAATCGCATTCGATTTAAGGACGAAAACATGCAGCAATTCAAAGTGCTACAGCGACCTTTGCGCGTCGAATAGGACGCGCGGCGCTGTAGGCTGATTGAAGAGTACGCATCGGGTGTAGTCCTTGCTGGGGCTACACCCGGCATCCTACCCACTTCAGAAACCAGCCGCCGATCATCCGGCAAACCCATTCGACGGCCGAGAACGGACGCCTTGATGCCAGTTTTAATCTAGTGAGATTCATGGAAAGCAAAATTTAACCATACTTGTTCATTCTTTGTCGATCCGTCGTCAAAAAGGGGACAATCCGGGAAATTGCGCAGCGGTGGTCGCTCGTCGGCCCGAGAGCGTTTGCGAGATTTACTGGCTTGAGATGCGTTTGAGTAAGGTCGTTCGTTCACAGTCTTTGCGCCGTCTGTTGCGTCCACTGCTGATCACCTGTTGCGGCATCGCCCTTGCCGGCGCGGCCGCGGGATCCGTCGTGGGTGCAGTCGCGATGGGCAGCTATTTCGGTCACGGTTCGGGCAACCTCCTGCCCAAACCACAACTCTATGCGGCGCAGCACAAAAAAGAGCGCCCGTGGGTCAAGCAGGCAAGGGTCGAACAGACGCCGAGGCTGGTCGCCGTGGCCGAGCCCGTCGTGCTCGCAAGCCTTAGCGGCGCCGAAGGGAAACTCCCCCGCAGGGCCGATATCTTTGGAGATGCCGAGACGAGTGGCAAGGCTGCACGCTTCAGTTCCGGTGCGAAGCAGGCTGCATTGACATCCGAGCAGCTCGCCAGCCACTTCAGGGCCTCTCATTCCGTCACGCCAGGCCGCGCGATCGCCAGTCTTGACGCGCCTGCGCCGGAACGGTTCGGGCCGCCGCGCGCCGTAGCAACCGACAAGCCCTTGGTCTCGTTGGCCTATGCGGGCCCCTCTCAGAGCGCAACGGACAGCGCTGTGTTTTCGGCGTTGCTGACAGTACCAATGGAGGACGACCTCGCGGCCTCGCCGGACCCGAACGCCGAAGATGAGGCCGTTGCCCTGCCAGACTACGAGGACACGCCGTCTTCGGGACCGCTGCCACAGGTCCGTCCCGGTGGCCGTCAAGTTCAGAAGCCTGTCGTTGAAGCCGAAAAGCCAGAGATCAGGCAGGTCCAAGACGGGACGGCACCGAAAGCCGATGAAATCAAGAGGACCGAAGAACGCGAAACGCCAAGGCAGCAACAGCTTGCCTTTGTGCGGCCGAACAATCCGGCGGACAATCGATCCGGTGGCGGCCTCGGCGCGCTCCGCAACCTATTCGGCGGCGGTGCCCGCGCAGGAAATGGCGTCGCGGTCTACGACATCACCGCCGCGAAGGTCTACATGCCCGACGGCAGCGTGCTCGAGGCCCATTCCGGCATCGGCAAGATGGCCGACAATCCGCGTTACGTGAACGTCAAGATGACCGGACCGACCCCACCGCACACCTACAATCTCAAGATGCGCGAAACGCGCTTCCATGGGGTCGAGGCGGTCCGCATGCTGCCTGTCGACGGAAAGAACAAGCACGGCCGAGACGGTTTCCTGACCCACAGCTACCTGCTGCGCAGCGGCCGGGCGGAATCGCATGGCTGCGTCGCCTTCAAGGACTACAAGCGTTTCCTCACAGCGTTCAAAGAAGGCAAGGTCAGGCAGATCGTCGTGGTTCCGAGCGGCGGACGCGCGGCCGGCATACAGATGGCATCGAACGGAAAGAAGGGCTGACGGACAACATCCCGGCAGTCGCGGTAGTGATGTCCGCCAAGGCGTTTCGCCAACGCGACTGAGAAGGACGCGGGTTGGAGTATTCCAGCTACATCATCTCCGCGCGGTTGAGACGTAGACGTTCATGCCGGCGAGAAATTGCGGACGCGTTCCCGTATCGCTTCCACCTGATCGACAGGCCGGATATGGCCGGTCCGGCATTACAACCTCAACAGCCAGGCCTCTACCTTGCCCTTGCCCTTGACTTCGATAGGGCCGCGCGGCTCGAAGACGAAGTGGTCTTTGAGCTTTTCGTAGACAGGGCGCGTCACCTGAACCGCGTCGGGCACGCCGCCTGATTCCATCCTGCTGGCAAGGTTCACCGTATCGCCCCACAGGTCGTAGATGTACTTGCTCTTGCCGATGATGCCGGCCACGACCGGCCCGGTATTGACGCCAACCCTGAGCTTCATCGAGACGTTGTTTTCCATCGCGTGCTCTCGGGTAATGTGAACCATGCGGATAGCCATGCGCACCATCCGCTCGGAGTGGTTAGCCACCGGCTCGGGCAAGCCACACACCGCCATATAGGCGTCACCAAGCGTCTTGATCTTCTCGATTCCGAGTTCATTGGCGGCGACATCGAAGCGCGTGAATAGCCCATTGAGAAACGTGACGACCTCGTGTGGCGGCATCTCCGATGACAGAGCCGTGAAGCCAACCAGATCCGCGAAGGCGACGGTCACCTCGGCGAAGCCGTCGGCGATCCCAGCCTCGCCACCGCGCAACCGGTTGGCGATCGGAGCCGGCAGCACGTTGAGGAGCAGTTCCTCGTTCTCACGATTCTTGTTCTCGATCACGACATTTTTTTCGTGCAGCGTCTCGACCATGCCGTTGAAGGCTGAGCAGAGTTGGCCCACCTCGTCGCGCGTGCGAACTGGCACACTGGCTCCATAGTCGCCGGCCGCGAAGCGCTTTACTCCGGCAGTGAGTTCACGCAGCGGTCCGAGCAGTGCGCGCGAAAGCCATGCGGCCGTCACGGCCACCGCCAACAGCGCCAATCCCCCGACGATCAGCAGCTCCTGGCGGAGCTGGGCGATCGGCGCGAAGGCCTCGGCGCTGTCAATTTTAGCGACGAGCGCCCACCTGACGCCGGGTATCTCGAGCGGGCCCCACGAGGCGAGTGTCGGCACGCCACGGTACCCGATGATCTCGCCGGTGTTTTCGACACCGGCAAGTGCTGCCCGAGATGCTTCGGTGTCGATGCGCTGATGCATCACCGGCGTCCCGTAACGCTGAATGGCGGCGATCTCCTCGTCCGAGGCACCGACAGACTTGAGTTCGGCGAAGTACGCCTCCCGGTTCTCGTAGAATGTCCGCGGTCCAGAGCGCACCAGATAGTCGGGTCCAATTAAATATGCCTCGCCCGTGTCGCCGAACCCTTCCTGTCGCCACCGGCGACCACCAGTGACGACGTTGTCGATCTCCTCGTTCGACAGTTGCGCCACCAGCACCCCGATGACGACACCCTTATCAATCACCGGTGCTCCCATGAAGGCAATTGGCGCTCCACCGGTCGGTGCATATGGAGCGAAATCCTCCAGGCAGATGGCCGATTGTCCGGCGGGCTCTGCGCAGCGCGCGACAGCGGATGCGACGTTGGAGCGGCGGTAGGGACCGAATTGCAGGGATGTGGTAAAATCGAGTTCCTTCTGGACTGTGTAGATCAGTCGACCCGATTTGGGATCGGCGATCATGAAATCGAAGAAACCGACCATCGAGGCGGCTGCGCGCATCAATGGATGATAGGTGGCATGCAGCCTGGTGTATTCGCTGCCATCACCGGCATCATCGAGAAGCTTGCGTCGCTCCGCCGGGTTCGGATTTTCCACGATGTAGTGATACTGCAGATAGTACGGAGCGCCACCAACCGGCAGATAGTCGGACAGCTCCGGTTGCCTTCCCAGGATACTCGTCATCTGCGGGATGAAGTTCTCAGCGTACCAATCTTGGACCTTCTGCCGAAGGTCAGGCTGTACGCCTGCGCGATCGAGCTGGTCGACTGCAATCCGGAATTCGCGCGTCGCATCAACCACCATCTTGGAGGCGGCGAGCAGGCGCAGTTCCGCTGCGATGGTGCGAAAATAGGTTTCGACTTGACGCGTCTTGTTCTGACGGGCGGCCGTGAGTTGGTCGAAAACCGCTTTTTCGATGGCGTCACGGGCACGGAAGTAACCGAGTACACCGGTCACCAAGATCGCGGCGGCGCCAAGCAGGACGAGCGTCGTAAACAGCTTTGCGGCCAACCCCCAGCGCGGGGGTCGGGATATTCCGGTCATATCTGGCGAACGCATGAATCAACTCCCACCAATAACGCGAAGTGCCGGGCAAATACCGTCAATGGTGATGATCCGAACGTCGCACCTCTGCTACAGCAGACTGTTCAATGTGGAACGGTCATCTGCTGCCTGTTGGGCAGTGCCAACCTCGGCGTATAGCAGATGCCATCTTATGCCAGAAATCACTCGACGGCCAACGCTCGTATTCGATTTAAGGATGAAAGCATGCAGCAATTCAAAGTGCTACAGCGACCTTTGCGCGTCTTATAAGACGCGCGGCGCTGTAGCGAGAAGGTGTCGTCGCAGCTGTAAGTGACGTTCGTCGAAAGATCGTACTCCTCGAACTTCTCGGAGCGCTCCGTGTAAGACAGGTTCTGGCGCGAGAACGAGATGATTTTCTCACCCTTCAGATCCTCTGATGCCGATCTCGCCTCGGGTGAAGCAATGCGCTCTTTTTCTCCACTGCCACCCCCAAACTGCACGCTCGACATAGCGACTGTCCTAACGATCGAAGTGCCATCACCGCGCGAGCCATCCTCCATCCACCGGAATGATAGCTCCAGTCACATAGGATGCATGCGGACTTGCCAGAAACAGGACCGCGGTCGCCAGATCTTCAGGAACGCCCCATCGCCCGACGGGAATACGTTCGAGGATTTGCCTCTGTCGCTCCGGATCCGCTCGCAGGGCCGCGGTGTTGTCAGTTTCCATATAGCCGGGCGCGATTGCGTTGACGGTGACACCGGATGCAGCCAACTCGTTTGCCATCAGCTTCGTCAGCCCCGCCACCGCATGCTTGGAGGCGGTATAGGCCGGAACCCGGATGCCCCCCTGGAAGGAGAGCAGCGATGCGATGTTGATAATGCGACCGAAGCGGCGTGAAACCATGCCGCGCGCAATGGCCTGGCTCAGGAAGAACAGGCTCTTTTCGTTGACGTTCGTCACCACGTCCCAATCAGCCTCGGAGTAGTCGAGCAGATCGGCACGCCTGATCGTTCCGGCATTGTTGACCAGGATATCGATGGGCCCGGCTTGCTCTTCGATCTCGCCGACGAGAGAGCGAAAATCGTTGGGTTGCGAAAGATCCGCCTGGATGCCGAGGAATCGGCGTCCGGCAGCTTCGATCAGCTGGCCTGTTTCCGGCATCGGCGTCGAGCCGAGGCCGACGATGTCGGCCCCGGCTTTCGCGAGCGCCAAAGCCATCGCCTGTCCCAGCCCTCCCCGGGCGCCTGTGACCAGCGCCCACTTGCCGGAAAGACTGAACAGATCCCCAATCTCGGTCATCGCAGGGTCTCCATTGCCACAAAATCCATGTCGGCGAAGGACTGGTTATCGCCTGCCATTGCCCACACGAAGGCATAGGAGCCCGTGCCGCTGCCACTGTGGATCGACCACGGGGGCGAAATGACCGCCTGCTCGTTGCGAACGATCAGGTGACGCGTCGCCTCGGGCCGCCCCATGAGATGGACGACCATACGATCTTCCGGCATGTCGAAATAGAGGTAGGCTTCCATGCGCCGATCGTGAAGGTGCGCAGGCATGGTGTTCCAGACGCTTCCCGGCTCGAACCGCGTGATGCCGAGCATGAGCTGGCAGGTCGGCAACAGGCCATCATGGACATATTTGTAGATGGTGCGCTTGTTGGCGGCCTCGCTCGTCCCGAGCGCCTGGGGAGACGCTTCATCCTGGGTGATCTTATGGGTGGGGTGGCTGGCATGCGCGGGCGCCGAGACGCCATAGAGTTTTGGAGGCGATGCCTCGTCCACGGCGGCAAAGGACACGCCTTTCGCACCCTTGCCGATGTAGAGCGCCTCAAAAGGCGCAATGACATGATCCACGGCATCGACGGATATTCTCGCCGCGCCGCCGCCAAGGTTAACGACGGCCAGTTCCCGCCGCTCGAGAAAATCGGCAACGCCAGCGGATTTCGCGAGCTCGGCGCTGAAGGCGAGCGGTGCAGCTTCCGGCCGGATGCCGAGCAGAACCAGGCGGTCATAGTGGCTGTAGGCGGCGCGTATTTCGCCGGCTGCGAAGAGATCCTCGACGAGGAAATGGCGGCGCAGCCCCTCGGTGTCGAGCGTCTCGGCCTGTTCGAAATGTATAGCTTGGCGAATATCCATCAGTTCTTGTCCTCGACTTGCAAAATAGGCCGGCGTCAACAGCCGGTCAGGCACTCGTATTTCTGCTCATAAGGGTGACCGGCCGGCCGTTTGCCTTGATCAGGGCTTCAAGCGCTGGCAGGTCGGGGGCCGGCGGCAAGCGCGTCAGCGTGCTGCGCCCGGCGGCCGGATCGGCGCTCGCCAGGACGGCTGCAAAAAGTGTGCTCGTTCCCCGGGGAATCTCTGCCGTCAACTGCGGCACCAGCGTCCTTCCGGCAATCAGGTTGGTGTTCGGCTGGGCGATATGCGCTTTGCCGGCACGGATGACCGACGAGCCGAGATCGACGATCGCCGACAGGTCGTGCGGAGTTGCAACAACAGCGTTGCCAGCTTCACCTTCCAGTGCATCGGCAAGCCGATCGCTTCGGGCGATCGCAAAGCCGCCTTCCTTGGTTAGGACCGCTCGCTCGGCCCAGACGCGATGGGTGCGGACATGGAAATCGCCATGACAGTAGAGCCAGGTTTCGACCAGGATGTCGCCATTGGGCCGCCAGCGCGCGTAGAGGACGTCATCGGCGATCAGCACTTGCTCGTTGGCCTGGCGGACATGGAACTGGAGACCGTCGCTGCTGAATCCGATCATGCCGTCCAGGACAGCGTCGGCGAAACGGTTGGGGTCACTTTCCACGCTGAAACCGTAGCGGGCGGAATAGACGAACTTGCTGTATTTCTCGGCACCGAACCGTGCCCAGGTGTTTTGCGGACCCGTTTGCTGGCCACCGCAAAGCGCGATGGCATCACCAGGAGGGTTCCTGATGATCATGCCCGTGTGCACGTGCACGGCGACGTCGGCGCGCGGTGGGCAATCCGCCTCTTCAGCGCTCCAGAAGGGGTGTTGCTCCGGTAAGGCCAGCGGCAGAAACGCCTTCAAGGCCCAATAGGGCGACTGCGGTGAGTTGTAGGTCTCGCACATCAGAAGGTTCGGGTAAGCGTAACCAACCGGCAGGATGCCGTCTCTCGACGCCATCGGCTGCTTGGCCCACCAGCGCAGATTGCGCAGATAGAAGCCCTTCAGTTGCCCCCACGGCAGCGCCTCCTCGCCGGCGAATGCCAGAGCGCCGAAGAAACCGGCGATGGCAAAGCGATAGGTCATCGACCGGCCAAACGCCAATGCGGCGCCATCATCGGCAAACCAACGCGTCATATCGCCGGCGGCGAGACGCGCACGCTCGCGATAGGGCTGCGTGTAGGCGCGGCCGTCGAGCACGGCAAGAATGAGCCCGTAGAAATGAAAGGCGAAGGGAATGTAGTGGTCGGCGCGGCGCGCGTCACCGTCGCTGTACCAGCCATCACCGAAATAGAAGGTCTCGATTTCGTCGATATAGGCCTGGTCCAAACCCTGATCGTGATCGGCGCCGACGGAATCCAGCCCCAGGCTGATGAGCAGCCGGAAGAACTTCCAGTTGTTCTCAGAAAACCGGCAGGCATGCCCTGACTTGAGATAGGCGACGACGTTCTCGCGCTCATCTGGCTCAAGAGGAGCCCAGAGTTTGTCCGGCACGAGACGCAACGCAAAGCCGATTGCCGCGAGCTCGACGAGGCGCTGGTTGCGATCCGTCGGCTGCCCCCAATATTCCGGATGGTGCGGATCCGTGCCACACGCAAGACCGCGTGCGATCGGCTTCCAGTCGATCCAGTCGGCACCGCCGACCTGCGCCGGCACCAGCCCCCACAACAACCGCGAGAAGCCCTCGAGATCGGCTGCCGCCTGATCGAAATGCGCAGCGGTCGCGTCGAACCGCAACCGCGCGCCACCGGCCGACCGGTAGGATTCGGCCGGGTCGCAGAGCGATTTCAGCGCGCGCTCGACATCGGCCCGCGTGCGCAGTTCATTGCCCGACCACGGATGGAACAGGCTGTCGGGGTATATGCCATCTGTCATTGGCCATTCCTGTCTTGGGAGGCTTATGGTGCAGGGCCCAGGGCGAGCCGTTGGAAACGTCAGCTCCTGAGGATGCGGTTTGCCTGCGCGACCAGCTCCTCGCCGGCTGCAGCGACCGTCAGCTGGCCGAAGGCAACCTGGTCGGCGATCGGTCGGAACACGCGTTCCTCCAGCTCGGAGGCCCCGATCGGAACCTGGGGCGGAAAGGCGCCCACCCGTCCCGCTATCGAGGAAATGTAGTCCACCGATCGTTTCGAGACATCGTCGACAAGAGGCGTCACTGCCTCCCTGACATCAAGGTTGATCGGCACGCCGCGTTCCACGCCGAGAATTTTGCCGGCCGCGAGGTCGTTGATGAAGAAATCGAGGAACCGGGCTGCAAGCTCCGGCTGCCTCGAGGTGCTGGCAATCCCGAAATGCAGGCTCGCCTTGTAGAACAGGCCGGAAGGTCCCGCCGCGTCGGCGATCGGTAGCGAGGTGATCCCCAGCCTGTTCTTAGCGAGCGCCTGATAGCCGAGCAACTGGTTGGAAAAGGCGATCGCCATCACCGCGTGACCGGTTGAAAGCGGATTGGAATCGATCTGAAGCTTGTCCATTGCCTGGACCTCGGCCGACACGCAGCCGCCGTTCTTCGCCAGACTTTCCCAATAGCCGTACCAGTCGCTGGCATCGGTGGCATCGAAGCCGATCCGGCCATCTTCGCCGTACAGTCGCTTGCCGCGCTGAACGAGAAACGCCTCAAAGGCATAGCTGTAGCGCGCGCCGTTGCCGACCGCCCAGACATTCTTCCGGCCGATCGCCTTGGTGATGTCGATGCAGAGCCTGGCAAAATCGTCCCAGGTCGTCGTCGGTCCGGGCGGCGCAATGGCGGCCTCGTCGAAGGCGACACTGTCGTAAAGCAGAGCAAACGCATTCAACGACAGGGGCATGCCGACGACCTTGCCGTCGACCGCCCCGAGATCGAGGACGCCGGGCATCAACTTGTCGGTACGGATTACGCTTCCCAGGTAATCGCCGAGCGGAAGCAGGGTGTTGCGGCGGGCGTAGTCGGCAAAGCGGCTTGGCGCGAGCTGGAAAATATCGGGCGCATTGCCACCGGCCAGCATCGTCGCCAGCTTCGACCAATAGTCGTTGCCGCCAACCTCGCCATTGATCTTCACGCCGGGATTTGCGGCCTCGAACAACCTGGCAACACCAAGCGTGCGCTCGGCGCGTGCGGGAGAACCGAACCAGAAGAGGCGCATCGTTGCGCTATCCGCCAGTGCCGAGCGCAACGGCGATTGCAAAAACGTTGCCGCGCCCCCGAACAACAACCCCAATTGCAAAAATTCGCGTCTGCCAAGCATGGTCCTCTCCCGAAAGCTTCGATTTCTGTGCGCCGCCGACCTCCTTCGGCGGCGCACTTGGGCGCATAGGCGATTTCGACAAGCGAAGCGGCCACTATCGTCGCGAGACGATCAGCCCTTGAGAATTCGGCCGCCTTCCCCAACCAACTGATCAGCCGCTTCTGCGGGCGTCACTTGGCCAAAGGCCACCTTGTCTGCCAGCGGCCGGAAGGCGCGTGTGTCGAATTCGGAGGCGCCGACCGGCACTGGCGGAGGATAGGCGCCGACCCGGCCGGCAATCGACGAGATGTAGTCGACCGTCCGTTTCGACACGTCGTCGATCAGCGGAACGACCGCGCCCTTGACGTCGGTGTTGACGGGAACGCCGCGCTCGACGCCGAGAACCTTGCCGGCAGCCATATCGTTGACGAAGAAGTCAATGAACCGGGCAGCAAGTTCCGGATTTTCGCAGGTGCTTGCAATGCCGAAATGCAGACCCGGCCGGTAGAACAGGCCGGACGGTCCTGATGGATCCGTCACCGGCAAGGTGGTGATCCCTAGCGGGTTCTTCATCGCCGACTGGTAGCCGAGAAGCTGGTTCGAAAACGCGATGGCCATAGCGGCCTTGCCGGTTGCCAGCGGGTTTGAATCGACCTGGATCTGGTCCATCGACTGAACTTCGGCCGACACGCAGCCGCCGTTCTTGGCGAGGCTCTCCCAGTAGCCATACCAGTCTTTGGCATCGTTGACATCGAAACCGATCTTGCCGTCCTCGCCGTACAATCGCTTGCCGCGCTGGTTCAAGAATGCATCAAAGGCATAGGTGTAACGTGATGCGTTGCCGACCGCCCAAACGTTCTTGCGGTCGATCGCCTTGGTCAGTTCGACACAAAGTTTGGCGAACTCGTCCCACGTGGTCGCGGCCCCCGGCGGATTGAGCCCGGCCTGCTTGAAGGCTTCCGTGTCATAGAACAATGCGAACGCGTTGAGCGACAGCGGCATGCCCGCCACCTTGCCGTCAACGGTTCCAAGCTCCAGCACACCCGGCGCGAGCTTGTCGGTGCGAATGGACTTGCCGAGGAAATCGTTGAGCGGAAGCGTGGTGTTACGGCGCGCATAGTCGGCAAATCGGCCAGGCTCGAGCTGGAAAATATCAGGGGCATTGCCGCCAACAAGCATCGTCGTCAGTTTCGACCAATAGTCGTTGCCGCCGACTTCGCCGTTGATCTTGACATCCGGATTGGCGGCTTCAAACAGCCGGGCGACGCCAAGGGTGCGCTCGGCGCGCGCAGGCGTGCCCCACCAGTAGAGCCGCATCGTGGCGCTGTCGGCAAATGCGGTCCGCAGCGGAAGCTGCGAAAATGCAGCCGCTCCGCCGAGCAGCAGGCCGTTGCGTAGAAGTTCGCGTCGATTGATCATGAATTCCTCCCTTTGGTTCCGTTTTTGCCTGAGCCTAGTCGGCAAGCCTGCGCCCTTCGGCGTCGAAGAGATGGCAATGTTCCGGCGCGATGCTGACGCTCAGCGTTTCGCCCGTGCCAAGCAGTGTCTGGCCTTCCATGGCGACGATGAGCGCCTGCTTGTCGGGCAGACGCCCATAGACGATGGTCTGGCCGCCGAGATGCTCGATATGGGTGATCGTCAATGTCCCCAGATGGATGCCGCCCGCGCTGTTGGCCCTGATATGCTCCGGGCGAACGCCAAGACTGAGGGTCGCCCCGATCTCGGCTCTCTCGACCAGCGGCACCGCGACATCGGCACCGGCAAGACCGATGACAACACCGTCGTCGCGGCGCCCCACCACGGAAACATCCAGGAAATTCATCTTGGGCGAACCGATGAAGCCGGCGACAAAGCGGTTGACCGGCCTGTTGTAGATTTCGAGCGGCGTTCCCTGCTGCTCGATCCGGCCGGCGCGTAGCACGACGATCCGGTCAGCCAGTGTCATGGCTTCGACCTGGTCATGGGTGACGTAGATCATCGTGGCGCCGATATCGGCGTGGAGCTTTGCAATCTCGACACGGGTCTGCACGCGAAGCTCGGCATCCAAGTTGGACAAGGGTTCGTCGAACAGGAAGATTTTCGGATCACGCACGATGGCGCGGCCGATGGCGACGCGTTGACGCTGGCCGCCCGACAGCTGCTTTGGCTTGCGTTCGAGCAGCTGCGTGATCTGCAGGATTTCGGCGGCCTTGCGCACCCGCTGATCGATCTCGGGCTTTGGCATGCGCATGGTTTCAAGGCCGAACGACATGTTCTTGTAGACACTCATATGCGGATAGAGGGCATAGGACTGAAAGACCATGGCGATGCCGCGCTCGGAGGCTGCCTTCTCATTCATCCTGGCGCCGCCAATCGCCAGCTCGCCGCCGGAGATGGGCTCCAGCCCGGCAATCATGCGCAAGAGCGTGGACTTGCCGCACCCCGACGGGCCGACGAAAACGACGAACTCGCCGCTGCCGATCTGGAGGTCGACGCCGCGGATGACCTCGACGGCACCGTAGCGCTTCTGGACTTGCTTCAAAGCGAGCGTCGTCATGGGGCTCCCCTTTCCTATTGCTTGTTCTGTGGTTTTTGTTCGCGGCACTACCGCTTCATGCCCGTCGTCGCGATGCCTTCGATCAGCAGCCGCTGGAACAGGAGGAAGAGGATGAAGATCGGCAATACGGTCAAAGTCGACATCGCAAGCAGAGCGCCCCAATCCGATTGCGCCGTGGCATCGACGAAGGTTCGAAGGCCAAGCTGGGCCGTGTATTTCTCGATGTCGTTCAGATAGATCAGCGGCGCGAAGAAATCGTCCCAGGTCCAGATGAAGGAGAAGACTGCGGCGGTCGCCAGGACAGGCGTCGAAAGCGGCAGGATCACCTTGAGGAAGATGCGCAACGGCCCGGCGCCGTCCATGATGGCCGCCTCGTCGAGTTCGCGCGGGATGCCGCGGAAGAACTGAACCATCAGGAAGATGAAGAAGGCATCGATGGCGAAGAACTTCGGCACGACAAGCGGCATGATCGTGTTGACCCAGCCGAACTTGAGAAACATCAGATATTGCGGGATCAGCACCGCATGCTGCGGCATCATCAGGGTTCCGAGCATGAGCGCGAACCAGAACCCGCGTCCCTTGAACTGCAGCCGCGTGAAGGCATAGGCGGCCATCGAGCACGATATCAGGTTGCCGATGACGACCAGGACCGAGATCAGCAGCGAGTTGAGGAACAGGTGGCCGAAGCTGACGCTCAGGCCATTCCAACCGCGTCGGTAGGCATCGAGCGTAAACTCCTGCGGTATTAGCGATGTCGTCGCGAAGATCTCGTTTTCTGGCTTGAAGGAGCTCGAGACCATCCACAGCAACGGATAGAGCATGATGAAGCTCACGGCGGTCAGGAGCGCGTAGACCAACGCCCGCTTCAGCGGCGAGGATTTGGCTCCGTCGGGCATGGCAGCTGCCTCGACGACGTTCGACGCGTAGACGGTATCAGTCATCGTAGTGCACCCAATATTTGGCCGACATGAAGGACAGCGTCGTGAAAATGGCGATGATGACCACCAGCACCCAGGCAAGGGCTGATGCGTATCCGAAACGGAAGTTGGTGAAGGCTTCCTGGTAGAGGTAGAGCGTGTAGAACAGCGTCGTATCGATCGGACCACCGCTGCCGTCGCTGACGACGAAAGCCGAGGTGAAAGCCTTGAACGCGTCGATCGTCAGGATCACCGCATTGAAAAAGATCACCGGCGTCAAAAGCGGCAGCGTGATCTTGAAGAACTGGCGGGAGCGGCTTGCCCCGTCGATGCTGGCAGCCTCATACATATCCTGCGGGATCTGGCGCAGACCGGCGAGAAAGATGATCATCGACGAGCCGAACTGCCAGGCCGCGAGCAGAACCAGGGTGTAGAGCGACGTGGACGGGTTCGAGATCCAGCTCGGGCCTTCGTAGCCGAAAAGCGCCGCCAGAACCTGGTTCAGCACCCCGTCGCCGGCAAACACCTGCCGCCAGAGCACCGCGATCGCAACGCTGCCGCCGACCAGCGACGGAAGATAGAAGATCGCCCGAAAGACCGTCAGGCCGCGCAGCCCCTTGTTCAGCGCCACGGCGATCGCCAACGCGAACATCAGCTTGAGAGGAACCGACAGGAGAACGAATGTGAAAGTCACCCGCATCGCCGTCCAGAAACGGGGGTCGTCGCTGGCAATCCGCACATAGTTCTCGGCGCCGACCCAGTTGGCCGGCCCCATCAGGCCGAAGTCGGTGAGCGAGAGATAGAACGACGAAACGGCCGGCCCCAAGGTCAGCACGACAAACCCCAGCAGCCAGGGCATCAGGAAGCCGTAGCCGCCCAACTGGCTGCGCAGTCGCACGCTCAGAGGCGGCCCTGCATTCGATGCGTCCGTAATGGACATTCCCTCACCCTCCCTTATCGGCGCCGTGGACGTCACGAAGGACGCCCAGACTAGACATAAGAATGAAACCGAAAACATTCTTCGTCAAGCGAAAGTTTCGCTATTGACGAAAATTGCGTAATGAGCAAAAAGATTTCCACACTCAGGAGCACTCACATGAAAATCGAAACCAGTAGCTACTTTGCAGCCTCCGTGCCGGCAGCCGCCACCTCTCATGTTGATCGCCACCAGGCAGCGCTCGTACGCAGCATCGAAAAATTGCGCACGACCATGCCGATCATCGGCATTCGCAACCCGAAGATCGGCTTGAGCGACAATAGCTGGGCCTATTGCAGCCCCTACGACTGGGTCGTGAGCTTTCATGCCGGCCAATTATGGCTTGCCTCGCAGCTAACAGGAGATCCGACATTCCTGAACGCAGCGCGCGCCCGCCGCTCGATCTTTCGGGGCATTCTGGCGCATCGCCGCGCTCAGGACCATGATCTTGGCTTCCAGTTCTCGCTCAGCTGCGTCGCCGAATGGCTGATGACCGGCGAGAAGGAGCCGCGCGCGCTCGCTCTTGAAGCCGCCAATCTGCTGCTCGGCCGGTACCGACCGGAGGGGCGCTATCTTCAGGCGTGGAACGCGCAACCGGCGCATGGCTCCATGCGCGCAGATTTCGCCAACGGGCGGATCATCGCCGATACGATGCAGAACCTCGCCCTCCTCTACTGGGCCTACGGCGAAACCGGACGCGCCGACTTTCGCGAGGCCGCCGACGGCCATGCCGACACCACATTGAAACATCTGGTGCGCGACGACGATACCAGCTTCCACACCTTCCTGTTCGACCCGAGCACCGGCGAGGCACTGCGCGGAGAAACCCACCAGGGCCATGCCGACGGATCATGCTGGTCACGCGGCCAGGCCTGGCTGATCCACGGTTTTGCGCAATGCGCGCGCGTCACCGGCAACAGGACCTATCTGGATGCGGCCCGCAGGCTCGCCGCCAAGGCCGAGCAGCTGATGGGCAGCGACCTCGTGCCCGTGTGGGACTATGACGTCCCCAACCCGAAGAACGCGCCGCGCGACAGTTCGGCCGGCGCCATCATGGCAGCCGGCATCTACATGCTCGCCGACCAGTGCGACGTCGACGAGGCTCAAGCCTGGCGCGGGTTTGCCGACCGCTTGATCGCTGGCTTGCTCGACACCTGCGACCTGACCGAAGATCCAACGGCACTCGGCCTTCTCGCCCATGGCGCGGCCCATGTCGGATCAGGCTATTCCGACACCATGCTTCCCTATGGAGACTACTATTTCATGGAGGCCTTGATGCGGTCGCTCGGGCATACACAATTCTTCTGGTAAGCAGACAAAATGCCAGTCGCTGCGACTCCCAAAAAGCGCAGGAATCTGATGGAGTGGGTTTCCAATGACCGATGATCAACTCGCCACACTGACACTGCGCGACATCGCCGATGCAGCCGGCGTTTCGGTCGCATCCGTGTCGAAGGTGCTGAACAATCGCGGCGGCGTCAGCGGTGAGAGCCGCAAGAAGATTTTGGCTCTTGCCGAAGAACTCGGCTACCTCGGGCGCAACGCCCGATCGCTTCACAAGGCTGGCATCGGAAGCACCGCGTTGATCGTGCCGGCCGAGTACTACTCCGGGTCGCAGTTCTACGAGGATGTGATCCGCGGCGCACTGGACGAGGCAGCGGCGCATTCGCTGAAAGTCGACGTGCAGCTGCTGACGCTCGACACCAAACAGAACACCGCGGAGATCGACGAATACCTGCGTGGCGCGGAGCCGAGCACAGTCATCGCGGTCGGCCTGGACGACCGGGCCGCGATCGACCGGCTCGCCGCAAGTGGTGTGCCGACCGTTCTGATAAACGGCATGGATCGTTCGATGCGCATGGACAGTGTTCTGCCCGACAACTGGTCGGCGGGCTGGCTAGCGACGCGCCGCCTGCTGGAGGCCGGGCACCGAGACATCATGCATGTGACGCTGCCACGGCGACTGTCCATGCAGCGTCGCCTTGAAGGATTTCGCCTGGCGCTGGAGGAAGCTGGAATTGTCTTCGATCCGGACAAGCACCTCATTGATCTCGGCAAGATGGGTTTCCTGGAAACCCAGGCGCAATTGGCCACGCGCCAAGCGCTCGAGAGCGGCAGGCTGGACAAGGCAACGGCGCTTTTCTGCAGCATGGACGTGGTGGCGCTCGGCGTCATGCAGGCGCTTCAGAGCCAGGGGCTTTCGGTGCCCGACGACTATTCGATCATCGGGCTCGACGACGTAGCGATTGCCATGCACAGCCGGCCGCCGCTGACGACGATCAGCATCGATCGCATCGAGCTCGGCCGGATCGGCGTTCAACTCCTGATGAAGCGAATAGCCAACGCCGAAGAAAGCATCACGCGCGTCAACATGGGCGTCAAACTGATCGAAAGGGCGACCGTCGGTCCGCCCAGGGAACGTCCCGCCCGCTGACGACGACGAAACCTACAGGCCTTCACCGACGCCTGCTCACCCCTTGCAGACGGCATGCCACCGCCGATGTCTGACTGACCGGGCTGCCACGGCGAACGCATTGCGCTGCCTTTTTTCCTTGGCTTAGCGAGGATAATCCATGAAGAAACCGAACGTCGTCGTCATCATGGCCGACCAGCTTCGCTACGATTTCATCGGCACATCCTACATGCCGCATCTGCAGGCGCTTCTGGCCGACAGTTGCCTTTTCCCGAACGCCTATTGCGCTTCCCCGCTCTGTGTTCCCTCGCGCGGCGCGTTTTTCACCGGGCGATATCCCAATTCGACCGGTTGTCTGATCAACCCCTGGGTCGAGGTGGACAAACAGCATGGCTTCATAGGTGACGACTTCGCCAACCTGTACGGACTGCTGTCTGCCGATTGGGACGGATGGCACGCGGGAAAGCAGCATCTGATGTACCAGCCACCGCTCGAGATGCGCGAAGGCACGGCGGTCAGGTGGCATGCACTTGAAGAGAATTACGGCGCGTTTCTCGATGCGAGGGGGCACCGTCCACCTGGAGGCCAACGCTTCCGCGGCATCGTTCCGGAACTGACTTCAGGCACCGTTACCTCGGTCGGAGACTATTCGACGCCGGCGACCGGCTGCTATGAGCCGGGGTTCGACAGCTTCTTCGACGGCTATATCCTGCAATCGTCGCTCGGCGCCATCGAGAACCGCGACAGATCGCGGCCACTTTTCCTGAGCGCCATGTTCCTGGCGCCGCATCCCCCCTTCGATGTGCCCGAGCCGTGGTATTCGTTGGCGCGAGAGGTCGAGCCGCCTGACAATGTCGGCCAATGGTTCTCCGGCCAAAGTCCGCTGCAGCTCTACAATCTACCCGGCTTCCTCGGCACCCGTTACAGCCGCGACGATTGGAAAGAGATTTGGCGCGTCTATGCCGGGCTGGTGGCTCTTCTCGACCATTGCATCGGAGCGATCGTTTCCAAGCTGAAGGCTGAAGGCATTTACGACGAAACACTGATCGTGTTTACGAGCGATCATGGCGAGATGCTCGGCTCGCATCGCCTCTGGCAGAAGATGTGCATGTACGAGGAGGCGATCCGCACACCTCTCCTGTTCAAGATGCCGGCGCCCATGGCCGGCATCGGGGTCTGCGACCAAGCGGTCAGTCACATCGACGTCTTGCCAACGATTTGCGACATCGTGAACGTCGAGAAACCCAAAGACCTTCCCGGCCGCTCCCTGATGCCGTCGATCAACGCCGGGACGCCTTGCGAGCATAAGGATATCTTTGTTCAGTTCGACGGCAATGGCGCCCTGGGCAACTTCTCGCGGTGTATCATCCACCAATCGCACAAGCTCATCGTCGACATCTTCAAGGACGAGGTCTTCTTTGAGCTTTACGCGCTGGCAAGCGACCCGCAGGAAACGACCAACCTGGTCGTGGAGCGCGAAGATCTGGCCGCATACTTGTTTTCCAAACTGACCGAGCACATGCGGCTAACAGGAGACCACATCGCGCTTGGCCCTGATGCGCTCCAGCAGTTCATACTGCGCAGGAAAGCCTTGGCCTTCCCTTAAGCTCCGGTCATTACCCGCCCTACGGCTACTGGTGGACAGCTTCGAGGCCGCCACAGCGAACAAGTCGTCGCTCTGAGGTTTACCGACATCTTCGCCGATCAAGCGCACCCGATCTCATCTTGGAGATCATGCCGGCGCTGTCCGCTGGCTGAAGGTCGACCTTCGAATATGAGCATTTCGAAGAATGATCCGGCAGCTCGCCCGGGCGGCCCAGTCGCACGTCTGCGTTAAACGGAGGCGCGGAAACGCTCTATCTCTTTATTTCCAGCCTAACGTTGGTGTGCCGCTCACCGCCCGAGTTATACTTTGCCCGCTCTGATCATGGAAAAATAGTCGTCGCCGCCAACCTGCCCGCCCTTCAGCGCGATCTGCAAGCCATCCACCGCACCGCCATGAGCGATGCAAAGCGGCGAGCCCGGCGTCTGCGGCAGGGGCATCTTTAGCGTCAGTGCCAAAATGCCCATCTGACCGAGCGCGTGGCTTGACGTATCGCCGCCGGCCACCACGGCGCGCGAGATCCCGGCGCGCTGGACAAGCGCCGACTGAATTTGGCCGAGCGCGCGGCCGAGGCGATGACGAGCGCCTGTCGATGAATCGAGTTCGCCGCCCCGATCGGCAGATGGACCAAGCGCCGTGTAAAGCACGACACTGTCGCCGCCTTCCAGCACCTTGAGGCCGGCTTCGATCGCCACGGCAATTGCAGCTCCGGCCTCGTCGCCGGAAAGTGCAAGAGGATCAAGCGTGACGCCGCCAAAACCGTTTGCGAGCGCATGGCGAATTTGCCGCTCCGTGGTGGGAGAAACGCTGCCGGACACGACCGCGATGCGATCCACCGGACCGGCCTCGGCAAAGACAGGTTTGTCGCCGATCAGACCCTCGTTCCGCCATGCGGGGATCAAGGCATATTCGACACCGGAGGATCCGCAAATGAAGCCGCTTCTGGGATGCAGCGCGTTCCAGACCAAGGCACCGGCGGCGGCCTGGGTCAACGCGTCGAGCACGTCGATGAGCAGGATGTCGGCGTCTTCAAGCGCCGACCGGCCCAGCAGCGCGACATTATCGATGAGTGCCGAAGAGAGCTTTGTCTGGCGCGCGAGATGCATCAGCAGATTGGACTCGTCCATCGGCGTGACCGGATGGCGCGACATGACCGGATGACGATCGATGCGGTAGTTGCGGCCTTGATAGGCGGCGAAGAGCTCTCCGAAGGCCGTATATCGGCGGATCTGGGGCGCGCCGACGATGAGTGGCACGGTCGCTTCGCCGAAGACCGTGCGGCCGATCTCGATCGCCCGGCCGATATTGCCGACATGCGGCGCGGAATCGAAGGTCGAGCAGACCTTATAGTGGCAGAGTTCGGCGTCGAGCGTCTTCAGCCAGCCGAAGGCTTCGCGAAGGTGCACGTCCATCCACTCAGGCGTTTCGCTGCGGCTCGTGCCGGCAAGGCCGAAGGCGCGCGCGCCGTCGAAGCGCGACAACAGGTCCGCGTCCGGCACTTTCAGGAAAAGCACCGTTTCGACACCGTTCGAGGCGAGCGCCTCCATGACGTCGGTTGAGCCGGTGAAGTCGTCGCCATAATAGCTGATCAGCGGTCGTGTCATGGCTCAGGCCGCCTTGCCATCGGCAAATTTCTCGATGGATTGCGCGAGTTCCGGATGATCCTGCGCGTAAGCGTCCAGCGGCACGCCCGCGACCGCCGCCTCCCATGCCTGCTTGACCGCCTTCACGCCCGCTCCCGGCCCGCCCGGATGGCTGACGATGCCGCCGCCGCAGAGGTAGAGAAGCGCTGTCGATCCACCGGTCGCCGCGATCGTATCGGGCGCCTGCCCGCCCCACTGGCCCGAGCAGACCACCGGCAGCGCCCTGTCGTCTTCCGAAAACAACGGCGTGCTGATGGCCTTGTAGGATTGTACGAAACTTTCGTCCGGCTCCCAGTATTTCACGCGGATGCCGTTGATCTGGAATTGGTCGATGCCGAGCAGGCGCCAGAACTGCTGCCAGACGGAAAACTCGAAGCCGAGGCCGGCATGGCGCGTGAGGATATCCCAACCATTGCGGTGGGCATGCAGCACGAGGCTAGAGCGCTTGCGCAGGAAGGCGAGACCACCAAAACCGATCGAATTGATGTTGACCACGGCGCAATTGCCGCCGGCCTCAAGGACCATATCGTGGTTGCGCATCATCTCGTCGGGGTCGGCGTGACTGATGCCGAAGGCGTACATGACCTTCTTGCCGGTCTTCTGCTCGTGGGCGAGGATTTTCGGCATGATCGCCGCGACACGATCCTTCAGCGGCGAATAGGCCGGGCTCATCAGCTTCTCGTCGTCCTTGATGAAATCGACGCCCGCCTCGATCAACTCGCCGACCATATCAGCTGTTTCATGCGGCCTGAGGCCGAGCGCCGGCTTGACGATGGTGCCGATGATCGGGCGATGCTTCACACCGGTCAACGCGAAGCTTCCCGCCACGCCGAACTGCGGCCCGAGATGGGCCGCCGCAAATTCCCGCGGCAGCTTCATATCGACGATACGGATACCTGTGAGCCCTTTGATGGAAAACACGCCGCCGATGGCGATGGTCATCAGCGCGGAGAGATCCGTGCCCACCGCGTCCATCGGGAAGTCGATGTCGACATCCGCACGGTTGAACTGTTTGGCGCCACCCGCTTCGTCAGAGAAGGAGGCCTGGTGCGTGGGCGGCAGCGGACGGACGGCGACGACGCGCGCCGCCACGCGCGCCTTCAGCTCTTCCGTCTCCCCCGGCAACGCCACGAAGGTGCCTGTCGACTGGTCGCTGGCGATCTTCGACGCCATCGCTTCTACAGATCCGGGCGTCTCTATCCGATAGGTCAGACGGATCACGTTCTCTCCTCCCGCATCCCGTGCGGCACGCTTGTTAACGGCTACAAACTGGTATAATGAGTATTTATGTTATTGCAAGCCGGCTGCGGCGAAACCTGTTGCAGCATGGGAACTTGATGCATAATCAAACCTGTCGAAACCAGGTGACTCATGAACGTTGTTTCCGAACCGATCGTCCGCAAGAAACTCTCCGATGAAGTGTTTTCGCGACTGAAGCTCATGATCGAGACCGGCGAGCTGAAGGCCGGCGACGACATGCCGTCCGAACGCGAACTGATGGAACGCTACGGCGTCGGGCGCCCGGCCATCCGCGAAGCGATGCAGGCGCTCGCCGGCAAGGGCCTCGTCGAGATTTCCCAAGGCGAGCGCGCCAAAGTTTTGCGCATAACCGCGGAATCCATCTTCCGGCAGGTCGATCTGCCGGCAAAGCTGATGCTTTCCGGCTCTTCGGACTCGCTGGAACACCTCAAGAGCGCCCGCATCTTCTTCGAGCGCGGCATGGTCCGCGAGGCGGCAGCCAAGGTAAGCCCGGCACAGATCGCCGAACTGCGCGGGCTGCTCGAAAAGCAGAAACAGAGTCTCGGCGATGCGGATGCCTTCATCGATGCCGACATGGAATTCCACCACGCGATCGCCCGGATTTCGGGCAACCCGATCTTTGCGGCCGTCAGCGGCGCGATGCTGGGATGGCTGAAGTCCTACCATACGGAAATGCTCATATGGACGGGCCGCGAGGACTTCACACTTGCAGAACACGCGGAAATCATCCGCGCGATCGAAAAGGGTGACGCCGATTTTGCCGAACAGGCGATGGTAAAACACCTGGAGCGCTCCCGCGCACTCTATGCCCTCAAGAGCCAGAAGTAGTATCAACGTAGGTTGGTATAACGCTCAGATGAAGATCTCGACGCAGCCATAGGCTGGTAGAGTGACGTGCTGTCCTGACGCCAGGACTTTCTCACCGCTCGCAATTTCCACGACCTTTCGCGGCGTAGCAGTGAGCAACACTGTCTGCGGCGCAGGCGTTATGTTTGCCAGAAGCAACCGCTCCCGGGACGCCAGCCCCAGCACCGCATCCGGCCGTGAGGTCTCGACCGCGACAACCTCTTCGCCTGCGAGTGCCCCGAGACGCGCCAGCACATGTGCAAGCGGCCGCAACTCGCCTTTCGCGGTCGTCTCCCCCTCACCGGCGACAAGCCCGAAAGGGCCTGCAAGCGTCGAAAGCGTCAGGACTTCCAGTCCTGCAGAGGCCACGGTTGCGGCATAGGCCAGCGCCCAGGCGGCGCCGAAACGTCCATTGTGCCGAGGGTCGACACTGGCCATCGGGATGCGGCCGCCGGCCGGATTGTCCTTCGTGGCATTGCCATAGGGATTCTGGCGCATGGCGATGGTGGAAGGGCCGATGCGATAGGGCTTGTCGCCATAGATTGCCCGCGTGGAACGCACGACATCGCAAAGGGCCTCGAAGGTCTGCATGACGGAAAGGTCATCAGCCGCATGCACGATCGGGTTGGTGCAATGGCTGACATAGTCTATCCGATCACCGGGCACGTGCTTGCGATTGAGCTCGGTGAAATAGCTCATCATGCCGCCGCCGAGCCGAACGCCGGGAAAGGCTGCCCGCGCCGCGGCATAGACATCCGCGAGCGGCGGGCACTGCGGCCACTGACTGCCGGGCGGCGTTGACTGACGGTCCACTGACGGGCAAACGAACAGCGTATCGAGCGCCAGACCAGCCTTTTCGATGAACGTGGCGAGTTCGGCCATTTCCTCGTCAAGCGGGCGCTTGCATGGCAGGGCAAGTTCCAGTGTCACCTTGAGGCCGGACCGCTCAGCGATATCCGCGTATCCTTCCAGCGCTGCGATCCCATGTCCGGCGCCAGGATCGAAATGGGCGATCAGATGGCGCGCGTCGATCGTTTTGAGGACGGCAAGCGAGGCGAGTTCGTCGGCGAAGCATTCCGGCCGCAAGCCGACGCCGAGCTCCGGAAAGCGAAGTGCCGTCGGCGCCAGCACAAGCGTGACCAGATCCGACGCCACCGCGAATGCCGCGCCCTCTTCCGCCCGGATGCCTACGGTAATCCGCTGGCCGAACGCTTCGCCCTTCGGCACGCGGTAGGGCCAGGGTAGCGCCAGTGGCCGCACATAGGTCTTATAGGATCCGTCGGTCCAGTTGCGCTGGTCCTCCATCTCGAAGACGTCGCCACCGAACTGCGTTGTTGCCTCGATGCCCGGCGCAACGCGATGCGTGATCGCCGCGATATCCTTGAAAGGTTGCCAGGGCTCAATCTGCTCCGGCCAATGCGCCTGCTCGATACTGCCATCGCCATGCCGGACTTCCACTGGCTGGCCCGCGACGCCGACGACCGGGTGCAGCACGGCGAAGCCGGCACGGGCCGTCTCGAAGTCAGCGTCGCTGATGCAGTCTGCGGAAAAGCTCACCGTCCGCTCGGATCCGGAAATCGCGACCGCGCAATCGAGATTGGCGCCCGAAGGCGCGGTGAAGCGGGCGCTGTAAGTGACGGAGAAACCCTGTTCTTTCTCTTCGACGGCAAGGGCACTGATCATGGCATTGCAGGTGCCCCAATCCCCGTCGCGCACCAGGAAGGCGATCGCGCGCAACACCTCATAGCCGCGGAACCGAAGGCTGCGAAGATTACCGTCCTGAAGCGCCACGCTCAAATCGCCGGCGATGAGCGTGTGGCTTTCGGGCTCACGCTCCCGGGTCCCGTAGAGCAGCAGCGCGTCTTTGTTCATCCCAGCAGATCCACAAGCGAAACGGTCTCGCCGCGCCTGGCGCTAAGATAGGCGGCTTCGACAAGGGCGAAGGTTTGCAGATTGTCGCGGCCGGAGGTGTCCGGTTCCTGCCGCGCGGCCAGCCGCTCGACCCAGTGCTTCTGGATCAGCGCCACGCTCTCCTGAATGTTGTGCCATGGCCGCGAGGCCCAGGGGAGCAGCTTCGGCGCGACGAGGCTTTCCGTCGTGCCCTCTGGCCCATGGACGGTGAGCTTGTAGTCCTTGCCGAGACGGAGCGTGCCCGTGCTGCCGTCGATCTCGACGAAGGTCTGCGGGAACGGTTCTTCCGGTAGCTTGCTCGCATAGCTGACATCGACGATCGAGGTGATGCCGTTGTCGTGGCCGAGCAGCATGGTCGCCACATCCTCACCGGCAATGTCAGGATTGATGCGCGCCGTGCGGGCAGTCATTCGGTGCGCATCACCGAAGAGAAAACGGGCGATGTCGAGCGAATGGATGCCGAGGTCCTCGATGATGAAGCGCTTGCCCTTGGCGAGATAGGGTTGGCCTGAAAAGACATCGAAGCCGGAACGGAAGGAGATGCGGCCCCAGAAGGGCGTGCCGATCGTGCCACGGTCCAAAACCGCCTTCACTGCGAGGATCGGCGTTTGCCAGCGGAAGTTCTCATGGATCATCAGCGGAATGCCAGCCCCGTCGGCAGCAACCACCATGGCCTTGGCATCCTCAAGGGTCGGCGCGAACGGCTTCTGGCAGATCGCTGGCACCTTATGGCTGGCGGCAAGCTCCACCAGTGCCCGATGGCTGCCGACCGTCGTGGCGATATCGACGAAATCGAAGCCGCCATCGGCAAACGTCGCCTCTGCCGACTGGTAGCGCCGCGCGACGCCGAACTGGTCGCCGACGATACGCAACCGCTCCGGATCGCGGTCGCAGATCGCCACGATCTCCACATTGGCAATATCCTGCCAGCCATGCATCTGGTTGACGGCGAAGAAACCGCAGCCGATCAGCGCGCCCTTGATCTTGGCCATGCTCAGCCTGCCTTTGCCATCTGCATCAGGGCCACGCGCTGCTGCAGGCGGCGCTGTGCCTGGTCCACCACCACGGCGACAATGATCACCAGGCCCTTGATCACCATCTGCCAGAACGAACTCACGCCCATCATCACCAACCCGTCCGACAGAACGCCGATCACGAAGGCGCCGATGATCGTTCCACCGATCGTGCCGCGCCCACCGGACATGGATGTACCACCGAGAACTGCCGCTGCAATAGCGTTGAGCTCGAGATTGGTGCCGGTCGCGGGATGCGAGGCCATCAGTTCCGAGGAGATGACGAGGCCGACGATCGCCGCGCAGAAACCGGAGAACATGTAGACGAACATCTTGACGCGGTTGACACGGATGCCCGACATGCGGGAGGCGCGCTCATTGCCGCCGACGGCGAAGATGTGCCGGCCGAGCGGCACGAAGCGGGCGAAGTAGGCCGCACCCAACGCCACGACGATGAGGATCCAGACGGAGACCGGAAGGCCGAGGATCGAGCCGGAGCCGAGATAGCTGAAGCCCTGGTTGCCGAGGTCTTCCCGCCCGTTGAGATTGGGCAGGGTCTGGCCATCGGAATAGAGCAGCGCCATGCCGCGTGCGACATAGAGTGTGCCGAGCGTCGCAATGAAGGGCGCAACGTTCAGCCGTGTGATCAGCAGACCGTTGACCGCACCGATGAGGATGCCGACTGCCATCACGATGATCGCGACCTCGACGATATTGAAATAGACCGTGTAGCCGAGCGGCAGCGCCACGCCGTACATGATCAACCCGCCCGCAATCATGCCGCAGAGCCCGACGATCGAGCCGACGGACAGGTCGATGCCACCGGTGATGATGACAAAGGTCATGCCGATGGCGAGAAAGGCGTTCTGCGTCGCGTGCTTCGACATCAGGATCATGTTCGCGGTCGACAGAAAATTCGGCGCGAAGATCGAGAAGAAGATGATCACCGCGAAGAGCGCGATGAACGTCCTCAGCTTCATGAGCGTGAGCAGGGCCGCCCCAGTGGAGAGGCTGTTGCCAGCGGCGGCAGTTTGCGTTGCTGTCGTCATCACGCATGCATCCTTTTGGTTTTATGTCCCTCTGCGGAGGCCGAGATGACCATCTCCTCAGTGGCATCCTTGCGGTCGACCACCGTAACCAGGCGGCCGTTGCTCATCACCGCGATGCGATCGGAAAGGGCCATGACCTCTTCCAGGTCGGAGGTGGAGAACAGGATGGCGAGCCCCTCGCCCGCCAGGCGCCGCATGGTGCGGAAAACGTCCGCCTTGGCGCCGACATCGATGCCGCGGCTCGGCTCGTCCATCAGCAGCACTTTCGGCCCGGTCATCAGCGCCTTGCCGATGACGACCTTCTGCTGATTGCCGCCCGACATCGAGGTGACGTCGAAGTCCGGGTTCTTCGCCTTGATCGAAAGATTGCGGATCGCGTCCAGGATCGCCTTCTTCTCAAGCTTGAGATCGATGTGGAAGCCACCCTTCAGGAACTGGCCGAGGCTTGCCATGGAAAGGTTGTCAGCAATCGACATGGACTGCACGAGGCCCTCGCGTTGGCGGTCTTCCGGGATCAGCGCCAGGCCCTCGCGGATGCGGCGGGTCGTGTCACGCCCCTTCAGCTCCTCGCCCTCGACGAAGATTTTCCCCGTATAGTGCTCGTGGCGGCCCATGATGCATTCGAAAAGCTCGGAGCGCCCAGCGCCCATGAGACCGTAGATCCCCAGGATCTCGCCCTTGCGAACGCCGATCGACACATGGTCAACGGCATAGCCGCCCTGCGCGCGCGGCAGGCAGATGTTTTCGATGCGAAAGACCTCTTCGCCCGGCTCGTGCTCGACCTGCTTGGCAAAATCCTTGGCATCCGATCCGATCATCGAGCGCACGATCCAGCGCGTATCGATGTCCTTGACCATGGCATGGCCAGTGATCTCGCCGTCCTTCAGCACCGTGATGTAGTCGCCGATGCGCATCAGCTCTTCCAGCCGGTGCGAGATGTAGACGATCGCAACACCGCGCGCTTTCAGGTCCGCAATCACGCGGAAGAGTACGTCGACTTCGGCGGCGCTGAGCGCCGAGGTGGGCTCGTCCATGATAAGGATGCGGGTGTCGAGCGATACGGCGCGAGCGATCTCGACGAGCTGTTGCTGGCCGATCGGCAGGTCTTCTGCAAGCGTTTCGGCGGAGATGCCTGCTTCCAGGCGATTGAGGAATTCGTTGGCTTTTTCCACCTGCGCCTTGTGGTCGATGCCGCGGGGGCCACGTGTGATCTCGCGGGTGGCAAAGATGTTCTCCGCAACCGAGAGATTGCCGAAGAGGTTCAGTTCCTGGAAGACGATACCGATGCCGTGGCGCACCGCGTCGGCGGGACTGTTCAGGTGGATGCGTTCGCCATCCATCCAGATCTCGCCGAGCGTCGGGCGCTCCACGCCGGCGATGATGCGCATCATCGTCGACTTGCCGGCACCATTTTCGCCGACGAGCACATTCACGGCACCGCGGCGAAGCTTCAGGTCCGCCTTCTTCAGCGCCACGATACCGGAATAGGCCTTGGTGATGTCCTTCAGTTCGAGAATGACGTCGCCGTCGTCGAGATTGGCCATCGTCAACCTCCCACGGTGATGGTGGCAGGCACGAATTGCGGCAACTGACCCTTGGCCGGCAACGGATAGGCGCCGGTCGCTTTGAGCGTCTTGCCGGTGAGCCCCTCGCGCGAAAGCTTTTCAAGCAAGGCGCGGTTCACGTGGGTGTTGAAGGCCTTTCCGTACTGCGCCCATTCGATCTGGTTCTTGAACTCGTTGAAGTTCACGAATTTCAGGCTGTCGCGCAACGCCGTGCCGCGGATGGCCGGGCCGATCGAGACGCGCACGTCCGCCTTCGTGTCGCCGTCCACGTCCACATCAACGTAGGCCGCGCGTGATTTCGTCTCCTCAGCGACGATCACGCCGTCGACCTTGGCGGCAAAGGTCCATGGCGCGTTGCCCTGCTTTTCCTTGTGGCCGTATTTTTCCGCCGCCGCGTCCAGATTGTTTGCGGCAAGAGCGGTGACATCCTTGAACGCGCCTGCACGCTCGACGAGATAGGGTACGACCTTCGCGTCCCAAATGTCGGCGACCAGCCTGTCGGGATTGAAGGCGCCTGCCGCCGCTTGCTTCTGTTCGTCCTCGGTCTTGACGAATTTGCAGCCGCTAAGCGCAAGCGCGCCGGCAAGCATGAGTGTACAGGCAGCCTGAAACCTCAGCATTCCCATTCTCCGTCATAAACAGCAAACGCGAGGCAGGGTTTTCCCCTGCCTCGCGCCATTGCGAGAGGATTATTCGGAGAGCGCGAAGGTTTCGAGCTTGCCGGCGTTGTCCGCTGTGATCAGCACGCAGTCCATCAGCTGCTTTTCTTCGGCCGGCGCCTTGCCGGTCGTGATGTACTCATGCGCCTGGGTGACGGCGAGCTGTGCCTGGGCATAGGCTGGCTGCATGACAGTTGCCTTGATGCCGCCCGCCTTGATCGAGTCGCGCACATCGTTCGACCCGTCGAAACCGACGACGATAACGTCCTTGCGACCGGCAGCCTGCAGAGCCGCGATCGCGCCCATTGCCATCGTGTCGTTGCCGGCGATCACGCCCTGGATGTCCGGATTGGCCTGAAGGATGGTCTCCATCTTGGAGTAGCCTTCGGTCTGGCTCCAGTTGGCCGACTGCTGGGCGACCATCTTCATGTCCGTATATTCGTCCATGACGTCGTGATAGCCCTTGGAGCGGATGCCGGCATTGAGGTCGGCTTCGCGGCCGAGCAGCTCGACATAGTTACCCTTCTCGCCCATCAGCTTGACGAACTCTTCGGCACCAAGCTGCGCGCCCTGGTAGTTGTTCGAGACGATCTGGGAAACAGCGACGCCCGTGGCGTTGATTTCACGGTCGATCAGGAAGGAGGGGATGCCCGCATCCTTGGCCTTCTTTACGGCGGCGATCGAGGCTTCCGAGCCGGCATTGTCGAGGATGATCGCCTTGGCGCCGCGGCCGATTGCCGTATCGATGAGTTGCGACTGCTTGTTGGCGTCGTCGTCATGAACGAGAACCAGTGTCTCGTAGCCGAGCTCCTTGGCCTTGGCTTCCGCGCCTACGGCTTCCGCCTTGAAGAACGGGTTGTCGTGGCTCGGCGTGATGATCGCGATGAGATCGGCAGCAAACGACGGCATGGCAACGCCAGCCGCCATGACGGCAGCAAAACCGAGTGTGATCAGTCTACGGGTAATGTTCATGTTTCTCCTCCCAGTTAGCCCCGGTCTCCTTCGGCCATCCCCCCATTGAAAATGGCCTCCCGGTGCGATTCTTTGCCGGCGCGTGGCGCCGTCAGCGCGGACCAAGCCCGCCGTAAATCAGGTGATGCGCTGGATGCTCGCGGCGATTTCCGCGGGCTCGAACACGCGCTTCCAGTCGTCCTTCATGAGCACGGGCTTTCCGAACTCGATCGCCTTGTTGCAGGCATCGGAGAAGACGCCCGGTGTCTCCTCGAAGATCACGGCGCCGAGCACGTTCATGTGGCCGAGCAGGAAGTCGCGGGCAGCCTCCTTGGCAACGCCGCGGCGCACGCATTCGTCCATTGCTTCGCGCATAACGACGAGCAGCGAAGCGCAGACCGTTTCGGACAGGCCCGGCTCCAGCAGCGCCATCTGCTCGACGGTGACGCGGTGCGAGCGCATGACCGGCGCCCAGATGACCTTGGCGATCTCTTCGCCGAGCGCATAGGCACTTTCCGGACCCTGCATCAGAGCGGAAACGATGTGCTGCTTGGCCGCGATGCCGCCAAAGAAATCGCGCTTGGCCGCTGGATCCGTCTCGTCATTGAAGATCGGCGGATGGCAGGGATGCGTGACGAAATAGGTAAGGTCCGCGCGCTCGGGCAAATGGCCGGCAAATGGGGCCGCGGCATCGAGCGCCACGACCATCATGCCCGGCTTCAGCCTGCCGGCAATGCCGGCCGCGACCTTGCCGATCGCAGTATCCGGAACCGCAAGAATGACGACATCGGCACCATCTAGGCCCTCATCGGCGGAAACGCAGGCGATGCCGAGATCCTTCGAAAGGCGCGCCTTGCCGGCGTCGCTCACTTCGACATGCCGGACATCGAAGCGCGAACCCTTCAGATTCTTGGCGAGCCGATAGCCCATTTTGCCACCGGCACCGAACAGCGCGATCGATGTCATCGAAGACCTCCCTAAATGCAAGTGACCGGAGCCAATCTCGTCCAGCCGAAACGTTCCTCCGCCGATCCCGGCGTAGGTCTATATTTCTCAACTGGTATAACATGTCAACAGGTATCATAAGATACATGTTATCGAGATCTGCGAAACCGCGCCGGCAATAGGACGGCTCGATTGCAAGCCGGATAGAGGCATCTGCCTGCACAAGGCCTGCCCACAAGAGGAGCCGCATCACAGACGTTCGACTACCAAAGCACTGAAACCCTCTGGGCTGATCCGCAACTGCTCACCGAAGAACGCAGGCGTACTCGGCGGCCGTCGCCTGGCGGAGCGTGGCTTGACCTGAAACAGCTGGGACAAGTCGTCGTGAGGACGGACGCAACCAACGTGGCATCGGCCTTCGGCGACGCGGAGGTTATAGCAAAGGGGCTGGCGTTAGTGACATTGACAGGCTGGGCGCAAAAGGCGTCACCTTTTCGCTCTGTAACCGGCCAGCGCTATGATGGTATGGCCGCGTTCAGATTTCCGGTCGGCCTGTACCCGGCAATTCGCGGGCCGAGGAACGTCGTCTCTATGGACCGGTCCAGCGAGGGAGACGACGGAAGGGGCCGCGCTGTCGCGCAGCCCCTCTTCTTCTTACTGACCACCCCATGCTGCCGGATAGTCGGGCAGCTTTTCGCAGCCGCACATGGCATGATGTAGCGGCGGCATCTTGTCGTTGACGTACTGGTCGAGCGTCTCGGCTGTGATCGCCGGCTGCGGCATCACCCATTCCGGACCCGGGACCGGTTCACCCTTCAGCACGTTCACGGCCGCAATGATGGGCGTGCGCCACTGATAGGTCGGGTAGGTCGGCGCAATCGCCTTGAAGCCTTCGGCCTTCCATTTCATCAGAAAGTCCTGCTGGTCCTCCCCGGTGATAACAGGCAGGGGCAGACCGGAATCTTCGAAAGCCTCCAGCGCTGCAACGGCGGTGGCGCCGGCATCCATCCAGACCGCGTCGATCGTGCCGCGCTGCAGATAGTCCTCGACGATCGACTTGGTCTTGGCGTTGTCGCCCTCGGTGAACTCCTCGCCGATGACGTTCAGCCCCTTTTCCTTGAAGATGTGCTTGGCGGCGGACGCACGGGTCTCCAGTACGTCGACGCCGGGCACGATGCGCAGCATCAGCACGTTGGCGCCGGCCGGCGCATTGGCCGCCACGAATTCGCCTGCCTGGATGCCGAAGCCATAACCGCCGACCGGGTGGATGAAGGTGACCGGGCATTTTGTGTTGACGCCGCGATCGAAGACGATGACGGGCAACTTGGCACAGGCCTTCTCGACGGCCGGGGTCAGCGCCGCGGTTGTATTCGGCGAGACGATCAGAGCCGAGCATTTGCCGCCATTGATCAGATCGTCGATGTCGGAGATTTGCTTGTCGTCGGAGCCTTCGGCATCGACATGGATGAGCTCCTTGATTTCCGGATGGAGCTTCACTTCAGCCTGCATGTTCGTCCAGCCGGTCACGCGCCAGGCATTGTTGACCCCGGCGTTCGAGAAGCAGATCGTGTAGGGACCTTCCTTCTTGAACTTTGCGGTGTCGGCCATTTGGTCACCGTAATGTTGCGCCCAAGGCTCCCCGTCCGGGCCATTGGCCTTGGCTGTCAGTAACTCGCGCTGCCTGGCGAATTCGGCAGGGTCATCGAAGTTCAGTTGTTGGGCCTGCGCGGTGCTGGCGATGAGTGCAGCCGAAAGGGCGGCGGTCAGCAATCTTTTCATGTCTCACTCCCATTTGATCATGATTTTTCAGTTCCTCCCGACGGCCCTTCGGCCGACGAAACTCAGGTCCCGCCGGCGCGGTTGCGCCGATAGGTGGCAAGCACGACGGCGACGATCAGGATCACGCCCTGCACGACATCGCGCACCGGTTTCGGCAAGCCAATGAAATTGAGCAGCGTGAAGATCGCAGTCAGCGTCAACGCGCCGGCGATCGACGCGGGCACCGAGCCACGCCCGCCGAGAAGCTGCGCACCACCGATGACGCAAGCCGTGATCGCCTGCAGCTCGTAGCCGACGCCGACATCTGTCGAGACGCCCGCAAAACCGCCGAGCAGAATGCCGGCCGTCACCGCGCTCAGCGACGACACGACGAAGGCGGTGATGCGAACCCGCTCGAGCGGGACGCCCGACATCTGCGCCGCCCGCGGATTGTCGCCGATCGCATGCAGCATGCGGCCGAGATTGGTGCGATGCATGAGCCAGAACAGGCATATGCCGACCGAAAGCAGCACCAGCAGCGCAACCGGCAGGAACTGAATGAGCGGAATGCCCTGGATATTGACGCGCCCGAAGAAGCGGAAAGTCTCGGGCAGGTAGCCGCGCGGCGATCCGCTCGACCACATGAAGGCTGCACCGTTCAGAGTAATCATCATGCCGAGTGTGGCAATCAGCGAGGGGACCCTCAGAAAGCTGACGACGAGACCGTTGATCACGCCGACAGCGAGCCCGACAGCGTACATGACCGGGATCACCCACCATGTCGCATCGGCATTGTTGTTGAGCAGCATCGATGAACCGACCACTGTCAGCGTGATCAGCGAGCCGACTGAGAGATCGAATCCACCAGAGACGATGACGTAGATCTGGCCGGCGGCGAGGATCGCCAGCGGCGCGGCACGCTTCAGGAAATTCATGTATCCGGGGGGCTCGACGAAGTTCGGGTTCGACAGCGTGATGGCGACGAGCAGGGCTGCAAGCACGAAGAAGACGGGATTGATCTTCGGGAAGCGGCCGCTTCTCGAGGTGCCGGGCGTCTCTGCCGAGCCGATGGTTTGCTGAATCATGCCACTATCCTCTTCGAACGCACGGCGTAGAAGGCGACGGCTGCGACAATGATGATGCCGCGCATCACCTGCTTGGCGAAGGCGTCGACGCCGGCGAGATTAAAGATGGAGTCGATCAGCGAGAAGATGATGACGCCCGCGACGGTGCCCCAGATCCCGCCCTTGCCGCCGGAGAGGATCGTCCCGCCGATGACCACGACGGCGATCGATTCCAGGTCGTATGCACCCTCCGTGCCGATCCAGGGCGAACCGGACTTCAGGCGACTTGCGAGATAAAGACCCGCCAGTGACGCACACAGGCTGCAGATGATATGGCTCGCCATCACCACGCGGCCCGTCTTGATGCCCGCTGCACGCGCGGTGTCGCGATTGCCGCCGACTGAGTAGATGTTGGACCCGAAGCGAGTGAACCGCAGCAGGACCCAGGCAGCAAGAACGACCAGCGCCAGCATGATGAGGCTGAATGGCAATCCCAGCACAGTGCCATAGGCGAAGAACTGGAACGCATCCGGGACCGAACCTGCGAACTTGCCGTGGAAGGAAGCAAGGCAACCCTGAATGATGAGCGCCATGCCCAGCGTCGCGATGAGCGGATTGACCTCCAGCCTGATAATCAGCAGCCCGTTCAACGTGCCGACCAGAACACCCATCAGCAGCACCGCGAGGACGGCAGGCACCATCATCGCCGGATCACCGTTCATGATCGCCGACGAGACCACCGCCGACGCGGAAATGAGATGCGCCACCGACAGGTCTATCGAGCCGACGAGAATGGCGAAGGTCTGGCCGACAGCGGTCATGCCGAGCGCGATGGAGCGGTTGAGGATGGAGATCGCCGCTTCCGGTGTCAGGAACCGCGTCAAACCAAGGCTGAGCGCGATAGCGATGTAGATCAGAAGCGCGGCAGCGAGCAGCAGGGCCGGCGAATAGCGCTCAATGCGCGAAGTGGGGCGTTTGGTGAAGATCGCCGTGTTCATGCCGCCACCGCCTCTTCGCCGGTTGCAGCGAGCATGACATCGGCTTCCGACACGCCGCGCTGGAACGCTGCCACCAGTTCGCCGGCGCGCATAACGAGGATGCGGTCGGCAGCACCGAGCACCTCCGGCAGGTCGGACGAAATCATCATGATCGCCGTACCCTTGCGGGCGAGATCGCGCATGAGGTGGTAGATGCCGGCCTTGGCATTGACGTCGATGCCGCGCGTCGGCTCGATGAAGATCAGCAAGCGTGGCGCCAGAGCCAGCCAGCGCGCGACAATTGCCTTCTGCTGGTTTCCGCCGGAGAGCGCCTTGATTTCCTGGGAAAAGCTGCCCGCGCGCACGTCGAGGTCCTGCAGCAGCCTATCCATCTCCTCAGTGGAGGCGAACGCGGTCGCATCAGCCTTGCCCGCGAGAGCCGACAGCGCCCTTGCCGTCAGCATGCCATTGTCCGTGACCGACTGCATGAGCACCAGCCCTTCGGCCTTGCGATCGCCCGGCAAAAGGCCGATGCCTGCGCGGATGGCGTCGCGCGGGTTGGTGAACCGCGCCGGCTTGCCGGCAAGCAGCACCTCGCCCCTGATGAAGGGCGAAAAGCCGAAAATCGCCTGGGCGAGCGCAACGCGCCCTGCCCCCTGCAATCCGGCAAAACCGACGATCTCGCCGGCGCGAAGTTCGAAGGAAATGTTCTTCAGCCGCTCGTTGCCGGCATTGCGCACGGAGAGCACGGCATCACCAATCTCCTGCGACGTCGCCGGCGCCGCATAGAAATCGCCGATATCGCGGCCGACCATGGCGCGTACGATCACATCGGGCTCCGGCACTTCGTCGAAGCTCGCGGCCGTTTCGCCGTCCTTCAGCACAGTCACCCGATCGGCAAGCCGCGTGATCTCGCGCATGCGGTGCGTGATATAGACGATCGCCACACCCCTCATCTTCAGCGTGTCAACGAGGCCGAACAGCACCTCGCATTCCGCCTCGTTGAGGGCGGCAGTCGGCTCGTCCATCACGATCACCCGTGCATCGAGCGACACCGCCTTGGCGATCTCGACCAGTTGCTGGCTTGCGACATCGAGGTCGGCGACAACCGTGTCGGGTTCGATCCGATGCGACGAGCCGAACAGCGAGAGCACGCGTCGCGCCTCCTGGTTCATCGCCCCGTGGTCGACGAGGCCGAACCGCGTCGGCTCGCGGCCGAGAAAGATGTTCTGCGCCACGGTGCGCTCGGGTAGTAGCGAGAATTCCTGGTAGATCACCGCGATGCCGGCGCGGATCGCATCGAGCGGATGAGTGAAATGTCGCTCCTCTCCGCCCACGACGACGGCGCCGCCATCCAGTCGGTAGACGCCGGAGAGGATCTTCATCAGCGTAGACTTGCCGGCGCCGTTCTCGCCGGCCAGTGCGTGGACCTCACCCGGATAGGCAACGAAGCTCACACCTTTCAGCGCTTTGACGCCGGGAAAATTCTTGGTGATGCCGCGCATCTCGATTGCGGGAGAAGGAATGGTCATGCTTGTGCCCATGTCTTGCGAATGAACGTCGCGCTTTCGGAAAAGAGCGTCTCGAAATCGGGAAACAGCGGCCGCCAGACGCGGGTTGCCGTCGCGATTGCTGGAAGTCCGGCGCCGAATGCTTCAAGGGTCAGCCAGCCGTCATAACCGATCTCCTTCAAGATCTTGAACATTGCGGCGAAGTCTATGTGTCCCCGTCCCGGGATGCCACGATCGTTCTCGGAGACGTGAAAGACGCCGATGTCGCTGCCGATCAGGCGAATGGCCGCCTCCGGCCGACGCTCTTCGACGTTGGCATGAAAGGTGTCGTACATGATTTTGAAGGCTGGATGCCCAACCCGGTCCACATAGGAGCGGGCCTGCTCCATGGTGTTCAGGTAATAGGTCTCGAAGCGATTGAGGGGCTCGAGGCTCAGATGCATACCGTTTGCCGCAGCCCGCTCCGCCAGTGCCCGATGTGCGTCGGCGCCGTATTTGAGCTCGTCCTCGCTGGCCCCGGCCCCGGTGAAGAACCCGATCGGTGCATGGAAGGGCCCACCCATACTTTCGGCCCCAAGGGCGATGGCGCAATCCAGGGCCCAGTCGAGATGGGCAAGGCCGCGCGCTCGTACGTCCGCGTCACAACTGACCGGGTTGGCGTCCGGCGTCGGAACGATCGACGTGGTCGATCGGCCGATGCCGAGCGTGTCGAGCTCCTTGCCCAGGCGCTCATAGTGGCTGACGGCACCTTTAAGGACCGGGACCTCGACCCCGTCATAACCGAGGTCGCGCAGCCGTCCGATGCTGGCCAAGTGCCTGTCCTCGACGAAGTCAGTCAGACAGAGAAGGTTGATGCCTAGGTTCATGGCGCGCTCAGTGCAGCTTGATGCCGAGGTCGCGGCAGGTCGCGCGAATCCAAGACAGGGATTTCTCGATCATCGGGCCGGCGGCTCCCTCGCATTCCAGGCTGAGCACGCCGTCGTAGCCGTGATCGCGCAGTATCGCGAGGCAGGCCTTGATGTTGTCGGCATTGACACCATCGCCGAGCGCGCAATGGCTGACCGCGATGCCGGTCTGCCCGCCACGAACCGCAGCGGCGAGCGATTGCGAAACATCCTTGACGTGAACGTGGCTGACCTTGTCGACGAAGCGCGGCAGAAACTCCGTCGGCTCCTGACCGGCGATGAAGGTGTTGCCGGTGTCCATGTTCATGCGCAGCCATCGGGAATCGACGAAGGCAAGCATGCGCTCCATGAATTCGGGGCGCGTGGTGAAATGCCCGTGCGGCTCGATATTGACGATGATTTCGTGCGCTTCCGCGACCTCGATGATCTTCTCGTAGCTGCGCTTCATGAGCGCCATCGATTCTTCTTCGCTCAGCCCCGGCGGCATATGGAGCCCGTCGGTCGTGTCGACGCAAGGGCTGCCGGCCTGCGCGGCCCAGGCAATCGATTTCAGCACGTAAGGCACGCCGCGCAACGGGCCATCTTCGCCGGAAAGCGGATAGGCGGCATCGACCTGGGAGAAGCGCACGCCGTAGCGATCCATCTTCCGACGCAGCAGTGCGGGATCCTCGTAAAGCGCGACATGCGGCTGGTAGCCGAGCCCATGAATCCAGCTGACCCCGTCTATCAGGCCACACTCGATGAAGTGCACATCGTTGTCGCTCGCCCACTGCAAGCATTTTTCGAACGACCAATAGGCCGAGTTGAACGCGTCCGTGTGGAAACCTATCCGCACCGGCAAATCCTCCCTGATTCTCCTCCATGCCGTTGAGTTTCAACGACAAATCACGAAGCGCCTCCGTTTGCCGCTTGATGATGACGCAGCATTGCGCAATAAAGGAGCGTCCGCGTTCGAAATAGAGGACTGGTAAATTTTGAACATCGGCGGGGGAGAACGATGAGCAAAGTCAACAATGAGCGAGCCGTCGGCCGGCCGGCGGTTTTCCGTGAGCCGGGTGCCCTGCTCTATGCCGGGAACTGCCAGGACCTGATGAAGGCGTCTCTTGCCGGACAGGTCTCACTCAACGCATGGACGCGACGCGGCTATCCGGGCATCGACCTCGGCCACGCCCTACCGCAGGTCTGTTCCGTCGGCGGTTGGGATGCGACGAACCCGCAGGACTGGGGTCTGCGCGAACATTGCAACGAAGGCGTCAAGATCGCCTATCTCGCACGCGGCTCTCTCACCATTACGATGGACGGCCGCAAGACCACGCTCAGCGAAGGCCAGATGTTCGTCGTCCGGCCGTGGCAATTGCATGCGCTCGGCGACCCCAATATCGGCGCAAGCCATATCGTCTGGGTGCTGATGGACATGGGCGTGCGCCGCCCGCATGAAACCTGGCTCTGGCCCGATTGGATCGGCTGGCCGGAACGGGATCGCAGGCGGCTGAGCGAGCTTCTGTCCAAGAACGAGCAGATCTCCTATCTCGCCTCGCGCGAAGTCGCGCGCACCTTCATGGATATTCACGAGGTGGTGGCGAGCCGTGACATCCATGGCGGCGAAGCGCGCCTGCGCCTGCTGATCTCGATGATGCTGCTCCAGTTCCGCCAAATGCTGGAAAGCCAGGCGCCGGTGCTGGATCTGGCACTCGCAAGTTCCAAGCGCACGGTCGAGATTTTCCTCAAGCGCTTGAGGCATGCCCTCGACGAAGACTGGACCCTGGAGAACATGGCTGTCGAATGCAATCTCTCGCGCACCCAGTTCACCCAGCATTGCCAGGTGCTGACCAACATGACGCCTGTGCGCTACTTGCAGATGTTGCGCCTGAACGCGGCGCGCCAACTGCTCGAAAATGGCCAGCAATCCGTCACCAACGTTGCTTATGACTGCGGCTTCTCCTCGAGCCAATATTTTGCCACCTGCTACAAGAAGCGCTTCGGCTTCTCGCCCATTGAGACGCCGCGACAGCAGACGATGATGACCAGCTGAGCTTCCGTCAGGAGGCATCCCCTACCGAACGAAGATCTGGTTGGCACAGGGCTTCCCGTTGCCGCGCCGATCCAGATGCACGAGTTTGGTCAGGTCGTAGCTTTGACTGCCTGCGAGCTGACGACAACGTCAAATTCCGCCTCAACTGCCTTGCGACGACGGCGGCCTATCGAAGCAATCGAGTGTCTGCACTAGGTAGATCCTTATCAGGCCAGGATACTTCGGATTGCCCGCTGGTCTGCAAAGGATTCAAGGTCAGCCGTGCAAGAGCCTGGGCCCTGCGGTACTCGAACTCAAATCGAAGGAGGAGACGTTGGAAGACGCTGAAATTGAAAGACGTGCCAGACAGCTATGGGTTAGAGAGAACCCTAATCGACCATGGCTCCCGCTATCTCAAAGGGCCGAACTCGGACAGGACATGTCGGCTAGTGCGTCCGAGGAAGACAGGAAGCGCTATATTGAACGGGTTCGAAGTGGCGAGTAGGCTCAAGCCACTAAGCTTGGGAGGTCAAAACATGGGTCGTCGTCATCATCCTTGCAATTGTCTTCCTGCTTCCGGGAAAGACGACGACTGAAACAGCGAAGCCGCCAGCGACCACCACCGAACCGACGAGTGCGCAGCCCTCGACAACGGCGCCCGCTCAATAGAGACGCATGCGTCGGAGTAAATATAAGCATCGAGCCCAACAAAAAAGGCCGGGGCGCGCTGGCTCCGACCTTCTTTCATTGTCGCTTCCAAGACTAATGCCAGTACATCCGTGGTCAAGAGTCGAAAGCAGTGCGCGATTGCCAGCGTGGAGTTATCTCATGCTCGACAGATGCGCGTATACCAGTTTTATAGGACGACGGGTTTTCCGAAACAAGCTGTCCGTTTGGGCTATGACCTACGCCATATGCAGCCAAATAGGGATCAGATACTCATCCTCGACCACCAAAATGAGTGGCAGGAGACAACGAGGAAAAGCCCCATCCGCAACCCGGTGAACCCTAAAAAACACGACGATTACCTTCCCTCGGCCGCAGGCCAATCGTTTGAAGGTTCATCAATAGTGGTCTTCGCTGTGTCGTCGTCTGCGGGGTCTGGATCGCGGATCAAGGCGCTGCGCAGACCATCGACATCCTCAAGGATGGCGGCGAAAACATCTTCCTGCTGAATGCCCGCCACGACGAACAGGTCTACCAACCCCTCAAGTCGCAGTCGAAGATCCTCGCGCCATGCCTGCGGATCTTCCTCAATCGCAATCGTCATTTTCGACCTTTCTTGCGGCTCGTCGGCCATTGAGAAAAAGCGCATTCTCTAATCGGTCGGGTATGCGGCCCTTGGCAATGTGACGCCGCCGGCCTCTAGCTCTGTTTCTTCTCCCACCGCGGCAAGTCGGGCACTGGTTGCGTCCAAAACAGCCGTCAGAAATTCTACACGGCCCCATCCGACCAAGTGGGCTTCTTCGACAAGGAGCTGCACCGCGTAGTCAACGGCCTGGTCGAGCTCGACCTTCCGCTCGGATGTGCCTGGGGGCTGATTTGGAGGATCAATCATTGCATTCCTCAAACCGAAGATGGTGACGTCATAGAACGCCTGAAATATGAACCCCGTGTTCGGAAAATCGTTCCAAAACTTCTCAATCGAAAATCCGGCTTTTCGGGTGCTCCGCAGCCCTACGCAGACGAGGCACCGCCATTGATAACGGCCGGTCGGCCATTTTTGGAACCTCCCCACCCCATTGTCAGTTCCTCCTTCACACCAACAAGGAGAAACTCCATGGCAAAGAATGACCTTACAGCCGGCTTCACTGGCACACCCACCGAACAACCTACTGGCGTTCGCAAAGTAGCAAAGACAGCGGGAGATGTGGTGAAGCGCGAAACCAGTGCTGTGGCTGCTGCGGCCGCGGACCACCCACATACCGCAACGGGTTTGGTGCTTACGATCGGCGCCCTTGCCTTCGCGATCGGCTACATTATGGGGCGATCGTCGATCGACGACACTAGGCAGGGCTATTGGCGGTAGGAGGCGCGCTGGCGCTTGGAACGCTGTAGTGGATAACAGCGTCTGTTTGCCGCTGTCCGCCCGTCTCGGCGGGTTAAGCGCGGCACGCCATCGCACTCAGACGCCGAGTACCAATCGCGCTCGAATGGAACACTTTCCTTCCAATTAGGTTTCACCAGTTCATTTCAAAGGAGAAACGAAGATGGATCACACTAATCACGTCCGCCTCGCAGCCACAGAACTCACGCCCGCAGTCCTGGAAGGTGCGACAGTTTACGGAGCGGATGACCATAAGGTTGGCAAAGTTGATCATGTGCATGGAGCGGGCGCCGGCAGCAGCGTTATCATTGACGTCGGCGGCTTCCTCGGCATAGGCGCCAAGCCGGTCGCGGTTCCCCTTACCGATCTCGATTTCATGCGGGATGAGGACGGCGACGTCCACGCTATCACGACATGGACCAAGGATCAGCTTAAGGAGATGCCCGAGCATCGCCATTAGCCACTGTAGCCCGGCCTATGTGCCGGGCTTCCTCCGACTGTGGTCAAAAGCACCGCAGACGGCGAATATCTCCGATCTGATCACATTCGTTCAACGTGCGCACATTGGCGGACTCCCTCACGGAGCTACGGTAAGTCCGCTACGAAGATAGCCGGATGCAACGTATGTCGCCGACCGCCACAAAACTCACGCCTTGAGCGGCGATGAACCAGAGGTCTCGACAGCCAGCATGGTCGGCAGCTCCCAAATCGATGCGCGGCAGGCTCCGTTGCATGTTGCATTGCGAAATAAATGAGGTCATAAAAAAATCACTCACCACGGACCCGGTGAAACTCCGGGTGGCTCTTCTGGCCGCCGATCCGCCAGACCACGCAAAACCTGCATGCCAACTTCAGAACCGCTCGATCGAGCGCGTTCGCCATGCTTTGCGAGAACACATCAGATGCAATTTTCCTCCATCCGCCGGGATTGGTCCGCCGCCCCTATGCGCGAAATGCTCGCCGGGGCCGTCGCGACGTTCGCCTTGATCCCCGAGGTCATCGCCTTTTCTTTCGTCGCCGGCGTCGATCCTCAGGTCGGCCTATTCGCCTCCTTCATCATCGGCATTGTCATCGCTTTCACCGGCGGGCGTCCTGCCATGATTTCCGCTGCTGCAGGATCGGTCGCGCTCGTCGCAGCACCCCTCGTCCACGCGCATGGGCTGCCCTATCTCTTTGCCGCCGGATTGCTCGCGGGCATCTTCCAGATACTGTTTGGGCTCCTTCGGCTCGGCGTTCTCATGCGTTTCGTTTCGAAATCTGTCCGCACAGGCTTCGTGAACGCGCTTGCGATCCTGATCTTTGGAGCCCAGCTACCGCACATCATTGGCGGCGACTGGCTTGCCTACAGTATGCTGGCGGCAGGACTTGCGGTCATCTACCTTGCCCCAACGGTCACCACGGCGATCCCATCGCCGTTGATCTGTATTTTGGTTCTGACCCTGGTATCGATCTCGTTACAACTCCCGGTGATGACCATTGCCGATCTCGGCAAGTTGCCTGACTCTCTTCCGATCTTTGGCTGGCCCACCGTTCCCCTGACACTGGAAACGCTGAGGATTATCGCAGGGCCGGCGCTCGCCATCGCCATGGTCGGCCTGCTTGAATCTATGATGACGGCCAGTGTGGTGGATGATCTGACGGGAACACCGAGTTCGAAGAACAGGGAGTGCACGGGACTCGGCATTGCAAATGCCGCGGCAAGCCTGTTCGGCGGGATCGCAGGCTGCGGCATGATCGGCCAGACCATCAGCAACGTGAAGTACGGCGGACGCGGCCGACTATCCACGCTGTTTGCGGGGGCCTTCCTGCTGGTGCTGATGGTGTTGCTGAAGCCATGGGTGTCTCAGGTTCCGGTCGCAGCACTGGTGGCCATCATGGTAATGGTGTCGATCGACACGTTCGATTGGTCTTCATTGCGCAGTGTGATCGTTCACCCCAAGGTGTCGAGCGCGGTCATGATCGCGACCGTCCTCGTCACGGTGTTTACCTCGAACCTGGCACTCGGCGTGGCAGTGGGCGTCCTTCTAAGTGGCGTTTTCTTCACATTCAAAGTCGCCCGCCTCTTGCGGGTTGAAACCGCGGTCGACGCTGCTGCCGGACGTTTGACATATCGCGTGTCGGGCCAGGTGTTCTTCGCGTCGGCCGACATCTTCGTCGAGGCATTCGATATAGAAGAGGCAAGTGGCATGGCTGTTCTGATCGACGTATCACAGGCACACTTCTGGGACATCACCGCCGTCGATGCTCTGGATAAGGTGGTGGGACGTTACAAGGCGCATGGTATCGCCGTGGATATATTGGGCCTGAACGAGGCGAGTGCCACGTTGATCGGGAGCCTGAATGGAGCGATGAAGCTTAAAGAGGTCTGATCCAGATTATTTGATCCTCAACAAGAGCTGGCCATGAACGCCAAGGACCATGGCCCTCTTTGTTAAGGTTCTGTCGGCCAACAGCGGCCATCACAATCGTCACGCTTTTGTGGCCGAAGCCGACCTGGGCGGCCGGTACCAAAAGCAGTATCCCGACCTCACTGGGGGGCACCCAAGCGGTCGAGCCAGTCTGTCACCCTTTCAATCGTCTGTCGTTCCTGCGGCGCCTGCATGGAGAAGCCCTCGACCAGGTTCACGGTCGGCGCGTGCGTTGCGAGGACCGACAGGCTATCGCCAAGCCCGTAACCGCCATGGGTGATGAGTGGCACAATGGTTTTGCCCGATAGGTCATGCGCGGAAAGAAACGACCGTATCACCGGAGGCGCCGTCATGCCCCAGATCGGAAAACCGAGGACGATCGTGGCATAGCTGGCGACGTTGTCCACCGTCGCCCTCAAGGGCGGCTTATAGCCTTGGTCGCGTTCCGATTGCGCCTGCGCGACCGTCTCGAAATAGTCGTCGGGATACGGTTGTTCCGGCTCGATCTCGAATAGATCTGCGCCCAGGGCACGGCGGACCTGCCGGGCGACAACCCGCGTGTTTCCGCTGCGGAAGACGCTCGCCACGGACCTCGATTTTGGAGACCTCGGCATCAATCTCGGCAAGATCATTAGGCGTCATTTCCAGATCGGCACTTTCAAGGTTTTCTTCCAACCGATGGAGCTTGGTGGTGCCGGGAATCGGGACGATCCAGGGCTTTTTCGCCAACAGCCAGGCGAGCGCGACTTGCGCCCGCGTAGCACCTTTGCGATCGGCCACTGCCTTGACCACGCTCACCAGCGCCATGTTCGCCTTGCGGGCTTCGGGTGTGAACCGCGGCACATGGTTGCGGAAGTCCGTCGGATCAAAGGCCGTGTGCTCGTCGATCTTGCCGGTGAGGAAACCGGCGCCGAGCGGGCTGAAGGGAACAAAGCCGATGCCAAGTTGCTCGAGCGCCGGCAGAAGTTCGGCCTCCGGTGCGCGCCAGAAGAGCGAAAATTCGCTCTGCACCGCGGTCACGGGCTGGACTGCATGGGCGCGGCGGATGGTCTGGACGCCGGCCTCCGAGAGACCGAAGTGCTTGACCTTGCCTTCGGCGATAAGCTGCTTGACGGCGCCGGCCACGTCTTCGATCGGCACGGCCGGATCGACACGGTGCTGATAGAAGAGGTCGATGCGATCTGTTTTCAGCCGCTTCAACGCGGCCTCCGCCACCGCCTTGACATGTTCGGGACGGCTGTTGGTGCCGCCGCTGCGCGCGCCGGTCTCAAGGTCTATGTCGAAGCCGAACTTCGTGGCAATGACGACCTTGTCGCGGATCGGTCGAAGCGCCTCCCCCAGCAACTCCTCGTTGGCGAAAGGTCCATAGGCTTCTGCCGTGTCGAAAAGCGTCACGCCCAGGTCGTGCGCGTCGTGGATGAGCTGGATCATCTCACTCCTATCCCCAGCGGAGCCGTAGACGCCCGTCATACCCATGCAGCCAAGGCCTAGGGCCGACACTTCAAGATTTCCGAGATATCTGTGTTTCATTGTTTATCCCTTACTTCTTCTCAGGTGCCTCGACGGCCGAGTAGGCCAGAACGGCATCGGGCAAGCGCTGGCCGCGCACCTTTATGGCAGAGACTGCGGCATTGAGTTCTGTGGTCTCTTCGGCGCTGAAGCTGATCGACGTGGCGCCGATATTCTCAAGCAGGTGCGGCATCTGTGTCGTCCCAGGGATCGGTACGATCCACGGCTTTTGCGCCAACAGCCACGCAAGTGCAATTTGAGCCCGGGTCGCCTGCTTCCGGTCAGCCCAGTTATTCAACAATGTCACAAGCGCCAGGTTCGCCGGCAGGTTTTCCGGCGAGAAACGCGATTCGATCCCGCGGATGTCGCCCTGGGCAAAACGCGTCCGCGCGTCGATTGCACCCGTCAAGAAACCGACACCAAGCGGGCTCCATGGAACGAAACCGATGCCGAGTTCCTCGCAGACCGAAAGCACTTTATCTTCAGGCCCACGCCACAGCATCGAATACTCGCTCTGGACGGCCGACACGGGAAGTGCGGCGTGAGCGCGGCGCAATGTGTTAATCCCCATTTCGGAAAGGCCCCAATGCAGGACCTTGCCCTGGTCCATGAGGTCCTTGACTACATCAGCGACATCCTCGATCGGAACGTTCGGATCGACGCGGTGCTGGTAGAGAAGGTCGATGCGGTCCGTGCGCAGACGCTTGAGCATGCCGTCAACCACAAGCTGGATGTGATCCGGACGACTGTTGAGGCCGGGACGGCGCTCGCCGGTTTGGAGGTCGATGTTCCATCCGAATTTCGAGGTGATCACGACGGTATCTCGGAACGGTTCGATGGCTTCGCCAAGAATCCGCTCGCACTCATGCGGGCCATAGGCCTCGGCGGTATCAAAAAAGGTGACGCCGCGCTCGTGGGCCGCACGGATGATGTTGATCATCTCCAGCCGGGACGGGATCGTCGTCTGATAGGTCCGGCCCATGTTCTGAACACCAAGGCCGACGCTTGAGACTTCCAGCGTTCCAAGCTTTCGCCGATCGCTCGACTGGACTGAGGCAGAACTGTCCGCGGTCCCTGCCTGTGCAAAGGCCGGCGAACTCGCACTGGCGAGCAGGGGAGCCACCGCAAGACTTCCCGCCGCGCCGAGGAAGCCTCGACGGCCGATTGTCGTTGTGTCCTCATTCGTCATGTCTTTCGTCCTTCCCTGTGATCGGTTTGCAGACCGTTACCCATCGACCGTCGTGTTTCGGGGCCGAGTGCGTTGCGAACGCAGCCGGAAAAAGCTGGAAGAGATCCGAGTGTCCGGCTGCCCGCACCATTGAGTTCCAAGGTAGCGCGTGACGCCGATGGCGATTAGATGCCATAATCCGCATGAACCTTTTAGATGAGCTAACAAATCCAGATGGAAAACTTCAACGATCTCGCCGCCTTTGCGGTTATCGCCAGGGAGAAAAGCTTCACGCGGGCTGCTGCAAAACTTGGCGTATCGCCGTCGGCACTCAGCCAGACCATGCGCAATCTCGAGGAGCGACTGGGTCTGCGGCTTTTGACCCGCACGACGCGCAGCGTCTCGTCGACGGAAGCCGGCGAGCGCCTGCTGCGAACGGTTGCGCCGCGCTTCGAAGAGATCGAAGCCGAATTGGTCGCTTTGGGTGAGCTTCGGGACAAGCCGGCCGGGACGGTTCGCCTCACGGCCGGTGAACATCCCGCGATCTCGATCCTTCAGCCCGCGCTCAAACGATTTCTCCCTGATTATCCCGACATCGCGGTGGAAATCATCGTCGACTACGGCCTCACCGATATCGTCGCCGAAGGCTATGATGCCGGGGTGCGCATGGGCGAGCAGGTCGCCAAGGATATGATTGCAGTGCGCATCGGCCCCAATATGCGCATGGCGGTCGTGGCGTCGCCAGCCTATTTCGAGCGGCATCCGCTTCCACAAACCCCGCAGGACCTGACCGCCCACACCTGCATCAACATCCGTCTCCCGACCTATGGCGGGCTATTCCCTTGGGGTCTGGAAAAGGACGGACGCGAGGTGAAAGTGCGTGGAGAGGGGCAACTCGTGTTCAATAGCCTGAGCATGCGATTGTCCTCGGCCTTGGACGGACTTGGCGTCGCCTATATGCCCGAAGACCAAGTACTCGCTCATGTTGCCGAGGGGCGGCTGGTGCGCGTTTTGGAGGATTGGTGCCCCTCCTTCCCCGGCTATCATCTGTATTATCCGAGCCGTCGGCAGCAATCGCCTGCTCTCGCATTGCTGGTGGACGTTCTGCGGTATCGCGGCAGCTGAACGGACTGCGCTTGATGCCTTGAGCCCACGTCACAATGTAGTGCGTCAGGCACATGCGGAGCCCGGCAATGGCGAGGCAGTGAACGAAGAAGCCCGCGACAGAGTAGCAAAGGTAAGTGGCCCGGTGCGGCGCACCAAGGCCTTTCCGGTGCACGATCCACCGTCGCTCGGCACTCAGCCGGCAAGGATTTGGTTGCCATCAAGGGCGATATCTCCGCTGCCAAGGCGGCGCAGTACCGCCTCGGCATGGATCTGGGCGAGCGCAACCTGCAATGCAGATGCGCTCGAGCATCACGCCGCCAGGTGTTCGAACAGCCGGGCGACGGCCTCCGCGCCCGGATCGACATGGCCCTCAAGTTGTCGCGCGTTGATATAAGCTGCGCGACCGGCATTGGCCTTGAGGAGCGTCGCCGTCAGGTTTGCTCCTTCCCGAGCCGCCAGGGCGGCCGAACGGACCCCGTCGCCGAGTGCGTCGAGAGCGGGGGAAAGCGCATCGACCATAGTTCGGTCGCCGAGACGCGCACCGCCGATTTCCTGCATCCGGGCAAGTCCTGCCTTCAGCGCATCGCGCATGGGAAGGCCGCTTGACGCAGCGTCGCCGGCTGCGGCGAAGAAGATCGCCAGCAGCACGCCCGACGATCCGCCCATCGTCTGGCTGAGTTCCTGGCCAATCGCCCGGTAGAGTTGGGTATGATCGGAGAGCGGCAGCCGGTCGATCGCATTGATCAGGGCGCGTGCGGCGCCAGCCAGTGTCGAGCCGGTATCGCCATCGCCCGACTTGGCATCCAGCGCATTCAGGTCTTCCTCGGCTGCAACCAGGATCCGGCAGCATTTGACAATGAACTCGCGTGTCTCCCTGTGTTCGGACGACAGCGGCGCAATTGGCGTCAAGCCGTCGGGCAGCATATTGACGATGACCGGTTTGACCGTTGACACGCCGGGCCATGCCGCCATGGAAACCGGTGCGCTCAGCGCCGCTATTTCCGCTTCGTCAGCTGGATAGACGGACACCGAAAAACCATGCATGTCGAGAGAGGTCATCATCGACGCGGGACCGACGATGTGCGAAATCCGCGCTCCAATCGAAGACGTAATCAGTTCGTGCGCTAGTACCGACATTTCCAGCGTTGAGGTGCCGCCGAGATTGTTGATGAGCGCCACATAGGATCTATCCTCCATGGCCGCTGCAAGTTTGCTTACGGCTGCTTCCATGGCCAGTCGAGCGTCGATGAAGTCGACTTGCTCGACACCGGCCTCCCCATGGATGCCAAGCCCAAGTTCGGCCATGTGGGCCGGAATGCGGTCCTCCTTTGGGGATCCAGGAACCGTACATGTATCGAGGGACATCCCTATGCTCTTCGATCCGGCGGCCACGCGCCGGGCGGCCGCCGTCACCGTTTCCAGATCCACACCGGCCTCGGCCAACGCTCCTGCGATCTTGTGAACGAAGAGAGTGCCTGCGACACCGCGTGCCTGCGGCAACTCGGGTAATGCCACGTCATCGCCGATGATGACCATGCTGACATTGAGGCCGAAGGCACGGGCGCGTTCGGCGGCGAGACCGAAGTTCAGTCGGTCGCCGGTATAATTCTTGACGATCAGCAGGCAGCCGGCTGGACCGGTGACCGCGAGAATGCCGGCAAGAACGGCGTCGACACTGGGTGAGGCAAAGACGTCGCCGCAGACGGCAGCGGTCAACATGCCCGCCCCGACGAAGCCCGCATGCGCAGGCTCGTGCCCTGCCCCGCCGCCGGAGACCAGCGCCACCTTGGACTTGTCCCAATCATTGCGCAGAACCACTCGAATATGCGGGTAGCCGTCGAGCCGTGCCAGCGAGCCGCCGCTTATCGCCAGCAGGCCGTCGATCGCCTCGGTGACGACGTCTTCCCTCTTGTTGATGAATTGTGCCATGTGATCCTTCCTCTAAGCTAAGCGCATGCCGGCCGCGTCGAAATAGAGCGGCTTGTCCGGCTGAATTTTCACGGTGTCGCCACTTTTCAGCCTGGTGTGGGCGTCGGTGACGGTGATGAGGTCGTTTTTCTTGAAGGACAGATGAAGACGGGTCTGGTCACCAAGATGCTCGACCCGCCGGACCAATGCCTCCTGGCCGCTGCCCTGTGTAATGTGCTCGGGCCGCAAGCCGATGTGCGCCGCTCTGGATGGTGCGCCGGGAAAAGTGTCGGCGGGAATAATGTTGATGCGGGGCTGGCCGAGCTTTGTTGCCGCATAGATGCTCACCGGATGCTCGTAGACTTCACGCGGGGCGCCGAACTGCACCAGCCGGCCTTCGTGAAGCACGCCGATATGCGTTGCCATTGTCATTGCCTCGATCTGATCGTGGGTGACATAAAGCAGCGTGGCGCCGGACTTGGCCTGGATATTCTTCAGCTCGACGCGCAAATCGGCCCTGAGCTTGGCGTCGAGCGAGCTCAAAGGCTCGTCCATGAGATAGATCTGCGGCGTGCGAACGAGCGCGCGGCCAATGGAGACACGCTGCATTTCGCCGCCCGAGAGCGCCGTCGCCATGTTGTCGAGTTTGTGGGAGATCTGCAGAACCTCGGCGATCGCATTGACCTTGCGGTCAATCGCGTCGCGTGGCGTCTTCAATAGCGGCGATTTCAACGGGAATTCAAGGTTCTGCCGCACCGTCAGATGCGGATAGAGCGAATACTGCTGAAACACCATGGCGACGTTGCGCTGCGCCGGTGAATGTCCCTCGACTGAGTGGCCGCCGAAATAGATATTGCCGCTATCGGGGCGATCGAGACCGGACACCATGCGCAGCGTCGTGGTTTTTCCGGCGCCCGTCGGCCCGAGGAGAACGACGAAGGAACCGTTCGGTATCGTCAGCGACACGTTGTCGAGCGCTGTATGATTGCCAAACTTCTTCGTCACGTTTTCAAGAACGACGTCAGCCATGGCGCAACACTCCCTCATTGGCTTCGGACAGAAGCGCCTGCCCTTTCACGCCCTCAAATATCGTCAGGGTGGCGGGATCGAACTCAAGACCGATGACTTCCCCGGATCTGACAGCCTGCCTCGAGGACGCACGCGCCTTGACCTCGCCGTTCGGCGTCGCCAGCGTAATGATCTGCGTGGTGCCGAGATATTCCGTGGCAAGCACTCTGCCGCGATACTCAGAGGAATCGGAAAAGCGGATGTGCTCGGGCCTCACCCCAATTGTCAGCTTGCCCTTGGCCCCTTGCCGCGATGACGGAACATCGACCTTCTTCCCCGAAAGCTCGACGACAGTGCCGCCGGCATCGATCATGCCGTCAAAATCGAAGAAGTTCATGGCCGGAGAACCGATGAATTTTGCCACGAATTTGGTTGCCGGCCAGTCATAGATTTCCTGCGGTTTGCCGAACTGCTCAACGACGCCGTGGTTCATCACCACGATCTTGTCGCCCATCTGCATGGCTTCCAGCTGGTCGTGGGTGACGTAGACAGTGGTCGCACCGATCCGGTCGTGAAGTGCACGCAGTTCCTCGGCCATATGCTCGCGGAACTCCGCATCGAGCGCGCCAAGAGGCTCGTCCATGAAAAACGCCTTTGGGCGGCGCACGATAGCACGGCCGAGGGCGACACGCTGGCGGTCGCCGCCCGACAATCCGCCGACCGGGCGGTCAAGGATCGTCTCGATCTTGAGGATGCGCGCCACATCTTCCACGCGTGCCTTGACCTCGGCCCGCGGCATGCCCTGGCTCAGCAGAGGGTAGGAAATGTTCTTGCGTACATTCATATGCGGATAGAGGGCGAACATCTGGAAGACGAAGGCGATGTCGCGCTGGCTTGCCGGCTTCATGCCGACTTCTTCGCCATCGATGAAGATTTCACCGCTGGTCGGCAGTTCCAGACCGGCCATCATTCGCAACGTTGTCGTCTTGCCGCAACCCGATGGTCCCAGCAGCATGAAGAATTCGCCGTCCTCCACTGTGAACGAGGAGGACTCGACGGCAGTGAATGCTCCGAACTCCTTGCGCACATTCTGAATTCTGATCTGTGCCATGGGTTACTCCGGAAAATGGCTGACGATGATGAACATGACAGTGCCCACCAGGGTCACGATGAACGAGTAGGAAAACATCGACAGTGCGAACGGCTGCATCAGCATGAACACCCCGAGCGCGATGAGGATCGAAGCGACCATCTCCCATGCGCCGCGCCGGAACCCGCGCAACCCCTTGATAAATTCGGTCATTTGCGAACAGCTCCGAATGTGATGCCACGCAACAGGTGTTTGCGAAGGACAATCGTGAAAATCATGACGGGAACGAGAAACAACGTTGCACCCGCAGCCACGGCCGGCCAGTCCTGGCCGCCGACGCCGATGATCGTGGGAATGAAGGGTGGTGCCGTCTGGGCTGTGCCGGAGGTCAAAAGAACGGCGAAGGCATATTCGTTCCAGGCGAAGATCAGGCAGAAGATCGCTGTCGAGGCAATGCCGGTCATGGCTTGCGGAAGGACGACCTTGTAAAAGGCCTGAAAGCGGGTGTAGCCATCGATCAGCGCCGCTTCCTCGTATTCGATCGGGATTTCGTCGATAAAGCCCTTGAGCAGCCAGACCGCCAGCGACAGGTTGACCGCCGTGTAGAGCAGGATCATGCCGAGATGGGTATCGTTGAGGCCAAGCGAGCGGAACATCAGGAAGATCGGGATCGCCACGGCAATCGGTGGCATCATGCGCGTCGACAGGATGAAGAACAGCAGGTCATCCTTGAGCGGTACCTTGAAGCGGGAGAAGGCGTAGGCGGCGGCAGTGCCCAAGACAATGCACAGCACGGTCGAACCGAAGCCGATGATGATCGAATTCCAGAACCGTTCCATGAAGCGCGACGGGCCGGCGATGATAAAGCCATCCTTGCGCACGATGCGGTCGTACCAGGTCGTCGGTTCCCCAAGGGCTTTGACGTCCTCCTCCGTTGCCCGCGTGCGGGTGGTGAAGAGGTTCACATATCCTTCGAGGGTTGGCGAAAAGAACGTTTTGGGCGGATAGGCGATGGCATCGGAGGGCGACTTGAAGCTTGTTCCGATGATCCACAGGAGCGGCAGGATCGTGATCAGGGCGTAAAGGACCACAAGCGTTCCCGCGAACAATTTCTGGCGACCCGAAGGTTCTGTTACGGAATAGCTGCTCATCTCTGTTTCACCTTGTTCAGGGCTTTGACGTAGATCGATGCGAGACCGAAGACCGTCACGAAGAGGATGACCGCGTAGGCGGAGGCATAGCCCGTGCGCCATTTTTCGAAGGCTTCGCGTTTCAGGTTGATGGACGTCAGCTCAGTGGTCGACCCGGGACCGCCGCCGGTCAGCTGCACCACGAGGTCGAACATCTTGAAGTTTTCAATGCCGCGGAAGAGGATCGCCAGCATCAGAAACGGCAGGACCAGAGGAATTGTGATCGTCCAGAACTGCCGCCATTTGCTGGCCCGGTCGCATTCCGCCGCTTCATAGATGCTGCCAGGGATGGACCGAAGCCCCGCCAGGCAAATCAGCATGACGAAAGGCGTCCACATCCAGGTATCGACGATTACGATGGCCCATGGTGCCAGCGGCACGTCGCCGATCATCGAAAAGGCGGACGGGTCGGCTCCGGTCAAGAACCCCACGGCGTAATTGAACAGGCCGATCTGCGGCTGGTAGAGAAATGTCCAGAAGTTGCCGACAACCGCCGGGCTCAACATCATCGGCAGCACGATGATCGTCGTCCACATGTCGTTGCCGCGAAATTTCTTGTTGATCAGATAGGCCAGCGCGAAGCCAATCAGAACCTGGAGGACGATCGTCCAGATCAGGAAATGGGCCGTTGCCTGCATCGTCAGCCAGACGTCCGAGTCTGTCAGGATATTGATGTAGTTCTTGAGGCCGACGAAACTGACCTCGGCATTCGGCCGATTGACCCGAAAATTGGTAAAACTCAGCCGGATTGTCCATATCAACGGAAAGATGTTGACGGCGAGCAACAGGAAGATCGACGGTGCCACGAAAAGCCAGGCAATGGCCCGATCCGAGAGCCCTTGGATGCGTTTGGCAACGACTGGTGGCGTTGCGCGTGCCGCCCGTTCGATCGATGAATCGAGCATAGTAGTCCCCTAATTCATAAGCAGATTGGTTCGCAGGACCGGCTAAAGAGCGCCGGTCCTGCACAGACATCTGAAGCCGCGAGGAGGTACGCGGTCAGCGTCTAGTATTTGCCTTCGTCGTCGAAGATCTCGGTCCAATCGGCAGCCAGGCCGTCAAGCGCTTCCTTGGCCGTGCCCTGACCGGCGACGACGTAGTTGTGGAAGCGTTTTTGCGAGGCCTGTAGGAGCGAGGCGTAGGACGGTTCCGCCCAGAAGTCCTTCACGATTGCCATGGAATCCAGAAAGGTCTGCGCGTAAGGCTGGCTCGTGGCAAAGCCGGGGTCTTCAACGACCGCGCGCAATGCGGAATAGCCCCCCAGCTGCCACCATTTGGCCTGGATATCGGGCTGAGCGAACCATTTGATATATTCAAGGGCAGCATCTTGCTTGTCTGATGCTGCGACCACGGAGATGCCCTGGCCGCCCAACTGCGCGAACTGCACGCCGTCGGGGCCGGCCGGATTCGCGAAATAACCAGACTTGTCGCCACCGACTTTGGGATCGGCATGGATGCCGGGCCAGGTGAAGGCGAAGTTCATTTGCAGGGCAACCTGGCCGGACTTGTAAGCATCGATGTTCTCGGACATGTAGGCGTCGGACGATCCGGGAGGAGCGCAGCAATTGTAAAGCTCCTTGTAGAATTCCAGACCTTTCACGGACTTGTCTGAATTGACATACCCTTCGAGCTCATAGGGCTTGTCCGGATTCTGATATTCGAAGCCGAAGCTGTAGAGCACGTCCATCGCGCCCATTGTGATGCCCTCGGATCCGCGCTCGGTATAGATCGCGGCGCCGTAAACCTTGTTGCCGTCGATCTCGCGATTCTGGAAAAACGCGGCGATATCTTTGAGTTCTGCGAACGTCTTCGGCACGGCAAGATCGCGGCCGTATTTCTGCTTGAATTCCGCCTGCAGTTCAGGGCGAGAGAACCAATCCTTGCGATAGCTCCAGCCAACGACGTCACCGAAGGCAGGCAGCGCCCAGTAGTTCGGCGAACCCTTCGGCCACTCGGCATAACCTGTAACGGTCGCCGGGATGAAATCGCTCATCTTGATGCCTTCCTTGCCAAAGAAGTCATTGAGCTTGACGTATTGGCCGTTTTCCGCCGCGCCGCCGATCCACTGGCTATCGCCGATCATCAGGTCGCAGAGCTTGCCGCCGGAATTCAGCTCATTGAGCATACGGTCGGCGAAGTTCGGCCACGGCACGAATTCGAAACTCATCTTGTGGCCGGACTTGGCCTCGAAGTCCTTGCTGAGCGCAACAAGCGCATTGGCCGGATCCCAGGAAGCCCAGCACAGCGTCAAATCCTCGGCCTGCGCCGGCGCGGTTGCGCCCAGCGTCAAAAATGCGGTTGCAACACCGGCGCCAAACGCCGACTTCAAATATGAAACTGTCATGGAAATCTCCTCCAGCGTGACACTCCGACCTCCATCGGTACGTGCCTCGCGCTCTCAACGAGTTGCGACAGACTCGAAGATTCGCCCTCCTTGGAGCGACCCTCCCCTCCAGCGTCGGCGCACTCCTCTGGCCGCTGCTGTTGTCAATCATATAACTGAGGTGCGCACCTCAGTGCAAGTTTTTTTTGAGGTGCGCACCTCAATTTCTTGCTTTTTCGCTTGTGCTGTTGGAAAAGAGGCGGTGGGCGGCAACAGGAGGATGGTGAAAAAAGATGATGCGACCGACGGCGAAAGACCTGGCGGAAGCAGCCGGATTGAGTTTGGCGACAGTCGATCGCGTTTTGAACGACCGGCCGAATGTCAGTGCTGGAGCCGTACGAAAAGTGAACGAAGCCATTGAACGAATTGGTTTTTTTCGCAATCCGGCGGCTGTTGTCCTGGCTCGCAACAAGCTCTACCGCTTTCGCTTCGTTCTCCCAAGCAAAGGCGATCAATATCTTCTGGAGCTGCTGCAACGTGTTCGGGAGGCAAGTCAAACGCTCAAATCCGAGTTGACGGAAATAACCGTCGATCAAATTCCAACGGACGATCCGCATCAGCTTTCACGGCATCTGGCCTCGATCGAACACGAAGAGGTGGATGGCGTCGCCGTCATGGCGCCTGAGTCACCACAGGTGCGCGACGCGCTCAGCCGGCTGATGCTGCGCGGCATTCATCTGGTCCAGTTTTTGTCCGGACAGGAAAAGTTGGAAACTGCAGACTTTGTTGGCGTTGACAACTTCGCAGCCGGTGCAACAGCGGGCAAGATCATTGGCCGGTTCCTCGGCCGGGAAGTCGGCAAGATCATGATCGTCGCGGAAACCATGGTGGCGCGCGACAGTATCGAGCGCCGCCGCGGCTTTGACAGCATCATCAATCAGCAGTTCCCTCACCTGACGAACCTGCCGTCGCTCGAGACCTATGGGGATGAACGGCGGGCGGCGGCGATTATACGGCAAGTCATGGAACATAATCCGGATATCAGGGCCGCTTATGTCATGAGCCCGGAAAGCCGCGTGCCTGTTACGGCGATCAGGCAGCGTATGGACGCGCAAAAGATCGTCATCGTTGTCCACGAACGCACGCCCTTCAGCGAAGAAGCTCTCCGCAACGACCAGATCGATACCATTATTGCACAGGACCCCGGGCACGCGGTGCGCAGCGCCATCCGCATCATGCGCGCTCGCACCGATGAGCGCGAGCCGATCGCGTCGCAGGAAAAGATCCGTATTGAGGTCTTACTCAAGGAGAATTTGTGATCGAGGGATGCGAGGGTGCCACTCTCTTGTGGCGTCGAACATCGCAACGCGACAGGTAGCATCCGCCTATCTGAAGACGATCGCCGAACAAGGATTGCTTCAAGAAATAGAGGTCGGCCGCGAAAATCTCAATGTTAAGCCGGCCTTGCTTTCGCTCCTGTCGAAATGCCCAGCTGATCTTTGCCCGGACCGGACGCAGGGAGCAGTCGCCCGGCGACAAAGGTCGCCAATCGACGCCAAGAACTGGGCTGGACGACGCTTCCTGGTGAGTTTCTGCTTGAAACCCGTGGGCCGGGCTTGGTCCCTAGCCGCGCTGAACCGCTAGGAAAACAGCTATAATCAAGAGCAGGAACAGCCCGGCTGCGGCCGCCGCTATGCCCAGGACAGCGAACCATGTCTGCGCGCTAAGAAGGCTTGGTCGCTGGCCGTCAGCCTTCTTCGTGCCGAGAAACGCCAAAGTTCCGAGGAGAACCGGCGTGCCTCCTCCAACGACCATCGCCATTGCGCCTTCCGGAGCAGTGGTTTGCCAGATCATTCCGAACAGGTAAATGCCGGCAATCGTCCCAACGATGAGGGCGCCAAAAATCAGAAGAATGCGCATTGCGACCCTTTCGACGACCAGACTTTGAAAGAGTCTACGCGAAAAAGATTTGGAGCGGCACTGTCGGTGTGGACCGCGATTTTCGCGGCGCTTCTGCTGGTCATATTGTCCAGCTTTGCACCGCAGCAGATTGACACCCGTGTCAGGATCAAGACAGGATCCTCTATCTCTTCAAAGGCCCACTTGCGCGGCGAGAGTCTGCCCGCGCATAACGCTTCAGGGTTGACCGGGCATTCGAAGTTGACGTCAATGGTGGCCACGGGTGACGAAGGTGCCGGAACGAATTCACTGGTTTGAGATACCCAAAGACACCTGGTACGCGGCAATTTTTGCACTGAGAGACCAAGGATGGTCTCTCGATATGGGTGGCGGTCTCGACCATTCATGGGCGGTGCTTGAACGAGACGGCATTCGCATAGAGATGGAATACGATATCTGGAGCGAGGGAGAGATGGTCGTAGCCGCCGGTGACCTAGTGAAATTGAGAGCCAATTTTCCAACGACCGTACTTGTGGAATTGGGATTGATTTGAGGGAGGCGCGGAAGGAGCCGTGGCCCAAGGAGCTCGCCTCCTCATTCGTTGGCTAGCGCACCTTGCGCCCTGTGGTGGCTCGCCCGGAACAGCGTTCGGGTATAGTCGTGCTGCATATCGCCGGAGCGCAATTGCGCGCGGGTCAGCGTTTCGACCGGGCGGGCGTTCTGCATCACCATCAGCCGGTCGCACATGTAGGAGATGACCGCAAGGTCGTGGCTGACGATCACGAAAGTCAGGTTCAGCTCCCGGCGGAGCCGGTTCAGGAGGTTGAGGATTTCGGCCTGGACCGAAACGTCGAGCGCCGAGGTCGGTTCGTCGAGCAGGAGCAAGCGGGGGGAGAGCGACAGAGCGCGGGCGATCGCCACGCGCTGCCGCTGGCCGCCGGACAGCTCGTGCGGGAAGCGGAAACGGTGCGCAGCCGTCAGGCCGATCATTTCCAGGAGCTCGACTGTGCGGGCGTCGACGTCCGACATGCGGTTGATCCACATCGGCTCGGCGATCGCCCGGCCGATTGTGTAGCGGGGATGGAGTGAGGCGTAGGGATCCTGGAACACCATCTGCGCCACGTGCACCAGATCTCGCCGTCGCCCCTTGCGCGGGTCGATGCCCCCTATGCGGATATCGCCGGTCCAGCGGGGCGTAAGGCCCATGAGGGTGCGCAGCACGGTCGACTTGCCCGATCCGCTTTCGCCGACGAGGCCGAAGCTCTCGCCGGCTGCCACCGACAGGCTGAGGTCTTGGACGGCCACCGCGCTGCCGAAATGGACGCTGAGATTGTCGATCCGGATCATGCACGCACCTCGTTCCAGCTTGCGTCCCGCTCCAGGGTTGGCAACGGCGTCAGCGGCCCGTCGATGGCCGGCAGGCAGGCGATAAGCCCCCGCGTATAAGGATGCTTCGCTTCGTGCATCCGTCGCGCATCCAATGTTTCGACGACCTGACCGGCATACATGACCAGCACCCGGTCGCAGAAGCGCGAGACGAGGTTGAGGTCGTGACTGATGAAGATCAACCCCATCCCGCGGCGTTGGACAAGCTCCTCCATGATCTCCAGCACCTGGGCCTGCACCGTCACATCGAGGGCGGACGTGGGCTCGTCGGCGATCAGCAGCTCCGGTTCGCGCACCACCATCATCGCGATCATCACGCGTTGGCCCATGCCGCCGGAAAGCTCGTGCGGGTAGAGATCGAACACCCGCTCCGGCGCACGGATGTGCACGGCTTCCAGCACCTCCAGCACCTTCCTGCGTATCGCCGCGCGGGGCAGCGAACGATCGCCGAGCCGGATGGCTTCCGCGATCTGCTTGCCGACGCGCATGACCGGATTGAGCGAGAATTTCGGGTCCTGCAGGATCATTCCCATGCGACTGCCGCGCAAGTGACGGCGCAGCCGCGGCGTGGCCGCCAGGAGATCGATGCCGGCAAAGGACATGGCCTCGGCCGACACCCGCGCATGGCCGGGTAGCACGCCCATCAACGCCCGACTGGAAAGGCTCTTACCGGAACCGCTTTCGCCGACGATGCCGAGCTTCTCCCGGCCGACACTGAATGACACGCCCTTGACCGCTTCGATGATCCCCCCACCCTCGCCGACAAAACCGACGCGCAGGTTTTCTACGTTCACAAGTGTCTCGCTCATGCGCGCCTCCTGAGGTGTGGATCAAGCAGGTCGCGCATGGCGTCCCCCAGAAGATTGAACCCGAGGCTGACGACGAAGATCGCAAAGCCGGGCATTGTCGCCACCCACCACTGGTCGAAGATGAACTTGCGACCGGTCGAGATCATCGCGCCCCATTCCGGTAGCGGCGGCTGCGCGCCAAGACCGATGAAGCCGAGCCCCGCCGCCGTCAGGATGATGCCGGCCATGTCCAGAGTCATGCGTACGATGACCGACGAAAGGCACATGGGAATGACGTGGCAGAAGACGATGCGGAATTCGGACCCTCCGGCAAGCCGCACGGCATTGACATAATCACTGTCGCGCACGACGAGCGCTTCCGCCCGCGCCAGCCGCGCATAGGGCGGCCAGGCGGTGAGCGTGATCGCGAGCGCCGCATTGACGATGCCGGGGCCGAGCGCGGCGACGAAGGCGAGCGCCAACAGCAGCTTGGGAACCGCCAGGAACACATCGGTTATGCGCATGAAGACCGCATCGACCCAGCCGCCGGACGTTCCCGCCACCGCGCCGATGACGAGGCCGACGACCAGCCCGACGATCAGAAGGGTCAGGCGCGCACCAAAAAGGACGCGGGAGAAGATGTCGCGCCCCAGCTCGTCCGTGCCGAGCCAGTTCTCGCCGCTTGGCGGCGAGAGACGCCGCACGAGATCGGGCAGGTAGGGATCGTGCGAGGCGAGGAGCGGAGCGAAGACGGCGCTCAGCACCAGCACACCGAGGATGGCGAGGCCGAGCATGCCGAGCGGATTGCCCGCAAAGCGACGGGCGAACTGCCAGAATTCGCCGACGCGGGCCCGCCGCAGTTGGCGCCGGCTGTCGGCAAGGGCGAGGTTCGTTGCGGTCATGGTGGCCTCCTACCGGCGACGAAGGTTGGAGCGCGGATCGAGCATCTGGTACAGCACGTCCGAGATCATGTTGAGCAGGATGAAGACGGTGCCGACAAGCACCGTGCCGCCGAGAACGGCGTTGACATCAGCCCGGAAGAGCGACGAGGCGATGTAGTTGCCGATGCCCGGCCAGGCGAAGACCGTCTCGACGAGCACCGAACCCTCGAGAAGGCCGCCATAGGAGAGCGCGATGACCGTCACGAGCGGGATCGCGGCATTGCGCAGCGCATGGAGCATGACGGTCCGATACTCCGTCGCCCCCTTGAGACGGGCCGTCAGCACATATTCCCGCGATAACTGGTCGAGCATCATGGAACGCGTCATGCGCGAGATATAAGCGAGGCTGTAATAGCCGAGCAGCACGGCCGGCAGCACGATATGGCTCCACGCATTGGCGAAGACCTCCCATTCGCCGGCAATCAGCGAGTCGATCAGCAACGAGCCCGTAACCGGCTTGACGATCCCCTGGAAGAAGATGTCGATCTGCCCTGGTCCCGACACCCAGTCGAGCCTGGAATAGAAGACGAAGAGGCCGACCAGCCCGAGCCAGAAGATCGGCACGGAATAGCCGATAAGGCCGACGAAGCGTATGAGATAGTCCGGCCATCGGTCATGCCAGTAGGCGGCGGCGACCCCCACGGGTACGCCGACCAGCGTGCCGATCAGCAAACCGAGCGTCGCCAGCTCCAGCGTTGCCGGGAAGAAGCCGGCAAGGTCAGACAGCACGGGCCGATTGGTGACGAACGACGTACCGAAATCGCCTTGCGCGAGCTTGCTGGCATAGACAAGGAATTGCTGCCAGAGGGGCTTGTCCAGCCCCATTTCGAGGAAGACGCGCTGGTAGACTTCCTCGCTCGCCTTCTGGCCGACCACCGAGAGGACCGGATCGATCGGCACCATGCGGCCGATGCAGAAGGTGAGCGCCACGAGGCCGAGCAGGGTGATGCCCACGGTCACGAACAGGAAGAGTATCCGGCCGGTGAAGCCGAGAACCCGGTTGAAGAGAACTGCCGGCACGACCCACTCCGGTTTGATTGTTTGCGATCGACGCTCGGCCGCGAACCGGGACCGAATCCCATTCGCGGCCGAGTCCTGTTCGGACGTTTACTTGCTCACGTTCCAGTAGCGGTCGTCGGAAAAGGTCTGCCCCAGGACGAGGCCCTTGACCGAGCTGCGCACCCCGACCTTGCGGACTTGCTGGAACATGTAGAGGAAGGGCGAAGTGTCGGTATGGGCCTTCTGCATGACCTGATACATGGCCTGCCGCTTCTCCGTATCCTGCTCGCGAACAGCCGCCATCGCATCTTGCGACAGTTTTCCGGCATCCCAGCCGAAACGGTCGGCGAGACCGGTGGAGCCATCCGGCGCGTCCTTCTTGTTGACGGCGAAAGCCTTGGCGTTGGAATGCGGGTCGGGATAGTCAGGTCCCCATAGGCCGAACCAGATGTCGAGGCTTGCCGAGCGGTAGCGCTCCAGCCATTGCTGGCCATCGACCACCTCCAGATTGAGCTTGACGCCGGCCTGCGCCATGGTCGCCTGGATGGCCTGTGCGAAGTCCGTGTAGGGCGGCGTGTTCCAGACGACGGAATCCAGCGTGAACTCGCCGGAAACGCCGGCCTCGCCGAGCAGCTTCTTGGCCTTCTCGATGTCCGGCTTGTAGGGGTTGTAGTCGATCGCACCGAGGAATCCCTTCGGCACCAGCGTCTGGTGCACCTCCATCGTGCCGCGTGAGATCGTGTCGACGATACCCTGATAGTCGACGAGATACTTCAGTGCCTCGACGACCTTGGGTTTGGCCAGATACTCGTTCCGCACATTCAGGCCCATGTAGTAGATCGTGCCCGAACGGCCGTCGACGAAGCCGACATCCGCATTGTCCTCCAGCGCGCCGAAATCATCGGGGCCGAGCTTGTTGGCGATGTCGATGTCACCCTTTTCGAGCAGCAGGCGCTGGGCCGCGCTTTCCGGAATGTGCTGGAGGAAGATGCGCTCCAGCCCACCGGTTTCGCCGGCATAGTTCGGGTTGCGGGTCAGTAGGATCGATTGCTTCGGCTCCCAGCGCGTCAGCACATAGGGGCCAGAGCCGGCGGAATTTTCGGCCTTCAGCCATGCATTGCCGAAGTCGCCGCTGACCTCGTGCTCCTGCACAAGCTTGGAATCGACGATGCCGCCCACATAGGAAGACAGGCAGTAGTAGAGGAACGAGGGTGCATAGGTGTCGCCGATCTCGATGACCAGCGTCATGTCGTCGGTCGCCTTGATGCGTTCGTTGGCGTTTTCCGGCGTGAAGCCGAACTGGGTAAGGATGAAAGCTGAGCGCGACTTCATCTGGACCACGCGGCGCAGCGAATATTCCGCATCCTTCGCCGTCACCGGATTGCCGGAGGCGAACTTCAGCCCCGGGCGCATCTTGAACGTATAGGTCTTGCCGTCGGGCGAGGCCGTCCACGTTTCGGCGAGCACGCCGATGATCTTGCTGGAATCGTCGGGCGCGACGCTCACCAGCGGCTGATAAATCTGGTTCGCGGCGAGAACGCCGCCGAGTTCCGATACTTCACCAGGATCGAGCGTGATGATGTCGTCGATGGTGTCGGCCACGACGAGCGTGTTCTTCGGCGTTTCGGCCAGCGCATGAGTCGTCGCCAGCGCCAGCGCCACCATCGCTCCGCTTACCAGTCTTTGTACGCGCATGTTTCCTCCTTCAGCCGGCCAGGATTTCACCTGGTGCCGTCTGCTCCCGTGTTATTGTTCTGGAATTGCATTCCCGCGCAGCTGCACGGGCCTTGATCGTCCCACCTTGCGGGCTGGCCCTGTCACGAGGCATGAACCGGCAAGGCGGCGTTCACCGGATCGGGCGACCTCCACCTCCCGCTCCGGTACTTTAGTCACGCTAAAGTTTATGATGGTCGGTTGTCAATCGCCTTCGTGAGAATTTCGTCTGAAACAATCTCGAAACGACCACCTACAGCGCCGCGCGTCTTATTAGAGGCGCAAAGGTCGCTGTAGCACTTTGAATTGCCGCATGTTTTTAAATCGAACAGGATTTCAGGAAACATGCAGTAAGGGCCAGTCACCGCTCCGGTATGATCCGCGTCGTTCCGACCCATAGTTCCCTCGCCTCGCCGGGACCGACATTGCAGGCGCGATGCGGCAGCGAGGCGGGAAAGTGCAGCGTGTCCCCCGCCGTCAGTCGGTATTGCCTGTCACCGATCTCGTAGAGCATCTCGCCCTCGATCAGATACAGGAAATCCTCACCTTCGTGACGCGTCAACTCGGAGACATAGCCGGGTGGCATGTGCGTGATGCAGCTGTTGAGCCGAGCATCGGGAAAGCCGCGCTGCAACAGTTGATATACCCGCTCCTCCGCCTCGATGCTGTAACCGTGCCGTTCGCTGGCATGCGAGACCATGGAATAGGTGGGATGTGGTACCTGCTGCAGAAAGGCCTCCACGCTGGCGCCGAGGGCAGAGGCAAGGTTGTAGAGCGAAATCAGCGACGGCGTCGAAAGACCGCGCTCGATCTGGCTGATGAAGCCCTCGCTGAGCCCAACCTCAAACGCGACCTGTCGCATCGTCTTGCCGATCTCCTTGCGCCTTTGCCGAAGCGCGCGGCCAAGTGAAACGGCGGGCGGAAATTGTGGAGAAATGAGGAACTGCCCGTCGCCCTTCTGCCGCGTCACCCGTTCGTCGAAGCTCATATCGTCTTTCCGCTTTTTCCTGATTTGAGGAAAAACTTTAGCTTCACTAAAGTCACCTGCGCAAGCCAAAACGACATGTGGCCGCATTCGACAATCATTCACGCGGGATTTCGCGCAGGTTTCATGCCAACAAGACAGGCGCCTGGGCTAACAGCCGATCACTCCCCGCGACCCATGCGCGCGCGCCGTAACAGCCTTTGCTCAGCGGCTTTGGGCGGTGGAACGGTCCCAACACTCGCTCTCGTTCAGTCTACTGAATGCCTGTTCATCGCAAGATTTGATATTTTTTTATCGTTCATATTGACCAATGTTGGATTACTAACATACTCTCACCCGAACAAGCCCGACTACCACCAAAAACAATCGACGCTGGGAGGCGCGGAAATGGGAACAGCAACAAGACTACCGCTCGTTGCGGCAACTTTATATCTAGGCGCTTCGGTCTTGGCCGTTCATCCGGCGTCGGCTTCCGAACTCATCAGGATCGTATCCCCGTACAAGACCACGACGCTCGACCCGTTGCGCTCTGCCGCGGCGGGCAACATCGAGACATACGGCCAACTCTATGCGCGCCTTGTGCAGCGCAACACCGCAAACGGCGAACTTGAAGCAGGACTGGCTGAAAGCTGGGATATTTCGGAGGATGGCCGCACTTATACATTTCGCTTGCGGGACGCAAAGTTCTCGAATGGCACAACCATCACGGCCGATGACGTCGTGTTCAGTCTGTCGCGCATCCACGATGACAAGCAGTCAGCCTATCCCGCCCCGCTCGGTGCAGTGGTGACCATCACGGCATCTGACCCCAAGACGGTGGTGATTAGACTGAAGTCTGCGTTCGCACCATTCCTGGGCAATCTCGAAATTTGGAACATGGGGATTGTTTCCAAGGCTGACGTCGAGGCTCAGGGCGCGGAGAAGGCTTTCAGCAGCGCGCCAGTGACATCGGGCCCGTACGCCGTCAAGGAATGGAAGCCGAATGATAAGCTCGTGCTGCAACCCAATGAGCACTATTGGCGCAGCGGCTATCCAAAATCGGACGCGATCGTCGAACTGAAAGAAGTTGCCTCTCCTGAGACGCGAGCGGCGATGTTGAAGGCCGGCGAGGCTGAAGTGGTGCGCGCAGTACCGTGGGCGCAGATTGATGACCTGAAGGCAACGGACAGCATTGATATGCGGCTCGAACCTTCGACCACGATCTATATGACGTTGATGAACCACAAGCGCGAGCCGTTTTCAAACATGAAGGCAAGGCAGGCCGCAGCCTATGCGATTGACAACAAAGCAATGGCAAAAGCGATCACGCGGGGTTACGCAGAACCCGCCAACACGACCCTGCCAGGCAGTATCGATTTCCACGACAAGGACAACCCTGGCATCCCCTTTGATTCTGCGAAGGCAAAGCAGTTACTGATTGAGTCTGGAATGTCCGGACACGAGGTGAAGATCCTCGCCACATCGGGCGCGACCGAGCAGCAGATGGCGTTGCTGTTGCAGGCACAGTGGCAGGCCATCGGACTGAAGCCAGTCATTGTAAACGTTGACTCCGGCGCTTGGTGGGATGCAACCGCCAAGGGCGACTACGATGCGGCGGCAAACTGGTGGTATAACGAGACGCCCGATCCCGATCTGGCTGTTCGCTGGGCAGTCTGCGGCACTTGCGGCTCCAACTCCTACAACACCTTCTACGCCAACCCGAAGGTCGACGAGTTGGTTGCGCAGGGCACCATGGAGACCGATCTCCAGAAGCGAGCGGAGATCTATAAGGAGATCCAGAGGATCACGACCGAAGAGGTGTCTCAGATTCCTCTGTTCTATGCGCCGAACGCGGTCGCCTACTCGAAGAACCTCGAAGGCATCAAGCTTACCCCCTCCCTCCAGTGGACCCTCGAAGATACGACGGTCGCCAAGTAGATGAGATCAGGCGGGGCGGCGGCGCTTTGGTGTGCTGCCCTTCCCTCTCACCGGAGGAACCAGATTGAACTTTCTGTCACTCATATCGCGGCGCATGCTGCAGTTGCTTGCCGTGATGGTCGGGATCAGCATCGTCACCTTCCTGCTGCTGCACCTCGCGCCCGGCGATCCCGCCCGTCTCCTTGCAGGCGACCGTGCGAGCCCCGAAACGATCGCGGCCATTCGTTCGCACTATGGTTTGGATCAGCCACTCTGGCGGCAGTACCTGACCTACACCATCAATCTACTTGGAGGTGACATCGGTCAATCATTGCGATTCCAGCGGCCGGTAAGCGAACTCATTTTGCAGTTCATGTGGCCAACCTTGTTCCTTACGGGTTACGTCGTGACACTGGCCGTTCCGCCAACAATTGCGTTGGCGATCGCCAGCGCCCGCGAACCAGGAGGTGCCGCCGACCAGACCATTCGGATCATCGGCATCATCGGCCTCACCATTCCGGTTTTCTGGCTGGGTATCATGATGTCGCGCTTCTTCGGTGTTTCGTTGGGATGGTTTCCTGTTTCAGGCTACGGCGAGACCTTTGCCGAGCATCTGCACCATTTGTTTCTGCCTGCGATGTCGACGGCGATCTGGCTTGTTCCGGTGCTGACCCAGAGTCTCCGCGCTGCGCTGATCGAAAAGACCACGGCCGACTTCGTAACCGCGGCGCGTGCTCAAGGTGCAAGCGAGCGGGAGATCTTCTGGAAAACCATCCTGCCCAACGCCGTTCTTCCGACGCTCAACCTTCTGGGCGTTATGGTCGCCTTCATGATCGGCGGAGCCATCATCGTTGAAACGGTCTACGCTATACCTGGCCTCGGCTCGCTGATGGTCGGCGCACTCCTCGGCCGTGACTACTATGTGGTGCAAGGGCTCACGCTCGTTTTTGCCTTCTCCACCGTATTCATAACGCTAGCCGTCGATCTTGTTTCGGCTTTGATCGATCCCCGAATCCGGCTCTGAGGTACCACAATGTTGAAATCACCTGCTTTATCAGGGATCGTTGCATTCACAACGCAGCTCTCACCGATGATGGTGCTGGCGATCGCCATTCTTGGCGGCTGGTTGTTCATCGCCTTGGCCGCTCCCCTGATCGCGCCATACGACCCGGACACGATCGACATCGCCAGTATGCTGACAGCGCCCAGTGCAGATCATTGGTTTGGAACCGATCAGGTAGGTCGCGACGTTTTCTCCCGTGTCATTTACGCAGCGCGCGTGGACCTGTTTCTTTGTGTCATCGGCGTCCTGCCTCCGCTTGTAATCGGCACCATCGTCGGGCTCTTCAGCGGTTACTTCGGAGGCATGGTCGATAGCGTCTTCATGCGGGTCTATGACCTTACGGTCGCCTTTCCATTTTTTGTCTTGGTTCTGGCTATCGTCGGCGTGATCGGACCGGGCCTCGTCAATTTTATCATCGCACTGACGATCGTCGGCTGGGTCAGCTACGCGCGTCTTGTCAGAGCTGAAGTCCTGACGGTTCGCGAAAGCGAATTCGTCCGCGCCGCCGAATGCCTCGGCTACCCGAGACGAGCGGTCCTTTTCCAACACGTTCTGCCGAACGCAATCGGGCCAGTCATTGCCTATGCCGTGAGCGACGCCGTACTTGTCATGCTGGCCGGGGCGAGCTTTGGCTATCTCGGCATGGGCGCTCAGCCGCCGCTCGCAGAATGGGGCGTCATCATTGCCGACGGACAGGCGTTCATCCAGCAAGCATGGTGGATCTGCCTCTTCCCAGGTCTCGCGGCAATTTCACTCGGACTGGGCTTCGCCTTTCTCGGAGACGGTCTCGGTCAATGGCAGCGTCGAGAGGTGGCCGCATGAGCATGGCAAGCAAGCTCTCACCATTGATGGAGGTTGAAAACCTGTCGATCTCCTTCGGATCCCTCGAGACTGTGAAAGGAGTGTCGTTTAGTGTCAATGCTGGCGAAATCCTCGGCATCGTCGGGGAAAGCGGGTCTGGGAAGTCCCTCACGTGCCGCGCGCTCATGGGCATTCTTCCCAGAACAGCAACAACAATGGGCGCTGTCCGGTTGGAGGGGCGAAGCCTCCTCGAACTTGGCGAGCCTGACTGGTGCTCGATCCGCGGCCGCGAACTCGGTATGATCTTCCAGAACCCCGCTTCACATCTCGACCCGCTCCGTCGCATCGGCAAGCAAGTCGCAGCACCGATGGTGCGGCATCTGGGAATATCGAAGCGCGAAGGAGAGCGGCGGACAATCCAACTGCTTGAGGATGTTGGCATCCAAGATGCGCACGCGCGATCGCGTTCTTATCCGCACGAATTCTCCGGCGGAATGAAACAGCGGGCCATGATCGCCGCTGCAATCGGCTGTGGACCGAAGCTACTGATCGCCGACGAGCCGACCACAGCACTAGACGTTACTGTCCAGGCGCGCATCCTTAAGCTTCTGCGCGATCTGAACCGAAATCGCGGCTTGTCGATCATCCTGATTTCTCATGATCTGGCCGCAATCGCCAGCACCTGCTCGCGCGTGATCGTCATGCGCAACGGAGAAATTGTTGAACAGGGCCCGACTGAGGAGATCATTAACCGCCCCAAAAGCAGCTACACACAGCTCCTGATCGCGTCGCAGCCAAACGGCTGGAGCAACACCGGTGATCCAGCGCCTGCATCGCGGTCCATCCCCCTGATCAGCGTTGACAAGCTTTCCGTGTCGTTCGTGCCGCGAGGCAATCTCCTAACCGGTTCGGCATCCAAACGAATCCCATTCCTTGCCCTGAACGAAGTCGATCTTCAGGTCAGCGCCGGAGAAACGGTGGGCATCGTCGGCGAAAGCGGATCGGGCAAGAGCACGCTCGCGCGGGCGATTGTACGGCAGAACAAGCCGAGCAATGGCGCGATCAGTTTCGATGGCAGCGATGTGCATGAGTTGAGCGGCGCGGAGCTCATGCGTTTCCAACGGCGCGTGCAAATGGTTTTCCAGAATCCGTACGACTCCCTCAACCCCCGAATGAGTGTCCGGGACGCCGTCGCCGAGCCGATATGGAGGCACGGCCTGTCAGACCGACGCTCGGCTCTAATGCGCGCAGACGACCTTCTGGAGATGGTCGAGCTGCCGAGGGCGTTGCGAGAGCGTCGCCCCCGACAGCTATCTGGCGGCCAATGCCAGCGTGTCGGCTTGGCCAGGGCACTCTCGCTAGAGCCAGAATTGTTGATCGCAGACGAAATCACGTCCGCTTTGGACGTGACAACACAGGCACAAATCCTGGAACTCCTGGGCAGACTTCAGCGCGAGCGGCAACTCGCATTGCTCTACATTTCCCACGATCTCGGCGTCGTCAACAGCATTTGCCAACGGGTCTATGTCTTTAAGGGAGGCAGGATCGTTGAGAGCGGCCCGACACAACAGGTCCTGAACAAGCCACAAGATAGCTACACCCGCGAGCTTGTCGGTTCAGTCACCCACCTAAAGCCCCATGCAAGACAAGGAATGTGCCATGCGCCTCGATGAGTACGTCACCTACGATGGCGTCGGCCTTGCGCAACTCTTGGCAAAGGGTGACGTAAGCCCGAGAGATTTGGGGCGGTGCATTACGAGCTCGGTGGCGGCAGTGAACTCAAAGATCAATGCCGTCATAGAACTGTACTCCGACGCCTTGGATTGCCTTCCGGAGAAGCCGGGCCCGGGCCCGTTCTACGGGATCCCGACACTGACAAAGGACTTTCCGGTCGAGGCGGGGCGCCCTGCCGAGTTCGGCAGTCGGCTTGCTGAGGGAAACCGGGCGACGCAGGACGCCGTTTATTGGGAACGACTTAGAAACGCGGGCCTGGTCAATGTCGGCCGTACGACCAGCTCGGAGTTCGGCGTGGCCGCAACGACAGAAACGCTGCTCTACGGCAACACCTCTAATCCATGGGATCCCAAGCGCGGCGTCGCGGGGTCAAGCGGCGGTGCGGCCGCGGCAGTTGCAGCGGGCATTGTGCCATTCGCGCAGGGCAGCGACGGTGGCGGATCGATCCGCAATCCCGCCTCCTTCTGTGGACTGATCGGGCTCAAACCCTCACGCGGGCGCATTACCGGATCTCCACGCGCCAACGCTCCGCTTCTGGGACTCGCCACGGCATTCATGTTGACAAGATCAATTCGCGACACGGCCCTCCTGCTGGATCTATCCAATGGCCCTGACGCTGGGGATGGATACGAGATTTGCAGGCCGACCAGCAGCTATAGCGAGACAATTCAGCGTCCGCCGAAGGGCTTGCGCATCGCACTCTGCACAGACTCCTGGTCGGGGTTCCAATGTGATCCCGAAGTCGTGAACGCTGTAAGAATGACGGCGGGACTGTTAGCTGCCCTTGGTCATCACGTCGTGGAAGCGCGGCCAGAATTCGACTACGCCGCGTTTCTCCATGCACAGAAAATCATCTGGGCAGCCGATAGCGCTTCGGGATTGTCGAAAATTGCAGAACACATGCAAAGGAAGCTCGGCCCTGAAACTGTTGGCACCACTGTCCTGGCCTTGCATCGCTACGGAACGACGCTTAGCGGCGCGGAACTGATCGGTGCGCTTGCCACTTATGACGATGTGACGCGCCAAATCGGCCGCTTCTTCAATCAATACGATCTCCTCTTGACGCCGACCAGCGCCATTCTGCCGGAGATCGTGGGGACATTTGACCCCGCGCGGCCGGAAATCGATGCGGACGATGTCTTCGCCGACCTCGAACCGAAGGAAACGTTTACAGCTCTTTTCAATGGCACTGGTCAGCCAGCAATCTCGCTTCCGACGGGAACATCCTCAGGCGGAATCCCTATCGGCAGCCAGCTGGTGGCCCGGTTCGGGCGCGAGGACTTGCTGCTTGCTGTCGGACGCCAGCTCGAAGAAGGTCTGGATCGTAACAACGGCATATGGGGGCAAGGATTTCCCCCTGTCTTTGCAGGTAGCATGCGGGAGTGATGACAGTGACATTTGCCAATGACGAAAGCTCGAACGAGGCTGGTGCGGAGAAGATCGACATTGAAGCGATCCTCCGCGCGCGCATGAACGAATTCTCTCCCTCGGAGCAGAGCCTCGCTGTCTACATGCTCGATAATGTTCAATTGTTGCCCTTTGAGACGGGCAGCACCATCGCGCGCGCAGTAGGCGTGAGCGAGATGACGGTGACGCGTTTCGTACGATCTCTTGGCTTTGAAAATCTTCGCGATCTGAAGAACCGGATGCGCAGCTCTGTTGTAGAGAGAGACGGAGAAGTCGATGACTACATGGCGCGTTTCCAGGTCCGCAACAGCCGACAACAGGAACTCCAAGAGAGCTTGAAACTCGAGCTGGACGCGATCGTGAAGGCGTATGGGCTGACTGCGACTGAACAATGGGATGAGGCCGCAACGCTTCTTGCCAAGACCCGCCACGTCTATGTCGTCGGATTCCAGGCGTCCAAAGGTTTGGCGATGGATTTCTCGAGCCGTCTGCTATGGGCGCGCCCAAACGTTCTCTTCGCCGACAACGCTACAGGCACCTTTGGCGAAGTCCTCTCAAGCGACCCCAAACAGAGCGTGGTTGTACTGGTTGATACTGCGGCCTATGCCGCCCGAGGGATCAAGTTGGCTGACAAGCTCAAGGCATTCGGAATTCCACTCATCATTGTGACCGACCGCTACAGTCATTGGGGCTTCACCTACACGCCGCTTGTCTTTGAGGGGCACACACACGTGAAAACCTTCTGGGACTCGACGGCGAGCCTTGGAGTGATCCTCAACCTCATGATCGACTCTGTGGCGGTGAAGCTCGGCCCCAAGGCGAAGCGCAATTTTGCGACAATGAGCGAGATGGGTCAGTTGTTCGGCGAGTTCGTCGGCGGATCGTACCTAAGGCGAAAAGACTAGTATTATCAAGGAAATGCGAAAGAAGTACTGATGACATCGAGCTCTACGCTAACCTTCCGTGATCCCAACAAACCCGGCGCACCCCTTGTCCCGCGGGCGGAGTGGGATCGCGCGCCGTGGAATCGCTGGACCTTCCAGAACGTGCGTTCGATCGTGCCCACAGCACAGGTCTGGCGAGGTCAGGGTGGACCAACGGAAATGCTCAGTGCGCATCAGGATATTGATCGCGTTGAGTTCGAGCTGGACGGGACCCGCCGGACGGTCGCTAACTTCATGCAAGCGCAGTATACCGACGCGTTTCTCGTTCTGCACCGCGGGAAAGTGGTCGCGGAGAGATATCTCAGCGGCATGACCGCCAGGACGCCGCACCTCTCGCAATCGGTGGCCAAATCCATTGTCGGCACCGTGGCAGGCATTCTTATCGAACGCGGTGAAATCGATCCGGCCGCTCCACTCACCCAGTATCTCCCCGAACTCGAAACCACAGCGTACCGGGGTGCTACCGTTCAGCATGTGCTGGATATGACCAGTGGCGTGGTATTCGACGAAACCTACACTGCCCACGATTCCCACATGGCGCAGTTGGATGTCGCAAGCGGTTGGAAAGACGGACATCAGCCAGACTGGCCGAAGAACGTTTGGGAATTGATCCTCACGCTAAAGGAGGCCGAATGCCCGCACGGGGCTTCGTTCCGCTATCGCTCTATCGAAACAGACGCACTCGCCTTCGTTCTTCAGCGGGTAAGCGGTCTGATGCTATCTGAGCTCGTAAGCCGCGAATTGTGGTCGCGTATGGGGGCTGAGGAAGATGCCTATTTCACTGTGGATCCCGCAGGCTATGCGCTTGGTGACGGCGGTTTCAATGCCACGCTGCGTGACTACGGACGCTTCGCATTGTTGCACCTCGGGCAAGGCAACATTGGTGGTCGGCAGGTTGTTCCCTCAAGATGGATCGAAGAAACTCGCCACGGAAAATCGTACCCACTTGGAGACAACTATTGCCAGACCTTACCGCGCGGCAGTTATCATAACCAGTTTTGGATCGAGGACCAGAAAAGACGCGCCTATATGGCACGCGGCGTGTTCGGTCAGTTGATCTATATCGACCCGGAAGGCGACTTCGCCGCTGTGATCCTCTCAAGTTGGCCACAGTTCCTCAGCACGGATCGGACGCGGACGGCACTAAGTGCGATACATGCCATCCGTGATGCCTTGAATTAAGTGCTCTCGGACGAGGGCAGCCCCGGCCGCATGGTAAGCGTTCTGATGGCCTTGGTCATCGTGCCCTTCGCGACGGCAAGCACGACTGTAGCGGCGGCTTCTTGCGCCGATTGTGTGCAACTCCACGATCGGCATCTTCATCACATTGCCAGCAGTCTCCCCTCGGCCGACGACGTCATTCGTCCATCAATCACGAGGCTGACATCCACGATCGACCCGTCTGCTTTGCGGTAGGGCGGATTACAAACTTGGCTGCCACAGGGGTGGCATCGCTTTTTTTGAGCCACTGCGCCTTGAAGCGCATTTGAGCGAAACGCATTATTGTTGGTGGGAGCGATCGCGTCTCGAGGAGTGGTGCAAATGTCTTCCGTCGAGTCCCTTGCGGCGAGATTATTGTCGGCGACATTGATGTTCGATCGGGCGTCTTTGGCGGCACTCGAGGCTTTGGCTGCCGAATCCGACAGGCGGATATTGCGACGTGGGGAGGCTCTGGTTCGCGAAGGTGAGCCATCGGATCGGTTCTTTATCGTGCTATCGGGCCGCTTTACGGTGCACAAGGAAGACTATGCTGGCGCGGTCGCCGAGATCGGCCAGGGCGAGCTCGTCGGTGAGGTCGGTTTTTTTGCAGGGCTGCCCCGCATGGCGACCGTGCTGGCTGCCCGCGATTCGATCGTCCTTGAAATCCGCGGCAGCCAGTTCGAGAAGGCGGCCAAAGCTTTGCCAAGCCTGCGGCAGGCGGTCACCACGTTTCTCGCGCGCCGGTTCGCCATGCAGTCTCCGAATTCGTCGCGCCCAAAGGAACCTGCCAAGATCCGAACGCTTGCGATCATTCCAGCTGGCGGAAGTCGCATTTCACCAGTTTTCATCCGTCACCTGCGAGCGGCGTTCGCGGCGGGAATGCGCGCTGAGTTCCTTGCCCGGCCTGACATTGAAGCGCGGTTCGCCGGTCGTCCGATCGACGATCAGTCGGTTCTCAACTGGTTGAACGAACTCGAGGCCAAGACCGAGATCATCGTCTATGTCGCCGATGAAGAGCCCAGTGAATGGACACGGGTCTGCATTCGCCAGGCGGATAGCGTCCTGCTGCTCGCCGACGCGTCCTGCTCGCCCCGCCTGAACCGGTCCGAGGAATTGGCGCTATCGGTTCATTCACCCTCGACCGCGCGGCTCATCCTCATTCACGACAAACGCTCGGCAACGGTTTCTGGTACGGCGAAATGGCTAAACGAGCGTCCTCATGTTGGCCATCATCACCATGTTGCACTGGGGGACGGGTCTGACATCCAACGCCTGGTTCGATTCTTTTCCGGCAAGGCAAGGGGCTTCGTAGCGGCGGGGGGCGGGTCCCTCGGCTGTACGCATCTTGGTGTTTGCAAGGCCTTCGTCGAGGCGGGCGCTTGCTTCGACTATCTCGGTGGGACAAGTTCCGGAGCGGCAATGATGGCCGGTTTCGCCAGAGGGCTGAATGCCGATGAGATAGACCAAGGCACGCACAACATATTCATCAAGGGCAGAGCGTTTCGCCGTCCCACCCTGCCGCATTTCGCTCTCCTGGATCACAAGGTGTTCGATCAGGCCCTTCAGGCCGAGTACGGCGACGTTCTGATTGAGGATCTGTGGCTTCCGTTCTTTGCGCTTTCGACCAATCTCAGCACTCGTCAGCCTCATGTTCATCGCCGCGGAAAGCTCTGGCAGGCGGTTCGCGCGTCAGGCTCGATCCCCGGTGTCCTGCCGCCATTCTTTACGGGTGACGGCGATATGCTCGTGGATGGCGCGATCATGAACAATCTGCCGCTCGAACAGATGAAGGAACTCAAGACCGGGCCCAATGTCGTCGCGAGCTTGGAGTCAGGTGGTCCACAGAAATACCACATCGACTATGACCGCATCCCCGGAGCTTCCGAGTTGGCGCTCGCCTGGCTAAACCCTTTCGGTCGCGCCAGCTTGCCAAAGGTGCCCAGCATGATTCAGGTGATTGCTGCGAGCATGCTGGCACACCGGCCGCAGGACATTGCCATTGGCCCAGAGGATGTCTTGGTTTGTCCGCCGGGTTCGAGCGCGGTGAGCTTCATGGATTGGAGCCGGCATTCCGAATTGTTTGCCGGGGCCCACGATTGGGCCATCCGATGGATCGACGAACGCCTGCGCCAGAACGACCCGGCACTCCACGCGGTGCTGGGCACCTCAGCTCAGAAGGGCCCGATCCAAGTCCGTGGCGACAGCATGGACAAGTCCACCACGTAGCGCGATCCGCCACGTTGCGCCACCAGCGAGCAGTCACTTCATGGCAGATTGAGGTACGCCCGACTCTCGACCCACGGCCGAGCACGAGGAATAGGAGTACGTATGCGATCCGCTACGGCAGCACGGTTGCGCCGACTGTCGCCGAGCTTGAAAGCCGCATTTGGGAGCGCTCGTGTGAAACCCGCAGAATGCGAATCCGATTCGCGTTCACGTTGCACGCGAACACAGGCTGGAATAAAGTCTAGGAATAGATCCGGCCTTGTTTCGGTAGGTTCGTTCCATAGAAGTCGCGAAGAGATTGTCGTTTGAGCTTATATAGTAAAGACATGGCATGCGTGGGCGTCTGCTTCGGGACGCCTGAAGCCCCGTGCCTGACCACCGTACCAATCCGCGCCGCGAGCTTTTCCGTGACCAGCATTTGCCGGGAGCTTTGGGCGGGTGACGCAAACGACGTTCGACTTCCGGCCTGCGAGTCCTACTTTCTCATGCTCTATCTAGAGGACGCCGAACACGCAGACATCCGGTCAGACGGCTCCTGCGCTCCGGTTCGCCGCTTTGGGCGTGGCACGATCTGCATCGTCGATCTCGGGGACGGGGCGGCCATTCGCCTCAACAGTCGACTGCGCTCGCTGGCCTTCGTGCTACCCAAGGCCCTGTTCGGCGAGACGGCGGAGCTATCGCCGGACACCGGACCACGCCGCCTGGTGTGCCGTCGTGGCGAACCGGATTCGGTGCTCTGCAATCTCGGTACGGCGCTGCTGGCATTTTTCGCCGGTAGCGGAAAAGCGCCTTCACCGGCGCCCCTGGGGCCTGTAGCAGTCGCTATCTGCGCCCACCTCCTGCACCGGTATGGCGAGCCGATTGAGGCGAGCGGTGGAAAGGCGGCAAGGGTGTTCCTGCGGGAAGATCTCGGCACCCCGCTGTTGCCAATCGCCACACGGATCGACAGGGCCAAGGCGTACCTCGCCAATCATACCCTCTCGCTGGAGGACATTGCCTGCGCGTGCGGATTCGGCAGCCTTGAACATTTCGCAAAGGCATTTGTCGGCGAAACGGGCGTTACGCCTTCGGTCTGGCGGCGGGGGTGCCTCCATTAGTCCAATTGCTTGAACGAAGAACTTGGCCAGTCTTTCGTTCGCCTGTTAGTTGGGAGTCGTACGATAGGGAGGCCGCCCCGGAAAGCACCCAGGAGCCGAACGCCATTCGCCGATCGATCGTCGGCGCATCCACAATCTCCATCATACGGAGATCCGATCGCGAAGGCTTGGCACCGTGCCCGGCCAACGCGCGCGATAAGGCTCGCGACCTGCTCGTCTCCTCACCGCTGCCAATCGCCGAGATTGCAATGGCGTGTGGCTTTGCCGACCAAAGCCACTTCACGCGCGCCTTCTCGCGTGTGGTCGGCACCACGCCGGAATGCCGGCAGCGCCATCAGCGTTGAGCGCAATCACCGTTATGTGAACGATGTATCCCTGCCGTCCGCCGAGTTTCCCTTCGTTGCGGGTAAACGGGAGAATCTTCAAAAAGCAGACATTCCGGACAAGAACCTGCAGCGGGATAGAAGCAATATCGGGGAACCACTTCCGCAACCGGCAATTACTCGGGGAGAAGCCGATGATCCTGACAGTCACGCCGCCGTCATGCCCGACTGGTCACCGGTCAGGACCTTCGGTGGCTATGCCGCCTGGGGCGGTCCGGAAGGCGCCGGCGCCTGGACATCACGCCTGCCGATCGCCGATCTCAAGGGCTTCTTCGGCGCGCTCGGCTGCGCCTGCAGGGCCGTTCAGCGACAGAGGAACGCACGGCATCGTTAGTTAAACTCCCGCAAAGGATCAAAGAATGAAAAACATGGCCGGACCTGCCGCAATAGCGGCAGTCTCAATCTTGATCTGTTCATCTGTCGCTCTCGGCGATGACCGTGCCCCAGCAACGGGCAAGGCCCGCCCCTCTTGGGCGAAGGTCGTTGTGAACCATCCGACGCCGAAGCGTGGCGCCTATTACAAGGGGATATCCTCGACCGCGTTCGCAGCTTCGAATGGCAGCAGATCCGATGAGGGTGGTGGCACTCGCCCCACGTTAAGATGATGACCGCCAGAGAAGGAGGGTTGGCTGCCCATGAGTTTGCGTGGCTTACTGCAGCGTCGCCACGAAGGCAGGCACATACTGTTGCCAAACCAGGTCGGCGCGCTGATGCGAAGCCGCCCCTGATCCGCCTTGTGGGCGTCGATCACGTCATTGCGCGCCGTTTCGAGCGCCGGCATGGCGGGCTGGACCTGTGCGGCGAAGATCGCCCCGTCCGTCGTCAGCGACACCTGCCGCGTCGTGCGCACGAAAAGCTGGATGCCGAGATCGTCTTCCAGAGTGGAAATGGCCCGTGTGATCGCGGCGGGCGCCAAGTTGAGCTCCCGCGCTACCTGGGCAAAATTTCGTTTTTCGGCGGCAAGCAGGAAGATGCGCAGGGCCTTCTAGTCGTTCATCTTGATTATTTCCAAAAACGCAATTCATTCGCAATTTTTATTGCAATTACTCGACGCAATCAACGGGACTACACCTATTCTCACCAAACAAGTTTACCGCAGAAACCGGCGAAGGCGGCGGCAGACGCCCTGCTTCCCACCAACTCAAAGAGGAGATAACCCATGTCCAGCAAACTCGAAGTCCTGACCCCGCAAAACAGCCAGCTCATCTTCATCGACCAGCAGCCGCAGATGGCTTTCGGCGTGCAGTCGATCGACCGCCAGGTGCTGAAGAACAATGTCGTGGGCCTCGCCAAGGCCGCCAAGGTCTTCGATATTCCGACGACGATCACCACCGTCGAGACCGAATCCTTCTCCGGCCACACCTATCCCGAACTGCTCGCCGTCTTCCCGGAAAACGACATCCTCGAGCGCACTTCGATGAACTCCTGGGACGATCAGAACGTCCGCGATGCGCTGGCGAAGAATGCTGCGAACGGCCGCAAGAAGATTGTCGTGTCAGGTCTGTGGACCGAAGTCTGCAACACGACCTTCGCACTCTCGGCTCTCCGCGATGTTCCGGACTACGAAATCTACATGGTTGCCGACGCTTCCGGCGGCACTTCGGCCGACGCACACAAATACGCAATGGACCGCATGGTTCAAGCCGGCGTCATTCCGGTGACCTGGCAGCAGGTCCTCCTTGAGTGGCAGCGCGACTGGGCGCGGAAGGAAACCTATGACGCGGTTACCACACTGGTGAAGGAGCATTCCGGCGCCTACGGAATGGGCATCGATTATGCCTACACCATGGTCCACAAGGCCGCTGAACGCGTCACCCACGGCAAGCGGATTGGCCCGAACCCCGCAAAATAATCATCACCGGTCGCCTCCCTGGTTTGTCGTCGAGACGCACCAGGGAGGTGGAGGCCCTGACCACAGGGTTCGATTTCACTTTCGAGCACACGTTGGAGCACCGGACCGGTATTAAGGAGAAAGCACGCAGCACCTGAATAGCGTCGTTAAATCGCCTCACCCGGCCGTCGTCGGAGGACAAGCGTGGATCGCTTGCTGCGCCCGCTTTGCAAGAAGGGCCGGAATCAGTCTCAACCAATAGGGGTCACCGCAGACAATGCTGAATATACTTCGCGGGAAAAGCAATTCACTGGTACTGGCATTCGTCTCCGGATTCGCGGACGCGCTCTTCTTCATTCATTTGGGCGGCCTTTTCGTTGGACTGGTCACCGGCAATGTCGTGCTCCTCGGGCTGGGGCTGGTCGGTCACGAAAAAGGTGGTTTGCGTGGTCTTCAGATCATGTCATTCCCTCTCTTCATGGTGGGCGCGGGTTTGGCGGCGATCATGGTCACCTCGATCAAGCCTCTCGAACGCGCGACGTTCTGGACGCTCATGGTCGCCGCAGCCGCGTTCGCGATGTCCGCTCTTCTTGCAATCTTCGATGCCGGGCCGGTATCCGCCTGTGCACTTCTCGCCGTCGTCGCGATGGGGATGTTGACGGCCATCGAGCGTCTCGACACCAGGCTCGGCCCGCCGTTCTCGCTGATGACAGGCAACATCGCCGGGCTCGCCACCGCCGCTGCTCGTCGCCTCATCGGCTACACCGAGAAGCCGGAAGAGTGGGGGCAATCATTGACGTCGATCATCCTGGTGCTTGGCTTTGTGCTAGGGTGCGCCGCCGGCGCGTTTGCGCAAGTCACGGTTGGCGTTGCCGGCATGCTCTTGCCAGCCTCTTTGTTGCTCCTGATCGGCCTTTTCTATTCTCCTCAGAGCGCACAGAAGTCGAGCTAAGCGGATGGTCGCTGTCATTTTGTCGCCCGAAGGTGCGATCGCTGCGGCTCGACGGAGACCGCACGACCGCTCGTCGGGCAGACGTCTGGACCTACCCCCTATGCGAATGAGTGGCCTCACCATGTCGCTACTCTGTTGGATCTCTCAACGATGTCATCGACCGCGGTTGAAGGAATGACCTTCCGCAGACCCCTTGACGCACTTAGACATCCAAATCCGTTTGTGCGTAATTGAGGAAGTACCCCGTAAATACCGTCGCCCCCACGTAAGCAAACACGTCGGCTAGTTGCTCATCGCTCCAGCCGGCGAATTGAGCGGCCTTCCAGGTGACGTCGGCGACGTTTCCCGAATTGGCAGCCGCTTCCCTGGCCAGGCCGGCGAGCACATCGATTTTGACGTCGTTTGTCGAGGTGCCCGTTTTTAAGGCACCGACCTGCTCTTCGGTCCAGCCATTCATCTGGGCGAGCCGACTGGCGATACGGGTCATGTAGGCGTTGCCGACCCCGGCCGCAGCCGCGAGGGTGAGGGCCGCACCCACCTTCGGGTCGAAGGTAGTGTGCTCGGCAAGCACGGCGCGCAGGGACGTGTACGCTGTCAGGACCGTGGCACGCACGCCGATCTCGGCGATGTGCTTTTCGACCTCGTACTTGCTGTCGAAGTGCGGGACGCCCGTCTGTCGATTGGCAGAGCCGACCGAGTTGAAGACGAGGTGTACGCCTGCGGCCTTGGATGCGTCCGCGGCGGAGTTGCCCTGCCGCGTCTCGGCTTGCGGACCTCCTTCGAATGGCGTCGTCATCACGAAGAGAGAGGTCGCTCCTTCGAGCGCCTTGGTGAGCGTGGCCGTGGCTTCGAGTGAGGCGCGGAAGAGTGTGGCGCCAGCGTTTGCGAGCTTCCTTGCCTTCGCGGAGTCGGTATTGCGCGTGACGGCGCGAACCTCGTGGCCGCGCTCCAGCAGGTTCTTCGCGACAGCGCCGCCTTGTTGGCCTGTGGCTCCCGTGACGACGACAGCAAGCTTCCGACTGATGACCAATCCCCTTTCACTGGACCAGATTGGGCCGCCGCCGGTTGGGCCGAGCGGCGACCCAACGCGTTCAGCCGACTGAAGCCAGTGCGGATGTGGCCTGACGCCCTGTCTGCAGCGTGTGGCTCCACCAGGAAAAGTCATCCAACAGAACGCCCGCCGCCTGTTCGAGATGCGGAAAATCCGCGAAATCCTTGCCCTGCTGCCAGATGCCAAGGAACTCGGCCATGCCGATGTTCACGGACTTGGGGATCGGCGCCATCTGAAGTTCGACGGCAACCATGCGCAGTTGCTCGATGGCGCGTGCGGCCCCGACGCCGCCATACCCGACGAAGGCGGCCGGCTTGCGGTTGAATTGCTGGAAGGCATAGTCCAGCGCGTTCTTCAGCACTGCGCTGTATCCGTGATTGTATTCCGGCGTGACGAAGACGAACCCGTCCAACGCGGCCAGCTTCGCCGCCCAACGCTCTGCGACGTGATCCTTCGGCTGCATCCAGGCCGGCGATGCCGGCTCATCGAAGAATGGCATCGGGTAGTCGCGCAGGTCGACAATTTCGACGCTGAGATCGCTGCGCCGAGCGGCAATCTTGTGAAACCATGCGGCCGCCCGCTCGCTGAAGCGGCCCTCTCGCGTCGAGCCGACGACGATGCCGATATGTGGGTTCTTGGACATGTGGGTGCTTCCTTTCAGGCTTGTCGAACAATCGGGACTGCGTGCAATTCCCGCTGTCCCTAAAATGCTCGCCGCATATTTAATTGACTAGGCGGGGCTATTGGATTTAACTCCCCCATTTTTAGAAGGAATATCGATGCTCGACCTGAACGACATCGGCCTGTTCGTGCAGGTTGTTCGCTTTGGCAGTTTCGCGGAGGCCGGACGTCGTTTGGGGATCCCCGCCAATACGGTCAGCCGGCGCATTCAGGAATTGGAAGAGCAGCTCGGCGCCCGGCTCATGCAGCGATCCACCCGGAAGCTGAAACTCACCGATGCCGGACATGAACTCTACGATAATAGCGCTGCGGCCGTGGACGGACTGCAACAAGCGGGAGAGGATCTGATTGCCGGCGCGCGGGTGCCCAGGGGGCTGATACGTGTGGCGATGCCCGCCGACTTCTTCGACTTCTACAAAATGGAATGGATAGCCGAATTCCTGGCCTCGCACCCACAAGTGCGTATCGAGTTCGTGTTAAGCGACGCCACGGCTGACCTTATCGAAGAAGGCATCGATGTCGCCTTCCGAGGGAACGCAACCCGTGGTCCGAACTATGTTGTGCGCAAGATCCAAACCCGCTCGTTCGGACTTGTCGCCAGCCCCTCCTACCTTGCCGCGCGCGGGACGCCTGCCACATTGCAGGAGCTGACCCGTCATGACTGTCTGTTTATGCCACAGGCCCGGGACTATGCGACCTGGCGCCTTCAAGGTCCCGACGGACCCGAGGAGGAGGTGACCGTCACCGGCCGCGTGATGGCGAATACCGCACAGGCGATCCGAAAGGCGGCTATAGCAGGCCTCGGCATCGCGTTGACACCAATCCTGGGCACAGCCGATTTCGCGGCTGGCCGACTGGTGCCGGTGTTGCCCCAATACATGCGCCGCAATCTCGGCATGAGCGTCGTCTACCCCAACCGGGCTCACTTGCCACTGGCGGTTTCTGCTTTCATCGACTCCGTCGTCGGCAAGATACGTGCCGAATTGTTGAGCGCAGAAGGATCGCAGCAATTCGCGCCAATTGCCGATCCAACTTCAGAAGGGCCGGACCCACGGCTCTGATATAGCATCGGTAGGTCGGCAATAGACGTCAAAATGCCCCGGTTTTCCGGGCCTTTGTCAGTGTTCCGCTTCGTACGCGCTCCTGCAGGACTCCAGGCACGCTCGTCGGGTCCTTTCAGCCGCGAAGCCTCGTCCGCCTCAGGAAATCGCCCCAAGCACCTCGTGGGTTATGGCCCACAATGCCTGCCGCGCATTCGGGTCGTCGGCGGGCGAGACAGGCTCCAGCGGCGTTGCATCCTTCACCGAGAAATATCCGCCCGTAGCGGTCCCGAACTCAGCATCCATGGCGAGACGAACGATGATGCCCGCGCCTCGACGGGGATCGCCAATCTTCAGCCTCGTCAGGATCCGTTCGAGCATTGGCGCAAAGCTCAGCTCGCGCCCCAGACCAGTGACATTAAAACCTGGGTCCAGGCAGTTCACTGCCACGCCGGTTCCTTCCAGCTGCCGCGAAAGTTCGAGGGATAACATGATGTCAAGCAGTTTCGTCCGTCCGTAGATCCGTGAGGAGCCTAGCCGGGAAAACCGCGTGGGCGCGAACATATCGCCCGTCAGTTCGATCTTTCCGTGATGGCGGGACGCTTCCGATGCCGTGGTCACAATGCGCGAGGGTGCAGACCGGATCAGCGTCTCGCGCAGGGTGCTCGTGAGCAGCCAGGGTGCGAGATAATTGACCGCCATCATCTCGTCGTAGCCGTCGACCGTGGTGCGCGGCGCGAAGGCGTGAATGCCGGCATTGTTGATCAGCACATCGATCTTGTCATGTTCCCTCGCGATCGTCTGGCCGACTGCGGAGACTGTCTCCAATCGCGTCAAGTCCGCATAATGAATGTCGATCTGCGCCTGCGGCGCGACCGTCCTGATTGCATTACCGGTGGCTTCCGCATTGACCTCGGAGCGTGCAATCAGCACCAAATGCGCACCACGACTGGCCAGCTCGATCGCCGCCAGACGCCCGATTCCGCTCGTAGCGCCGGTCATGACGACGATGGGCGCGGAAATCTCGGACATGGACACCTCATAGATATAGTGGATATATATCCATCATATCGATAACGCCAAGGAATGGAAAGGGGAGCGACTGCATGGCGTCCCTCACCGAAGACGAAACAAATGAGACGCCCCTGCTGTGGCTATCGCTCGGCGAACAGCTCAATGCACTGCTGAGCGCGTCGCGCGCGGTTGCGACTGAAATGGCCGCCAGCTTCGACGCCGATTTGCAACCGGCCGCCTACCACATCATCCAGTGGCTTCACGCGTACGGGCCGGCTCAGGCGAGCCATGTTGCAGATGGTTTGGCTATGGACCGTAGCGCGACTAGCCGCCTGGTGCGACAGCTAAAGCAAGCCGGAATCGTCGAGTCTCGTCCCGATCCGGCCGATAAGCGTGGCGTAATACTGTCCCTGACAGACCAGGGCGTCACCAAGATACGCGCAGCGATCAAGTACAAGGGCGAGGTTTTTCGCCGTCGTCTCGACGGCTGGAGCGAGGCGGATCTACGCCTCTTTACGGCCCTGCTTCGTCGCTTCAACTCCGGCAAAGCAAACTAGGACCAGCCCCCGAAGGGCACAGACATGGTGGTCGGCCTTTGTGGAACGGTCATTTGGGAACGTCAGCCGGCCTTGTAGCACGCACCGTGTCGGTGATGGACAATCTCGTCATCCGGCCATGGGCGTGTCGGCCGCTGCAATAGACAGATGGCCTCCTTTCGAGGAGGCCATCCTGCACACGATCCAGAGGGATTAGGTTCGGGATCGCTTTTGCGCGTGCACTAATATAATGGCGAAAGCGCAGGATTGTTCCCATCCAACGATCGGCTCGCGAGGGCTTCTCGCCTACCGGCGTCAAACCCTCTGCCGACTTCTTCATGGCGGTCGAAATTTCGCGCAACGACCAATTGATATTATTGTTCCGCCTCTAGTTACCTACAAGGTAAAGCCCCGGAGGAACTACATGATACGGTATGTGCTTTTGCTGAACCTGGTCGCATCTCCAGCTTTCGCCCAGTCAGGGGATCTGGAAGCGATATGCGCCACGGTCGCAAAAAACTTCCTTCTGACCGATGTGTTGCATCTTGGAATTGTTCAGTCCTTCCCGGAACTGAAGCCGCCGGGCGTGCGGCTGACCTATTCGACGCGTGCCAACGTGGCAAAATCGGAAATGTCGGACACGTTTGAATGTGAATTCAGTAACGCGAAGCCGCCCTTTTCATTGGTCCGGTTTTGCCAATCGAACACCTGCTATTCGCCCCAGGAGGAGGACGCTGCGCGAAAAAGGCGGTTCGATGAGATGCGTATCCTTTTGGAGCGATCACAAAAATAGCCCGGCCCCCGGACGTCTGCGAAGAGAGACCGTTCCAAACTGATCCAATGCATCATCAGATGGCATGTGGCGTTTGCTGATGCTGAACGAGTTTCCAGTCGTTCTCGCAAGCATGATAGGTCGACGTACAATAGGCGTGATAAGCCTCCGTTTCGCGCCTATTCGCTAACGCACGATAGGCCAAGACCATGACGTCGTCCGACGGCTGCGCAAAACACTTTTCCGTCATCCTGATCCAATCCCAACGCGGCGACTGTCGAATGCTTTCGATGATTTCGGACCCTTGAAGAATGCCGAGAGGCGCCACGAAAACCATAATGCAGCCGGGGTGCACAAGATCCCTGTAGGCACTCTCGCCTTCACACCAGAGACGCTCTTCCATTGTCCAGGCGTCATTGTCGATCATAACCACCTCCTGAGTGCAATGAGCAGCAAAATACTGCCTGCCCGATTTCGGTTCCCTTGCATGCCCGCCCAGTGCTTCGCTTAAGAAACTTCAGAACGCTCAGACGAAACTTCCTTGAAGATTAGGGTTTGCTGATGTGACAGTGAAAAGAGTTTCGCAATGGCCCTGATCGCGCCCGATGGTGGCAGACTTCATGGATGTAGCGCAGACGCAGCCGCGCTCCTGGCTTCTATACGCTGGCTGAGGAGATTGCCGTAACCGAGCGCGTGATCGTCCGCATTGGTTGCCCGCTGGATCTACCCGAAGCCAAGGGATGCCAGTCGTGCACCACAATGCCGGCGATTTTCCCTTGGGACATGGATCGGCGGCCCGCATTTGTTCGTTTGGCTCAAAGGGCTTGGGATTTTCAACGTGATCTCCTTCAACGGTCATCTCGGGCCAAAGCCGCTTCACAATTTCGTCGATCACACTTGGGTCTATCAAATCCTCGGCAATCATGATCAAAGCCGTCGCCAGTGCACCGAGACCAAAAGATGCACCGAAAGCGTAGATCTGCAACCCGAACGCAAGCGGATCAAGACTTTGGCCGTGCCCGAGGGCGACCGGAGCGATTTTTACGATCAGAGCAGCGCTGCCCCAAGCAAAAACCCCACGCTCACGTTCAAAATAACGAACCGGATCGGCGTCGGCATAATGAACCTCATGGACCTCGCGACCCATCCTAACCTCAAAATCGACTATCGGTCGATCGCTCAGAAGAAATCGATCACGAATGTGGCAACGAATGAGCGGAACAAACGACAGGAGCGACCGTTCGCAGACCGGCGACATTCAGGTCTGACTTCCGGTTCCCAATGGCGACAAAAGACTGCGTCGTGTCTCTTGCAGACGCCGCCCGCGGAGATCCTTCCGTGACCAATACAACCGTCTTTAGTCACGTCCGTGGCGGTCCCGGAACCTTCAGTCTTGTCAATCGGTTCTTCTCATTGAACCTGGAGTACTGGACATGTCCAAGAAGACTGCTGCCCCACCCAAGAGGGTCGACCCTAGAGCACAGCCAATCCGCCGTCCCGACAACAAGGAAGCGCCATCGGAGCCCGACGACCGCAAACATCCCGCGCGAGATATAAGAGAGATGCCAGCGCCGAACCCAAACGGTGACCCTGCAGACGGGAGTTAGCCCCGTCCACCGCTGCACATGATGGTGATGTGAGAATCTCTTAATTTCGCCAGGCACCGTCACCCGCTATCGGCCGGAGCTTAATTCAAGATGGATTTCAAAGGGGCAAGGTCACGGACGCTAGATGTTTATGCGCGCGAGGGATATCTGGAGCAGCCCGGTGCGAGGTCAGCAAGTTCGGAACAATTCGCCAGCGCCCGCGTTTTATGGACACCCCATGACAGCTGGCAGTCCCCCCGCAACAGCTGTCGTTCTCTCGGCCCCTCCCGCAGGGGCCTTTTCTTTGCGGGCGTCAATTGCCCGCTTGAACATCCATTCGCGGCACCTAATTTAACCTGTCTTTCTTCATCCACTTGCATGTGAAGGAGGAACCCATGTTCATTGCGGAAATGCCATGGTCTGTGCCGCTCTTGGTAAAGTTTCAGAACGGCACGCATCACGTCTTCTCGTCCGTCTATGAGGCTCTTGATTTCCTGGAAAATGAGTGGCCGCTTCGTCGAGGACAGCGCTACGAGCGCGCGGTCAGGACTTGCCGCGGTGCACTTCAGCGGGCGACACCAGTCGCCGTCGCGCGCGAAGCGTTCATCGCAGCCTGTCTTGAAGCCGGTTTGCCGGCCACAGCGGCATTTGAACAGGTGAAGGTGCCCGGAGGCAGTAATCCTCAAAGGGCCGCCTAAGGTTACACTGGCGATCACGGAACGACCTCCGGCGATCCACGCAAACCGGGGCCCTGCTTCTGCCGGGACCGCTTCGGAACGAAGGCTGCATCCGATCGTTATCCCTGCGAAGAAAAGGACAGGGCGATGATCGAAACTTGGAACGAATGCGTCATCATCCAGCTTCCCGACCTCGACGGCGTGCAGATGGTTTGGACGCCCGCGCGGGCAGCTACTTTGCTTAACGACAGCTGGCCGGTAGACTATGGTGTCGCCTTCACCGACGCCCTCAACAAGTGCACGGACGCAATGCTTGGTACCTACCCTTGGGAACAAGCCCGCGAGGCGTTTGTGGAGGCAATTGCCGAGGCTAAGATTACAAAACTGCACTGACATCACGCTGTCGCCCCGCGCTCGCACCGCGATCGACCATGTCCCACACATGTCCGCAGGTTCAATTGGAATGCGGGGCCCGATGCGACCAGCCCTGGCGGCCGAGGCGTTGGCGAGGCGTCGAAAGCGGCCGCCCGCAGGGAACTTGTCTGCCCGTCCCGGCGTTATTTGGCCGGAGGTACGATCATGTCCAAACATATTAACGATCAAAAGCTGAATTCACAGCCCCACCAACCTGTGTTCGACGTCGTGGAGCATTGTATCCGCCACAGCATAAGCAGCAAGGATCAGGGCAAGCTCCTTTCCCTGTTGGGCAAGTTCGCGAGCAGGCATGAGCTCGAAACCAACGCCCCGCCCAAACGACCGCGCTTCCGTTAACCCAACTGCTGTGCAGATCGTCTGGCTACAGCGCCGCTAGTCTAATAAGACGGCAAAGTTCGCTGTAGCACTTTGAATTGCTGCATGTTTTTATCGTTGGATTTAGGGAAACAGGCAGTAGTGTGAAAAGTGGTCCGCGACGCCTCCCCTCGAACCTTATGCGAGAAAAGGGAGGGCTTGGCGTCGACCGGCGCGGCCGCACGCGACCGAGTGACGATTGCAAACCTTGGCTTCATCACCGCGCCGTCGACAACATGCCGGCTTGCACCGGACTTTGACCCAAGGACTATGCTACTCAGGATCGTCAACGATTCTGAGTGTATGTGAGATGAGCTCCAAGACCCGCGGCTACCTCTTCGCCTTTCTGGCGATCTGCATTTTCGCCGCCCAGGACGCCATCACCAAGTACCTTGGTGATCGTTACCCGGCGCTTTTCATAACCATGATACGGTTCTGGGCGTTTGCGCTCTTCGTATTCTGTTTCGCCGCATCGTCACCGGGCGGATATCGCCGCGCCGTTCAGACGCGTCATCCTTGGTTACAGATCGCACGCGGACTTTTGCTCGTCGCGGAAATCGTCATCATCGTCTTTTCCTACGTTCATGCCGGGCTCGCGATGAGCCAGTCGATCTTCCAGGCAACGCCGCTGATCGTCACGGTCCTGTCAATTCCGCTGCTGGGAGAGACGGTAGGATGGCGGCGCGGGACCGCGGTACTGGTTGGGCTGATTGGCGTTTTGGTGATCATAAATCCCGTAGATGTTCACTTCGACATGTCGCTTCTTCTGCCGCTTGCAGCATCCGTGCTGTTTGCGCTCTACAGCATCGCCACCCGCGCGGTCAGCCATGAGGATTCGGCAGTCACAAGCCTTTTTTATGCCGGGGTCGTCGGAGCTCTGGCGATTTCGCTCATTGGCCCCTTCTATTGGACCGAAGTCCAGACTTTCGACTGGCTTGCGCTGGCAGCGCTTTGCGTCTGCGGTACGCTCAGTCACTACTTCCTGATCAGGGCGTATGGGCTGCTGCCTGCCGCCGAAGTTCAGCCTGTCACCTATTTTCAGCTGGTTCTCAATGTCATTGTAGCTGTGATGTTGTTCGACGAGAATTTAACGCACAACATGATCGCAGGCGCTCTCATCGTCGTCGGCGCGGGCCTTTTCACCATCTGGCGAGAACATCAATTGACGAAGCGGTCGTAGTCAGGATTGTGGGCGCCATCCGCGTCCAAAGGCCAGTGCCTCGCGGCGGGTGACTTCGACGTTGGTATGTTTTCATTCGAGTTATACCTTTTTCCAAGAAAGGCATAACAACGAGAGGAGCGGAGCAAGAGAGACAATCGGCGGCGGCAAAAGTCCCTGTGCCGCGACGTTGCAAAACGTCCAACCGCGATGGCGGGAACACAATCACATAACCGCTGTGATCGATCCGATGTCGCAGCCCATCCTACCCGCCTTGGCCGCGCTCATCCATTCTCGAACCTCCAGAACAGCGGCCGGGTGGCGCGGCTTGCGAGGCGAGACCAGATAGAAGTCCGCTCCAACGCGCAATTCTGGCGTGAACGGGCGGACAAGACGACGGGAACCCAGATCGTCCGTCACGAAGAACAGGCTGGCGAGAGCGAGGCCCTGCCCGGCCGCCGCTGCCTCGATCGCGAGCGAGGTTTGGTTGAACCGGATGTTCTTGCCCGAGGTGGCGACCCCTGCGGGAAAGGCAAGATCCAGAAACTGGGGCCAGAAATCATGGGCATCATGTAGCAACGCATAATGCCTGAGATTTTCGGGCTGTGTTGGCGGTCCCAGCTTCTCGATCAATAGAGGGCTTGCGACAGCAACGATCACGTTTTCGTACAGGAGGTCGGCGATCAGACCCGGTCCGAAGGGCGGACGCCCGTAGCGCACCGCTAAGTCCACGGCGTCGGTTTGGAAATTGGAGATCCGGTCGGTCGCCAGAATGCGCAGGCCGATGTCGGGATGCATCTCCGTGAAGTCCGGCAACCGTGGGATCAGCCAGCGCGATGCGAAAGTGGGCGTCACGCTGATGGTCAGATGGCGTGGTTCGGGTTTCAGGGCTTCCGTCGCATCGGAAATCAGTTCGAAGGCGCGGCTGATATTGCCCACATAGCTGCGCCCAACGTCGGTGAGCGCAAGCGTCCGCGTATGGCGCTCGAACAGCTTCAGGCCGAGGGAGGTTTCCAAACCGCGCACCTGCTGCGCGACTGCACCCTGCGTCACTCCCAACTCTTCAGCGGCGAGGCGGAAGTTCAGATGTCGCGATGCGGCCTCGAAGGCACGCAATGCGTTCAGCGGCGGAAGTCGCCGATTACCGTCAGCCATGCGATAGTTTTTCTACTGGATGATAAGTGTTGTTCTGGTTCGTGAGCCTAGACGAAAGATGCTATCACTGTGGTCAATTAACGCAAATCCCGATGAAGGAAACGAATATGTCAGCAGAAAAAGTGGCGATCGTCGTGGCGGGTGGTTCTGGTATGGGTGCGGCCTCGGCCCGGCGTCTGGCCGCTGACGGGTTCAAGGTGGCCATCCTGTCGTCCTCGGGCAAGGGAGAGGCGCTGGCGCAGGAACTCGGCGGATTTGGCCTCACCGGATCGAACCAATCCAACGATGACCTGAAGCGCCTGGTGAATGGTACGGTGGACCGTTGGGGCCGGATCGACGTGCTGGTGAACAGCGCCGGGCATGGGCCGAGGAAGCCGATCCTTGAGATTACGGATGAGGACTGGCACACCGGAATCGACGTCTACTTCCTGAATGCCGTGCGACCGACACGGCTGGTAACGCCCATAATGCAAGGCCAGAAATCCGGCTCGATCATAAACATCTCCACCGCGTGGGCATTCGAACCAAGCGCCATGTTTCCGACCTCGGCGGTGGCGCGCGCGGGTCTTGCATCCTTCACGAAGGTGTTTGCCGACACCTATGCGGCCGAGAATATCCGCATGAACAATATCCTGCCCGGCTGGATCGACAGCCTTCCGGCCACCGAGGAACGGCGCGAGGGCGTGCCTATGAAAAGGTATGGCACCAGCGACGAAATCGCCGCAACGGTGGCATTTCTTGCCTCCGATGGTGCGGCCTACATCACGGGCCAGAACATTCGTGTTGACGGCGGCATCACGCGCTCCGTGTGATCGCTGCTGTCGGATCGTCATGTGAGAAGGTTGGGGTCAACGATTGTTGGGTGGGATCCAGATTTCCTCCATCCAGGCCTGAGAGACCGGCATCTTACCGGCCCGGTCTACGGGCCTGTACAACCTCAATGGCCGGCTCAGTCTGCGTGCCCTGCGGGCTCACTCATTGGGGCGCTACCCTTCTGGGCACCCCGCCCCTGTTCCTTGCCATTGATGGCTGAGACATGCCATTAAGCTCTGACCCGCAAAACGGCCGCGAAGGACCGCTTTGCAGCGCAAGCGCAAGGCGCAGCAAGCGGCACGCTCCGGCTGCTTCTCCGTGAGGCAGGCCGACACATTTCAGGAGAACTCATGTTTGACCACGTCAAATTCGGAGTGAGCGACTATGCAGCGAGCAAAGCGTTCTTCCTGAGCGCACTCGAGCCGCTCGGTGTAGCTGTCGTCGCGGAGGGACCGCCGACATACGGTGTCGAGCTTAGCCCAAAGGGTAAGGCTTCACTGTGCCTGTACCAAACCGAGGAGAAGCCGGCGCATCTTCATTTGGCGTTCACGGCCGACAATCGCCAGCAAGTCGAAGCTTTCTATCGCGCGGCTCTGCAGGCCGGTGGCAAAGACAACGGTGCGCCCGGTCTGCGCCCGCACTACCACGCGAACTACTATGCAGCTTTCGTCATTGGCCCCGACGGGCACAATATCGAAGTGGTTTGCCACGAACCGGGGGCCTAACCCCTCCATCGCGGCGACGTCCACAAGCGGGCTTCCCCCACCGGCCGCCACCGCTCATGCCAAGCGTTGACCGTCTGCTTCCAGACCCAAAAACCGAGACCGGATCAACGCCTTGGCTGGGTTCCGCGTCGGACATCACGCTCGACAAAGAGCCTCCAGCGCTGCCCGATGGATTTTTTCGTTCGCCGCCATCAGCACCGCATCATATCGGCGCGCGTCCGCTAGTGGTCTGCCTTCCCAATCCGTCACAATGCCGCCGGCGCCGAGCACGATCGGGATCTGCGGCAAAATATCGTAGTCGAAGACATTGCTTTCGAGGAGGAGATCGATGCCGCCTAGGGCCAGGAGGCCGGCAGCGTAGCAGTCGTGCGAAAACCGGGTGAAGTGGACCTTTGCGGCCAACACGGCGAATTGGCCGTGGCGCTCGCGGTCGAACTGTTCCAGAGCAGAGGTGTAGAGAACCGCCTGATCGATAGCCGCTCGATCGCCGGTGCGGATCGGGTCCCCGTTGAGGGTCGCCGGCGTGCCGGACAGGCCAAGCCAGCGTTCGCCCGTGATCGGCTGATTGATCATGCCGAGTACGGGTTCACCGCGATAAAGAAGGGCGATCTGCGTGCCGAAGGCGAGCGAGCCGGAGACGAAGGATTTCGTGCCGTCGATGGGATCAAGCACCCAGATCCATTCGGCATCCGTCCGGCAGGCGCCGAACTCCTCGCCCCTGATGCCGTGATCGGGGAAATGGACCTCGATCAGTTGCCGCATCGCTGCTTCCGCATCGCGGTCGGCGATGGTTACGGGACTGGCATCGGCCTTGGCGTCGATGGCAAGGCGCTGGCGGAAATACGGGCGGATGACATCGGCGGCAGCGTCCGCCATGGCGTGGGCGAGCGCCAGAAAGGCCGGCGGGCAGGTCTGTGCAGGCGTCATGCTTGGTTCCTTTCGGCTTCGGTCGCGATCTCGCGCAACAGGGTTCTGACGGTCTCGACCTGTCTTTGGGCGGCGGCGGCCTCCTGCCGCAGACGCGCCGTCAGGTTGCCTGGCCCGATATCGGTGAAGCTCGCCGGGCGGGCGGCAATGAACGGGTCCGGCTCATCCGAAGGCAACCGCAGGGCGGGCGCGAAATACCCTTCTTCCTCCTCCAGCCCGAAGGCCAGAACCTGCGGTCGGTCTTCGCCCAGAAGCAGCAATTCCACAAACATCGCCGCCATCGGCAGATGCCCTTCGCCGGACAGGCAGGCAAGATGAGCCCAGCCGCCACGATCCGGTTGGACGAGGCAATCCTTCACATGCACTTCGGCAATGTAGGGCGCCTGCAGCGCCAGCGCCGGCAGCGGCAATTCGTAGGCGTTGATCATGTTGCCGAAATCGAACAGCAGGCCGAGGCGCGGGTTGTCGACGGCCCGCAGGATACGGATCAGCTCCCCGGATGTCAGGTCCTCGTGCTGTTCGAGCGTGTAGCGCAGCCGTGCCTGCGGATCGAAGTCGACAAGGCGCCGCAGGTCTGCGATCGTCCACTCGACGATCTCCGAAATGCGACCCTCGTAACGCGGATAGCAGCGCAGCGAGGTGGCGCCGGCGGCAAGCGCGATGCGCACGGCATCCGAAAGCCCGGCCGCTTCCGTCGTGCTGGTCTCGACATGCAGTTCCAGCCCGTGGCGCCCGACAGCCCCCGCAAAGGCTTGCAGAGCCGCGTCCGGCATCCGGCTCAGGCTTGCCTCTTCGCCGTCCTCAATATGGATCTTGATGCCGCAAAGCTGCTGCGCATGGGCGAATTCGATGAGATGCAGCGGCGTCATGCCGCCGAAGCGCATGTTGAGATGAAAGGCATAGGCATGCGCAAACAGCGGGGCGCTCCTCGCCCGCGCGGCAAGTCGGCCGCGGCTTTCAGCGGCAAGGGCTGCAATTCTCGCCCGCCAGTCCGGGCGCGGCATGGCGTTCCATGGCATATCCGTCACGGTGCCGGTTCCTCCGCAAGATAATCGTGTTGGTTGAAGGGCGATCCGCCGTCGTCAGGCGGCCAGCACCAGCAGGTCGCGATCCGAAACGCTGACCTCGACTGGCGCGCCGATCGCCGGCGGCGGCCTGTCGGGCTGGTTGAACGTATCGAGCGAGAGGAGCTGGCCGGCAACCGCGACGCGGACGCGGATCACCGAACCGAGGAAATGCACCTCGGCGATATGGCCGGAGAGAACGACATTGCCGTCCTCCTTGCGCCCCAACGCCACCGTTTCCGGCCTGAGCGCCAGGCTGATGCGGTCGCCGGAACGCCCCGCCAGCGTCCGGTTCAGCGCCACCGGCACGTCGCCCAGCCGGATCCGGCCGGCAGCGGCGTCCGTGAGCTCGGCGTCGATGAGGTTCAGCGTGCCGACGAACTCGGCTACGAAGCGCGTTGTCGGCCGGTTGTAGATCTCGAACGGGGTTCCGACCTGGTCGGCCACGCCCTGATGCATGACCACGACGCGATCCGACATGGAGAGCGCCTCTTCCTGGTCGTGCGTGACGAAGATGGTGGTGATGCCGAGGTCGCGCTGGATGCGGCGGATCTCTTCGCGCAAGCTGACGCGGATTTTCGCGTCGAGCGCCGAGAGCGGCTCGTCGAGAAGCAACACCTGCGGGCGCACGGCAAGCGCGCGGCCCAGCGCCACGCGCTGCTGCTGGCCGCCGGACAGCTGGAAGGGATAGCGGCCGCCCAGCTGCGGCAGGCCAATCAGCTCAAGCATCTCGGCGACCCGGGTGCGGATCGCGGCCTTGCCCTCGCCCGCCACCTTGAGGCCGAAGCCGATATTGTCGGCCACCGTCAGGTTGGGGAACAACGCGTAGGCCTGGAACACCATGCCGATGTTGCGCCGGTTGGCGGCAATGCGCGTCACGTCCCGCCCGTCGATGCGGATCGAACCGGAAGTCGGCGTTTCGAACCCCCCCACCATGCGCAGCACCGTGGTCTTGCCGCAGCCGGAAGGACCGAGGAAGGAGACGAACTCGCCTTTTTCGATGCCAAGATTGAAATCCTTGACGACGCGCGCCGCGCCGAAGGATTTTTCCAGATGATGAATGTCGAGAAAGGCCATGGTCAGCGCCTCGCGGTGGAGAATTTGGAAAAGCGGGTGAAAAGCTGCATCAATCCCATGCAGGCCCAGGTGATGGCGAAGGCGACCACGGCGAGTGCCGAGGGCTCGTATGCCCGGTTGCCGCCCATCCAGACCATGTAGGGACCGAAGGAATTGACGTTGAGGAGTGCTGCGAAGACGTATTCGCCGATGACGATGGCGAAGGTCAGGAACGCCCCCGACATGACCGAGACGAAGACGTTCGGCAGGATGACGGCAGCGAGGATGCGCGCCCAGCCTGCCCCGAGGCTTTGCGCCGCCTCGGTGAGGCTCGCGATGTCGATGGTGCGAAGACCGGTGTCCACCGAGCGGTACATATAGGGCAGCGACAGCGTCGCGTAGCCGAACAGCAGCAGGATGTTCGTGCCCCACCAGCTTCCGGTCAGCGGCAGGATCGAGGAGGTGTTGTAGATGCGGATATAGCCGAAGACGATGACGATCGGCGGAATGACCAGCGGCAGCAGCGTGATGAATTCCACGACCGGGCGCAGGCCCGGTAGGCGCAGCCTGACGAAATAGGCCGTCGGCACGACGATCAGGATGCCGAGCACGATGGTCAGGAGCGCCAGTACGACCGAATAGCCGAAGGTCTGCTGGAACTGCGGATCGGCCAGCACGACACGGTAGGCCTCGAAACTGTATTCGCCGCGCGTCATGCGCATCGAGAAATCGAACATGCCGAGCAGCGGCAGCAGGAAATAGAGCCCGCCGAGAGCAACGGCGAGCCAGGACCAGAGGCGTTTTCCCGTCATTTTACCCACCGTTCGGCGCGCATGCGCAGGAGGATGTAGATGCCGTTGGCGATGCCGGTCAAAACGATCATGGCAAAGGCGATGGCATAACCGAGGTGCGGATCGTTGAGCACGTCGCCGCGGATCTGAGCGAAGAGCACGATGGGCGCGATGGAGAGCGACGAGCCGGTGAGCGCGATGGCGGTTGCAACGGCGCCGAAGGCATTGGCGAAGAGCAGGGCCAGCGTGCCGAGCAGCGACGGCCAGAGCACCGGCAGCGCCACCAGGCGCCAATACTGGAAGCCGCTCGCTCCGAGGCTTTCGGCCGCCTCGCGCCATTCGCGCCGCAACCCGTCCAGCGCCGGCGTGATGATCAGCACCATCAGCGGGATCTGGAAATAGAGATAAGTGAGTGCCAGGCCGAGGAACGAGACGATGTTGAAGCCGGAGCCGTAGAGGTTGATGCCGAACCAGTTGCGCAGCAGCATCGTCACGAAACCGAGGCGACCGAGTGTGGCGATGAAGGCAAAGGCGAGCGGCACGCCGGCGAAATTCGAGGCGACGCCGGAAAAGGTGAGTATCCCGTTGCGCAGTGGGCGCGGCAGGTCGCCGAGCGAGATGGCGGCGGCTATGAGGAAACCGATCACGCAGCCGAGCACCGCCGTCAGCAGGCTGAGTTCGATGGAGATCCAGAAGGCTCCCCGGATCGACGGCGAGAAGAGCTTGCCGATGTTTTCCAGCGTTGCCTGCCCGTCCGTGTTGCGGAACGCGCCGACGACGATGTTGAACGTCGGCAGGATCAGGAAAAGCAGAGCGAAGATGAAGAAGGGGGCAACCCCGAACCAATTGCGAACCTGCCGCGGCCTGAGGGCGGCCGGCAGGGATGCGGCGCTTGTCGTCATCGGATTTTTCCCTGAGGGTGGAGCCTCTGTAGCAAACGCGAACCCTATTTCACGTTGGCGCCGACGACCTTGTCCCAGCCTTCGACGATGGCGGTCTTGTTGGCGGAGAGCTCCTCGACGCTCGGGAAGATGGCCTTCTCATAGGCTTCCGCCGGCGGCAGCTTGTCCAGAAGCGCCTGGGGGAACTTGCCGGCCTTCAGCATGGCGTTGAAGCGCGCCGGGTGGCAGTAGCCCTTCAGCCAGCCGATCTGGCCCTCGTCGGAATAGAGATACTCCATCCAGAGCTTGGCGGCGTTGGGGTGCGGCGCATAGGCCGAGATCGCCTGCACATAGACACCGGCCACCACGCCGCTTGCCGGAACGACCACATCCATTGGCGGGTTGCCCTTCAGGCCGTCGCGCCAGGCGAGCAGGTTGTAGTCCCAGGCCGCGACGATCGGGGTCTGGCCTTGCGCGATGGTGCCGGCCTTTCCGAGTACCGGCACGAAGTTGCCAGCCTTGTTCAGCTCCGCGAAGAGTTCCAGCCCCTTGGCGCCGGAATCGGCACCGGGCTTGGCACCGCGCGAAACGCCCGCCGACATCAGCGCGAGGATCGCCTGCGCCGAGGAGCGCGGATCGCCCGTCAGCGCCACGGCGCCGGAGTATTCGGACTTGGCGAGATCCGACCAGTCGGCCGGCGCAGTTGCAAGCAGGTCCTTGTTCACGCCGAAGGCCATGACGCCGTAGTAGTCGCCGTACCAATAGCCCTTTTCGTCCTTGATGTTGGCCGGGATCTCGTCCCAGGTCGCCACCATGTAGGGCTGAAGCAGGCCCTCTGCAGCGGCGGCCGGCGCGAAGGCGAGGCCGAGGTCGACGACATCGGGCGCCTGCGAACCGGTATTGCCCTTGTTGGCCCGGATCGCTTCCAACTCATCGGCTGTGCCGGCGTCGGGGTTCAGCTCGTTGACGGTGATGCCCGGATACTTGGCTTTGAAGCCGGTAATGACTTCGCCGTAATTGCACCAGTCATGTGGCAGCGCGATCACCGTCAGCATGCCTTCCTTGGTGGCGGCATCCACGAGGTCCTGCGGGGCTTCCGCACGGGCAAGCCCCGGTAGCGCGACCGCAAGGGCAAGCGTGGAGACGAACGCGCGGCTCGCGGCGCGGGATACGTAGCGTTTCATGGAGTCCTCCTGTTGACCGTCTGTGACGGTTCGTGGGCGATGGCTGCGTGCTGTCATTGCATCCGGTCGTCGGCGTCGCCGCCCGTCCGGTTCCCCTTGCACCTGTCTGCGTCCTCGGGAGCTGCATCGGTGCGTTTTTATGTAAGGGCAGGATGTAACAATTGGACAACAATCAAACGTCCATTATGGTGCATTTGACTGTACCAATTTTCGGAGGCACGCCTTGGCCAAACAGTTCGAAGGCCCGATCCTGCCCTTCCTTCGCCTCGACGCTGCAAGCGCCCTGCCGAAATTCCGCCAGGTGCAGGACCAATTGCGCATGGCGATCCTGCGCGGGCACCTGCGCGCGGGGACGCGCCTGCCGGCAAGCCGCATCCTTGCCGAGGAACTGGACCTGTCGCGCCAGACCCTGGTGCGCGTGCTGGAGAACCTGAGGGCGGAGGGATATCTGGAAGCGCGGCAGGGCGCCGGCACCTTCGTCTCGGCGGCCCTGCCGCGCCAACTGACGAAACCGCGCCTCACACCTGTCCGTGGCGACGCATCGGATATCGCAGCGCCCCGGCTGTCGCGGATCGGCGAACTGTCGCGCGAGGTGTCGGCCGAAATCGGCCAGATGGAGCATAAGCCCTTCCTGCCCAACCAACCGGCGCTCGACCGCTTTCCCTTCGCCGTTTGGCGCAAGTGCTGGAATGCGGTAACGCGCAGCGGCAAGGCGGTGGCCATGGGCTATGGCGATATCGCCGGCGAGCTGGTGCTGCGCCAGAGGATCGCCGAATATCTGGCGCTTCACCGGCGCGACCCTTGCGATCCGGAACAGATCGTCATCACCCCTGGCGGGCATGCCGCCTTCACGCTCGCTGCGCTCGCGCTGGCCGATCCCGGCGACGGCATCTGGTTCGAGGATCCCGGCCCGGTGACGACCAGCAACCTGTTTCGAACGCTCGGGCTGCGCCTCTGCCCTGCCGATGTCGACGCCGACGGCATGGACATCGCGGGCGCCATGGCGCGCCATCCCGACGCGCGTCTCGCCTTCGTCATGCCGTCGCGTCACCACCCGCTCGGGGTGACGCTGTCGCTGCCGCGCCGGCTCACGCTCCTGGAATGGGCACGAACGAACGACACCTGGATCATCGAGGACGATTATGACAGCGAATTCCGCTACGACGGCGCACCGCTGCCCTCCATGCGGTCCATCGACAGCCATGACCGGGTCATCTATGCGGGCAGTTTCAGCAAGGCGCTCTATCCCGGCATTCGCGTCGGGTATCTCGTGCTGCCGCCGCAGCTCGTCGGCTCCTTCCGCAGCCTTTCGGGACTGATCCACCGCAGCGTCCCGGTGGAAACCCAGCTCGCCCTTGCCGAATTCATCGGCGGCGGCCACTTTGCCAGCCACCTGCGCCGCATGCGCGGCCTCTATGCGGAGCGCCGCGCGGTGTTCGTGGAGGCCGGACGGGCGACGCTCGCCGGCCTCGCGCGCATCGACTGCTCCGACAGCGGGCTCAACGCGCTTGCCTGGCTGGAGGATGGCCGGAACGACCGGGCCGTGCACGCCGCCGTCCGCGATGCCGGGCTGCAATGTTACCCACTGTCCGACTATACGATCGCAACACCCCGGCCGGGCGCCCTCATCCTCGGCTATGCGGGCGTTCCGACAGACCGCATGAAGCCTCACCTTCTTCGCCTCGCCGAGGCGATCGCCCGCACATGACGGCGCAACGGGCGACCAAGCGGCTCAGGAACGCCTCGATGGCGATAGCCCAATCCTGCGGCTCCGCTGGGTCATCGCAATCCCGCCGGGCAATGACATAGCCTATGCCGCGCAACATCTCCGCCCCCGATCTCAGTGCCGGACGGCGCGCACGGGCGTACCGCTGCGCTGGGTCACCCCGACGCCGGGCGCAATACCCACGTCCGCATTGGAGGCGGCGAGCATCGGCTTGCCGCGCACGATGTCGGAGGCGCGCTCGGCCAGCATGATCGTCGGCGCGTTGAGATTGGCGTTCGGCTCCGTGGGGAAGACGGAACTGTCAATGACCCGCAGTCCCGCGATGCCGCGCACCTTCAGGTCGCTGTCGACCACCGCCATGGCATCCTCGCCCATGCGGCAGGAGCCGCAGGGGTGATAGGTGCTTTCCATCGTCTCGCGCACCCAGGCGTCGATCTCGTCATTGCTGCGCACATTGGTGCCGGGAGCGATCTCCTCGCCACGGAAGCGGTCGAAGGCCGGCTGGGCGATGATTTCGCGCGTCAGTCGCAGGCAGCGGCGGAAGCCTTCGCGGTCCTCCTCGCGGTCGAGATAATTGAAGAGGATGTCCGGCTGCTCGTGCGCCTCCGGCGAACGCAGACGGACATGGCCCCGGCTCTTCGGCTTGTTCGGCCCGGTGAGCACCATGAAGCCGTGGCCCTCGAGCGGCTTCTTGCCGTCGTAGCGCATGGCGGCGGGCAGGAAATGAAACTGGATGTCCGGCCATTCGAGCGCGACATCGGAACGGATGAAACCGCCGCTCTCGAAATGGTTGGAGACTGAAAGTCCCTTCTTGAACAGCAGCCATTCCGCACCGATCAGGGCACGGCTGAGAAGGCCCATCTTGCCGTTGAGCGTGATCGGCTCCTTGCAGGCATATTGGATATAGACCTCGGAATGGTCCTGCAGGTTTTCGCCGACGCCCGGCAGATCGTGCAGCACCGCGACACCCGCCTTTCGCAGCACCGCCGCCGGCCCGATGCCAGAGCGTTGCAGCAGGTGCGGAGAGCCGATCGGACCGGAGGAGATCAGCACCTCGCGGCTGGCCTTCGCCACGACGCGCGTGCCGCCAAACTCATATTCGACACCGACGGCGCGTTTCCCCTCAAGGATCACGCGACGCGTCATGGCGTGGGTTATGACCGTGAGGTTCGGCCGGCTCATCGCCGGCTTCAGATAGGCGTTGGCTGTCGACCAGCGCACGCCGTCCTTCACCGTCATGTGCATCGGCCCGAAGCCTTCCTGCATATGGCCGTTCGGGTCGTCGGTGGCGATGTAGCCGGCCTCGCGGCCGGCATCGACGAAGGCGCGGTAGAGCGGGTTCTGCATGCGGTTGCCGGCGTTGGTGGCGAGCGGACCGGAAGCGCCGCGATAGGCGTCGCCCCCGTCCTGCCAGCTTTCGGCACGCTGGAAATAGGGCAGGCAATTGGCATAGCGCCAGCCGCGCGCGCCGCGCTCCTCCCACTCGTCGAAGTCGCGGGCGTGACCGCGCATGTAAACGAGCCCGTTGATCGAGGACGAACCGCCGATGACTTTCCCGCGCGGGCAGTGTACCCGGCGACCGTCGAGGCCGGGTTCCGGCAGGGTCATGTATTTCCAGTTGTACTTCGTGCCATTCATCGGGATGGAGAGCGCCGTCGGCATCTGGATGAAGATCGACTTGTCGCTGCCGCCGTATTCCAGCACGAGGACCTTCGTGGCCGGGTCTTCCGAGAGCCGGTTGGCGAGCACGCAGCCAGCCGAACCGGCACCGATGATGATGTAGTCGTATGTGTCGGTCATGACGGTTTTCCCAAGGTTACGGATACTGGCCCCAGCCGCGCCCGCGGGCGAAGAGCCGGGTCAGGACGTAGTGGACCGCACCTGCAGCGACACAGGCGGGTATGGAGGCGGTCAGGTACTTGAAGGCCGGCAGGCTCGCGAGCGTCTGCGGATTGAAGATGACGACGTAGACGATGCAGCCGACGGCAAGGGCGAGGAGCCCAATGGGATTGAAGCCGGCCCAGAAGCGGTAGGGACCGTTTTGCTGGGGGCCATGCAGGCTGCGCATGTCGAGCTTCTGGCCGCGCAGGAAGAAGTAATCGACGATGCCGATGCCGGCGAGCGCAGAGTTGAGCGCCGAGGTCCAGACGAGGAAAATGAAGAAGCCGTCGTACATCTGCGGATAGAACACCACCAGGCCGAGCGGGATGAGGCAGAACAGGAAGAGGACGGTGCCCCAGGGAATGCGGCGCACTGACGCCGTGCCGACCTGGCGCAGCCCGACGATGGAGGTGTAGAGGATGTTCGCCATCGAGGTCATGTTGGCGAAGGCGACGAAGAGCAGGGCAATGATGCCGATGACCGGGCCGGCGATCTTGGTCATCCAGATCGTCGGATCGCTTTCGCCGAGTGAGACGGCCGCAAGCAGACCGACGATTTCGCCAAGGGCAGCCGCCCCGAAGATGCCGAGGATGTTCGGCCAGAAGGCGGTGCGTTCGTTCTTGGTGAGGCGCGCCAGGTTGCCGATATAGGGCCACCAGGAGAAGCCGGCGGCCAGATTGACCTCCACCGCGACGATGAAGTTCAGCGTGTTGTCCTCGAAGGGCGGATCGAGCGCCGGCAGCGCCAGAAGCTCGCTGAAAGACCGCTGACTGAGGATGAGGTAGAGCATCACGCCCATCAGGATCACCAGGGCCGGTGACACGACCATGTTGAAGAACTTGATCGAGGTTGGGCCCTTGGCGACGATGAACCAGGTGACGAGGATGGCGCCGATCGCGGCAATGACCATCTTGACGCCAGTCGGGTTGGCCGCCTCACCGGCGCTGAGGGCCATCAGGCCGTCGATCGAGCGGCCGAACATCATGGCGAGCACCGCCAGCCAGCCCATGGTGAGCAGCACCACGGCCAGAACGTAGACAACACGGCTACCGTTGTAGCCGAACTGGCTGCGCAGCGCGATGAACTGTTCGACACCGTAGCGCCCGGACATGCAGGTGGTAGCGAGCGACGTCAGCACCACGCCAACGATGTTGCCGATGACGATCGCGGCGATACCTTCCTTCGGCCCGACGAACAGGCCAATCGCGCCGCCAATGAGGAAGGCCCAAGTGGCGATGGCAAGCGCCGAATTGGCATAGGTGAATTCCCAGAAGCCCCAGAGCCTTTCGGAGGGCAGGAGCGGCGCATCACCGCGCTCGGCAGCGGCGCTGTGGCGGGCGGCGTCCTCGCGTTCGATTTCTGCGGCCGAGAGACCGCCACGGGCGACATGATCGGTCATCTCAGGCCCCCCCAGATCCAGAAGGCGGCGACGAGCACGACCGTCAACACGGTCATGCCGGTATAGTCGAGCACAGTCATCGTGCCCTCGAAGCGGTGCCCCGCCTCGATATCCTCATAGATGCGGGCGCGGCGCGCCAGCTCGTTTTGCCAGGCGGTATCGTTGTCTTCCATTGTCGTTCCCCTTGTCGCGTCGCGCCTTCTGGCGTCTTTCCGCGAGAAATGCGGCTCCATCAGCCGCCGATCCTTGGAACCGGCCGCCCATGGGCGACGGCCGGGCGATGGGTCAGGGCCTCATGGCAGCGTGATCCAGACAGCCTTCGTTTCCATCAGGTAATCCAGCTGCTCCGGCCCCAGATCCTTGCCGAAGCCCGATGCCTTGAAGCCGCCGAACGGCATGGAGGGATCGATGGTGCTGTGGGCGTTGACGTAGATCGAGCCGGCGTTAAGGCGCGGAATAAGCCCATGCACACGGGACAAGTCGTTCGAGTAGATGGCGGCGGCGAGGCCGAAAGCGGAGTCGTTCGCCAGCGCGACCGCGTCGTCCAGTTCGTCGAAGGCATCGGTTACAAGCACCGGGCCAAAAATCTCCTCCCGCACGATGCTCATCTCGGGTTTGCAGCGGGCGAAGATGGCGGGCTCGATGAAATGGCCCGGCCGATCGGGGCTGCCGCCCCCATGGATCAGTTCGGCGCCTTCGCGGCGGCCGGCCTCGATATACGCAGAAACGACCTTCTTCTGCTGCGCCGACACCAGGGGGCCGATATAGCAGTCGCGGTCCAGTCCGGGCGCGACCTTCAGCGTGCGGGTGACGGCGACCAATTCGTCGAGGAAGGCGTCATGGACCGAGCGCTGGACATAGACGCGCGTGCCGGCGTCGCAGACCTGTCCGGAGTTGAAGAATACGCCGTTGACCACCGCGCGGGCCGCACTTGCCAGATCCGCATCGTCGAGCACCAGGACGGGGGATTTGCCGCCCAGTTCCAGCGTCACATGCTTGAGATGCCCGACGGCCGTGCGCCCGACCTCCTGGCCGACCGGCGTCGAGCCGGTGAACGTGACCTTGTCGATGCCGGGGTGGGCCGACATGGCCGCGCCGATCACGCTGCCCCGGCCCGTTACAATGTTGACCACACCGTCCGGAATGCCGGCTTCCTGCACCAGTTCGCCGAAGCGCAGGGTCGCAAGCGAGGTCAGCTCGGCCGGCTTGACGATAGTGGTGCAGCCGACTGCAAGGGCAGCTGCAAGCTTCCAGGCCATGGTCTGGAGCGGGAAATTCCACGGCACGATGGCCGCGACGACGCCCAGGGGCTCCTTGCGGGTATAGGCCAGGTAATTGCCCGGCAGGGACGGCTCGACCGTGCGCCCATGCAACTTGGAGGCCCAGCCGGCGAAATATCGGAAGGTATCGATCGTGCCCTGAACGTCGACCTCTCTGGCGAATGTCACCGACTTGCCCATGTCGATGGCTTCGATCTCCGCCAGTTCGTCGGCGTGCGCTTCGATCAGGTCTGCGAGGCGGTGGATCAGGCGCTCGCGTTCGAGCGGCTTGAGGCGGCGCCAGGCGCCCCCATCGAACTGGCGGCGCGCGGCCTTGACGGCGCGGTCGAGATCCTCGGTCGTGCCTGACGGCACCCGGGTTACCAGGCCGCTCGTGGAAGGTTCGAAAACGTCGAAGGTTGCACCGTTGCCGCTGTCGACCCAGGCTCCGTCGATGAACATCTTCTGGGGCTTCGCCAGAAACCGCCGGGTCGCGTCGCTGACGCCGTATTGATCCAGATAATTGCGGACGTTTTCGTCCATGTCGTGTCCTCCTCGTGGGCCTGGGCCTCACGTTCCCCTTGCATGCATGACGCGACCGATGAGGTTCATGAGCACCTGTGCGGCCAAAGTGGATGTTGAACCGGAATGATCGTAGTCCGGTGCAACCTCTACGAGATCGATGCCGACGACCGTGCCGCGCTTGACAAGCGCGGCGAGAATTTCCAGCACTTCGTAGTAGATGAATCCGCCATGCGACGGCGTGCCGGTGCCCGGCGCGATCGACGGATCGAAGCCGTCGATGTCGATGGTGACGTAGTAGCGTGCGCCGGGCGGCACCCGTTCGGCCACCGCATCCGTGCCGAGCGCGCGGATCTGGCGCACCGAGAGGATGTCGGAGCCCATCTTGCGGGCATCCTCGTAGCCTTCCCTGGCGGTGGAGGAGACATTGCGGATGCCGAACTGCGACAGACCGCTGACATAGGGCTTTTCGGCGGCGCGGCGCATCGGGTTGCCGTGGCCGTAGCGCACGCCATGGCGCTCGTCGACGAAATCGAGATGGGCGTCGATCTGGACGATGTGGATCGGGCCGTTCTTTTCGCAGTCCTCGGCAAAGGCATTGATACAGGGGATGTTGACGGAATGGTCGCCGCCCAGCACCACCGGCAGCGCGCCGGCAGCCAGGATCTTGCGCACGCCGAATTCGATATTGGCGTGGCTCTTCATCGTGTCGGTGTGGACGATGTCAGCATCGCCGATATCGACGATCGAGACCTCACCGCTCGGCAGATAGGTGACGTCGTCCTCGTGATCGTAGGCGCCGCCGTGGCCGAAGGAAAACAGCGTCGAAGCTTCGCGGATCGAGCGTGGACCGAAGCGGGTGCCCGCCCGCCACTGCGTGCCGCAGTCGAACGGCGCGCCGAGGATCGCCACATCGGCGTCGATGGCGTCCCAGTCCGGCTGATAGGGATATTTGCCGAACGTGCAGATGCCGACGAACGGCAGGTTCAAACGTCCGGTTTCGTAGGAATTGCTGGCCATGTCACCCCTCCATAGGTGGAAGGAGTGTGCCGGAGGGAGATACATTTAAAAGCATCTATGATTGCATGTTCACTTGTGCATTAATCAATGAATGATCAACAAGGTCCGCCACCGCGTCCTCCATCTCTCGCTCGGCGATGCCGAGCTTCGGCTCCTGCGGGTCTTCGCTTCGGTCGTGCAGCACGGCGGTTTTTCCGCCGCGCAATCAGCGCTGGGCATGACGCAGGCGACGATCTCCACCCATATGCGCCATCTGGAAGAACGTCTCGGCCTGCGCCTGTGCAGCCGTGGACGCGGCGGCTTCCTGCTCACCGACGAGGGGCGGCTCGTCTACGAAGCGGCCCTCGAACTCTTCGGCTCGCTGGAAAAATTCCAGGGCCGTATCGGCGAGGCGCAGGGAGAGCTTACCGGCAGCCTCAGCTTCGGCACCGTGGACGCCATGATCACCAACCGCAACCTCGACCTCCAGGGCGCGCTCGCCGCCTTTCATGCCAAGGCGCCGCGGGTGCACCTGGAAATCGACGTCGCCGCGCCGCAGGTACTGCATCAGGGCCTGCTGAACGGCACCTACCAGATCGTGCTCATGCCGTCCGTCGGCCGCGTCACGCCGCATTTCCGCAGCCAGCCGGCGTTTTCCGAGATGCAGAAGCTCTACTGCGCCGAGGGGCATCCGCTCTTCGCGACACCCGATGGCGACCTAACCGACGCCGTTCTGGAGACACAATCCTTCGCCGGGCGCACCTACATGCTGAACGAGACGATCTGCGGCGTGAACTTCACCTGGGCGGCCGCGACCCCGCATATGGAAGGGACCCTGCTGCTGCTCCTATCCGGCGCCTATATCGGCTTCCTGCCCGACCACTACGCAGACGAATGGGTGCGCGATGGCCGCCTGCGGCTGCTCGCCCCCGAGCGCATGAGCTTCGAAGACCTCTTCCACATCGCCTACCCGCGCAACAAACCCTCCCGGGCAGCCGAGACCATGGCGCAGGCGATTACCGAAAGCGTGCGTAAGCCGAGCTGACACCGATGACGTTCTGGGAAATGGCGGATCTGGATTGAGCGATTGTCGGACAAAAAAAAGCCCCGCCTGATGGCGGGGCAGGCGCGCGTCCTGATCAGGGGGACGCGAGGGAATGGCAACTTCTAAAGTCGCAGAAAGAGCCGCCGACCACGCTTCGTCGGCGAGCAGCCCTCGCGCTTCACGCGACCGATGCCTCGGGCTGAAGGAGCGCCGATCGCTTGCCTCGATGAAGATCCCGCGCAAAAATGCAGGCGGCGCTGTGGCCCGGCGAAAGGCCATGGGACGGCGGTATAGCCTTGGCACAGTCGTCCACCGCCAGGGGGCAGCGCGTTCGGAACCGGCAGCCGGACGGTGGGTTTGTCGGACTGGGGACTTCGCCAATCATCAACGGCCCCTTGCGGAGCTTCTCGACACGCGGATCCACCTCCGGTGCTGACGCCAGCAGCATCTGCGAATAGGGGTGGCCCGGATGGTCGTAAAGTTCCTGGGACGGACCATGCTCGACGATCTTGCCGAGATACATCACATAGACCCGCGAAGCCGCCTGCCGCACCAATGCAAGATCATGGGCGATGAACAGGCATGCCACGCCCAGATCCTTCTGCAGGCGCAGGAACAGGTTCATCACCTGCGCACGAATGGAAAGATCAAGTGCGCTCACCGGCTCGTCGCAGATCAGCACTCGCGGGTTGACGGCGAGCGATCTGGCGATTGCCACGCGCTGGCGCTGACCACCCGAGAGCTCGCGCGTGTGACGGTCCCTGACCGCGGACGCCAGACCGACCTGATCCAGAAGCTCCTTCGTGCGACGATCCCGCTCCTCGGGCGATCTGGTGCCGGCGATGACAAGCGCTTCATCGATGGCCTCCCCCACCGTCTGGCGATCGTTCAAGGACGAATAGGGATCCTGGAAGACGTATTGCAGTGCCCTACGGCTATCGCGCAGGGCCGCGCCTGAAAGGCCGCTGAGGTCGACGCCGTCGAGCAACACCCGTCCGCTGCTCGCCTTCTCGAGCCCGACAATGGTGCGCCCGAGCGTCGACTTGCCACAGCCGGATTCACCGACCAGCCCGACGATCTCACCGGGATAGAGTTCGATCGAGACATCGTCGACGGCATGGACAAATTTGCCCCGCTGAACGCTCTTGAAGCGCGTCTGGAGATTTTCGACTTTAAGAACCGGTGCGTGTGTCATGCGGCAGCCTTTCCTTGATTGACGACGGGGCAAGCCACGAGAACCGCACCGTCGTCCGACCGGACCAAAGGGCGGCGGCTATTGCTGCAGGCGGGGACGGCAAGCTCGCAACGCGGCGCAAGGGCGCAGCCCTTGATCGGCGCGCCGAGCGTCGGCGGAATGCCGGGGAGCCCTCGAAACTCCGACCCAATTGGATCCTCCCGCCTCGGTATCGCGTTGATCAGCCCCCTGGTGTAGGGGTGACGCGGGCTGACGAGGACCTTGTCCACCGGACCGCATTCGGCGGCACGCGCCGCGTACATGACGACGATGTTGTCGGCGGCACCCGCGACCACCCCCATGTCGTGCGTGATCAGCACCATCGCCATGTTGAGACGACGCTGCACGTCCTTCAGCAGCCGCAAGATTTGCGCCTGAACCGTCACGTCGAGAGCTGTCGTCGGCTCGTCGGCGATCAGCAGCTTCGGCTCGCCCGCAAGGGCAATGGCGATGACGATGCGTTGCCTCAACCCGCCCGAAAGCTCGTGCGGGTATTGCCGGAGCCGGGCCACGGGATCGGAGATCCCGACAAGCTTCACGAGCTCGAGGGCACGTGCCTCGGCTGCCCTCGGCGTCATGTCGAGATGCAATTCGGCCATCTCGGCAATCTGCCGCCCGATCCGGCGCACCGGGTTGAGAGCGCTCATCGGATCCTGGAAGATAAAGCCGACGGACTTGCCGCGAAGCTTCTGGATCTCGGGCTCGGGCAGGCCGATCAATTCGCGCCCCTCCAGCTTGACGGAGCCGGAGAGCATCGTCGACACGCCCGTCGGCATCAGGCCAAGCGGTGCGAAGTTCATCACCGTCTTGCCGCTGCCGCTTTCGCCGACGATGGCGAGACATTCACCCTGCCGGACCGAATAGCTGACACCGTCGACGGGGCGGACCGCCGATTTCGCGGTTAGGAGGTCGACCGTCAGATTGCTGACGTTCAGGAGCGGCTCGTCACGCATCGGAATTCTCCTTGCCCCAGCTTGCGACCTCAAGCCGACGCGCTGCGAGCATGCGCCGAGTGAGCGGTTTTGGAATGCGGTTGAGAGCGATGGACTCCCCGAGGGTGTTGAAGCCGATGACGGCGGCCGTGAGGGCAAGCCCCGGCAGCAGAACCTGACGCGGGTCGGATTCGAGATAGGGCAACGCGTCGACGAGCATCTGGCCCCATTCCGGCGTTGGCGGCTGAATGCCGAGGCCAAGGAAGCTCAGCGTCGCAACCGCCAGAGCGGCAGTGCCGGCGTCTGCCGTCGCATAGACCATCACCGAACCGATCGTACCGGGGAGGAGATGGCCGAAATAGATGCGCCAGGGACTGGCTCCCAGCACCCGCAGCGCCTCGATATGAGGCTTACTCATGATGCTGACTGCCACGGCGCGGCTGATACGCCCACTCATGGGCCACCAGGCAAGTGCCAGCGCCAGCACCATCGTCCAGTATCCGGGACCGACGATCCCGATCACGGCCAGCGAGATGATCAGGCTCGGTACGGACAGGCCCACATCAACGATGCGCATCAGGAGGTCGTCCACCCAGCCCCGGTGGTAACCAGCGATCGTTCCGAGCACGATACCGATGGTCATGGCGATACCGAGAACCGAGCCGACGCTCACCAGCGACGTGTTCGCAGCGATAATCAGACGGCTAAACGTATCACGACCGAGGTGATCGGTTCCGAGCCAGTGTGCGGCCGTTGGCCCGAGACCGGCCTCCAGCAGGTTTTGGGCGCTCGAGTCCTGGGGCGCCAGCCAGGGCGCGAAAGTACCCAGAGCAACGAATAGGCCGATGGTAATCAAGGTCGCCCGCGGCATCTTGTTCAATCGGGCCAGGATAGGATTGGGCATGTTCATGATCAGCTCCATTGGCGGCGAATGCGCGGATCGGTCAAAAGAACCGCTAGATCGACGATCAGATTCACCACGATAAAGAAGGTCAGGAAGATGAGCAGGCATGCCTGCACCACCATGAAGTCGCGAAAGCGGACGCCGGCGAGGAAGTAATCCCCAAGACCCTGCCAGGCGAAAAGCGGTTCGACGATGATCGCAGTGGCCGTCATCAGCCCGACCTGGGTGCCGAGGGCGTTGATGAAGAGGGGCGTGATGTTGGGCAACGCCTCACGGAGCAATATGGCCGTGCGACCAAGACCCTTGCTCTTGGCGGTCAGAACGAAGGGGCTCGTCATCGCTTCCTCCAGACCGACCCGCACGACGCGGCTGAGGACGGCGGCCGGCAGAACGGCGACGGTGAGCCATGGCAGGATCCAGCTTTTGGGGCCGTTGAAACCGAACGACGGTAGAAGCTGGAAGGTGACGGAAAAGCCATAGATCATCAGCGCCCCGACGAAGAACGTCGGCGTCGATGCGCCGAGGAGCGCCAGACCGCGCGATACGCGGTCCGGCAGTTTGTAGGGCCAGAAGGCCCCGAGGAAACCCAAAGCCAGGCTGATGAGGGCGGCGATCACAGCCGAGCCTGCAATCAGGAGCCCGGTCACGAGCATCCGGTTCGCCAGGTCTGCGCTGACGTCCTGTCCTGTTCTGTAGGAAATGCCGAAGTCGCCGCGAACAGCATCGCCAAGCCAATCCACGTAGCGCATCAGCAGTGGCTTGTGCAGTCCTATCTCTTCGGCGACCTGTTCGACATAGCCCGGTGTAGCGACCGCCCCGCGAAGCTCCGCGATCAGAACCGCAACATTGCCGGGTGCCGACACCACGAGTGTGAAGCAAACCAGGGACGCCATGAACAGAAGGACCAGGGAATGCTTCAGCCGCTTGCTGATGAAGTGGATCAAAGTACCCTCCTCCTACTCGGCCAGCAGAATGTTTTCGTAGGGCATGTCGTATTCGGTGACCGGGCTGCTGAAGCCATGGAGCCGCTTGGAATGCGCCCAGATGCTCGGCACGTAGACCAGCGGCGCAATCGCGTCGTTGTCCCGCAGCCAGTCATAGACCTTCTGAATGGTCGGCTGGATCTGATCGCCGGTCGCGGCCATCGCCGCATTGATCAACGGATCGAGGTTGACCGGATCGGTGACCAGCTTGCCCTCGACGTCGTTGTGGAAGGTCGACAGGCACAGTCCGACGATCGAGCCGAACGGATCGTAAGGTGCGCCATAGGTCAGGAAGAAGCCGAGATCGTACTTCTGTTCGAGCATGTCCGTGTGCTTGGAGGCATGGTCAACCGAGCGGATGACGAGGTCGATACCGATCTCCTTCATCTCGGACTGGATGACCTCGGCAATCACACGTGATCCCGGCACGGCGTCCGGGCTGACGACCAATTCGAGCGTCAGCGGCTTGCCGTTCTTGGATCGGATGGGGCTTCCCGTCCAGCCGGCCTTTTCGAGCAGCGCCGATGCGGCCGCAGCATCCCGGACAGGTGCATCACTTTGCGTTCCGGCATAAGGCAAGGCGCCCGAGAACATGTTGCCGGCGGGCTTGGCGTAGCCATGGTAAAGCACCTTGGAAATCGCGGCGCGATCGATGCCGATGCTGACGGCCTTGCGCACTTGCGGATCCTTGAGCGCCTCAGCACGGTCGGGATTATAGGCCATCACCAGCGTGACGTTGCCCGGATCGACGACGACGTTGAAACCGGCCGCCTCAAGCTGCTTGCCCTCTTCCGGGGTCAAGGGCGCGATCCAGAACCCGCCGATCAGGTCGAGTTCCTCGGCACGCAATGCCGCAACCCGCGAACGGGCATCAGGGATAACCTTGGCTTCAAGGCGTTCATAGGACGGCAATTCGCCCCAGTAGCCTTCGTGATGCTCGAAGACGCTCTGGGTGTCGTCCGCGCTGATCTGACGCCACGGCCCGGTACCCACAGGCTCCTTGAACTTGCCGTCGGCACCTACGGATTTAGGCGACAGGAAGCGCGTCGGCCGCGTGTAGGAAAGTTCCTGCATGAGCGCGAGCACCGGCTCCTTGAAATGCAGGGTGACGTGGTAGTCGTCGACCACGTCGAGCGACTGGAAGTGCTTTGAGCAATTCATCCAGCTGAACTGGTCGATGCCCATCCAGCGCTCGAGATTCCATTTGCACGCGGCAGCGTCGAACTTGGTGCCGTCCTGGAATGTCACGCCCTCGCGCAACGTCAGATGCAGCGTCTTGCCGCCGTCTTCGATCTTCCAGTCGGTTGCCAGGCAAGGTTCGATCTGACCGCCCTTGCCGTATTTCACGAGCGGCTCGAACATGAGGTCCTGAATGGCCCAGATCGCGTAGTGACTCTGCGGATCGAGATTGCCGGCAGGCTTGGCGATGGCAACCCTGAGCGTGCCGGCGGCACCTTGCGCATAAACGATTTTCGACAAAGCACCCTGCGCCATGGCCAAGCCGATAGCGCCGGCCGTCCCTTGCAGGAACGTACGTCTATTTACTGACATGAGTTTTTTCTCCTCTTTGGCGCTCCCTGCGCCCGCCTAGACACCGCGGCCTCCACGCCGTTTTGTATAGACAAATTGACTGTGTCATGTATACAATCTTGCGTCAAGATCGCATTTTAGATTGTCGACATTTTAGCCGACAAAGCGGTATGCAGACGAGAATTGGGATGAGAATGCGCTGGCACAACCGACGTTATCGTCGCGTTTCGCCCGCGACGAAACGCTGTTGGCGCGAATCCTGGCAGCTGCGACGCCATTCCACCTCAACAATATCGGCAGAACTTGTATACAATGCGAGTGGAGTTGAATGCTGACGAGACCATCGGCTTCCGGAAGAAGGAGGCCGCACAATAAGGTGCGCTGATCGGCGTTGCCCGCCCGATAGGCAGGCCCAAGATAAATGCGCGGGCCGAGTTCGGTCGCCGCAATCGTTCATGTGTGGTTTTGGATGGAATCTCGACAACGGCGGCCTGCGTATGCGGCCGCCGTTGGTATCATCAAGCGTATCGTAGCCGTTGCAGGAATGGGAGCGCTCGCAACGGCGGGTCGGCCTCAGGCTTTGCCGATACTGCCGAACACCAGACGCCCCTGGTGGAAGGTGGCGGTGCGCGCCGGCACGCGAGCCACCGCCTCCGCGGAGCAACTCGCACCGACAAGCGTGAAGGCGGCGTCATCTCCGGCAATTGGCCAGGCGCGTTTGCCTTCATCATCCAACGGCAAAACGCCGCCGGTGGCGATGGCCATGGCCCGTGACAAGTGGAACTCATCCGACCCGCGATAAAGCTGCGCGTAGAAATAGGCCTTTTCCAGCATGTCGCCGCTGCCGAACGGCGACCAGTGATCGATGACACTATCCGTTCCGGTCATCACGAACACGCCCGCCTTGCTCAATTGTGGCAATGGCATCATCAGAGCACCAAGCGGGACCGTCGAGGCGATCGTCATCTGATTTTCCGCCAGGCGGGAGGCAGTCTCCTCCAATGCTTCAGGAGCCAGTGTAGTCAGGGCAAAGGCATGACTGATGGTTACCTTGCCACGCAGCGCGGGATTCTTCTCCGTGGTCTCGATCATGTAGTTGATCGCCGCCATCCCCGCCGGACTGGTTTCATGCAGGTGGATGTCTACCCCTTTGCCGGTATCGAGGGCAATCTGGAACATGGCGTCGAGTGACTTCTCCATCGCCCCATCGACATTGGTCGGATCGAGCCCGCCGACATAGTGCACGCCCATCTGCATCGCTTCGCGCATCAAGCCGTCGACCTTGGAATGCAACAAACCGTGTTGTGGGAAGGCGACAATCTCGCAGACGAAGTCATCGCGGTGATTTTCCAGCGCGCGCTGCAGGTGTTCAAGGCTTTTCAGGCCACTGACCGGATCGATGTTGCAATGGCTCCGCGCGACGGTGCTCCCCTTGGATTGAAGCAGCGCGATCAGGCCCTCGGCTCGCTGCTGCGAGGTGGGCAATAATTGGGGGATCAGCTTTTCTTCCAGCGCAATCATGTCCATGATGGTCTTGCCTTGGCGCGGCCGCGGCGCCTGCCAGGGACCACCGTAAAAGGTCTTGTCCAAATGGATGTGCATATCGCGCATGGCCGGCAGCATCAGTTGGCCATGCGCCTGATAGCGCGCGACACCGCTGGGCAGCGTTGCGTTCGCGGGATGAAGCGCGGCGATCTTGCCGTCCTTGATCTCGACGGTGTACAGCGCGGTGCGGGTGCCGATGACGGTGTCGCCGTCATATTCGAAACCTTCTTCCAGCCGCACGTCAGCCAGCAGGTAGTGACGATCCGTCAGCATGTTTGCTCCAATCTCGGCAACAGGTTCGGCCGTATTCGCAGATACCTCGTGAGCCAGTCCGCCAGTCAGCCCGACGACCGCGCAAGCGGTGGTCAGCTTCCCCGTTTGGCCGAGAAATGCCCGGCGGCTTTGCGACAGTGTCTGTTCCAACATCGTTCCCTCATCATGGGTTTGGAGTTTGCGTAATGATGACAATTCGATTTGCACGGACAGCCTGTAGCTGTCGCATCTTGCCGAGCTATGGGACAAGATGTGCTACGGTTGCAGACTGCAAAACGTTGCCGTTTCGGCCGAATTGATCACTTCTTGGGAAATGGGCGTGAGAACCATCCGTTGATCAATGATGGGGTGGCACGCCGATACGAGATCACCGGACTTGTCGCGGGGATAAGCGTAGGCGCCAGCCTTCGAGGTCCGAAAGCCACCGCTCACCAATGCCTCGGCGAGCTTGACGGCTGCCGCCACGCCGTCGATGACGGGGACCCCCGTTTCGCGCGATAGCCAATTGCACAATTCTGCCATGCCGGCGCACCCAAGGACGATGGCATCGACACCATCCTCGCGTATCGCAGCGCGCGCCTCATCGAGGAGTTTCGCGCGCGCGATTGCCGGGTCGGTTTCGAGTGCTAGTACCGGCAGGTCGACCGAGCGCACACGGCGGCAGCGCGAGGCAGCGCCGTAGTGCGCCACAAGATCCTCAATCACCGGCACCGACCTCGGCAGCGTGGTGATCACTGTGAAGCGGGTCGCTACGGTTACTGCGACCTGCACCGCCGCCTGGCAGATACCGATGACGGGACCGGAGGCAACCTCGCGCGCAGCGGCAAGGCCGGGATCATCAAAGCAGGCTATCACGTGCACCGATGCGCCCCGCTTCTCGGCGGCACGGATCGCGGCCAGCATCGCAGGCACGGCCATCGCCTCGTCCGCGTAGCCTTCGATCGAGGCGGGCGTGTCCGTTGCGGTCTCCGCCTCGATGACTGTGCCCTCCGATCGCGCTGCCTCGGCCGCACGTGCGATTTGGTCGGTCATTGAGGATGTCGAATTCGGATTGATGACGTGTATGCGGATCATCGGGTGGCTCTCTCTGGCCTGGGGTTCACTTGTGCAAACTCGAAGCGCAGTAGCTCTTCCGGCTTTTTAAGTTCGAACTGGCGATCTGAAGTGATGTAGTTGTCGGCATGCAGCCTGGCGATCGGCTGGTAGGTCTCCGGATTCGCATAGCGCCCCTCGGCATCAAGGCACCGATCCTGGATATGCATGTGCACGACTTTGCCGATGACGAGCACGCGCTTGTGATAGTCGAGGATGCGGTCGACCTTGCATTCGAAGCTGCAGGGACTTTCGGCGATGCGGGCGACGTCGATCTGGTCACACGGCACCGGTGTCAGACCGGCAAAATCCAGTTCATCCACTTCTGAAGCGAAGTTGACACCACAGACGATCATCGCCTCGGCGAGCGCCATGTCGACCATGTTGACAACGAACTCGCCGGTTCGGCGGATGTTCGAGACAGTGTCCTTCTCATCACCATTGCCGCGGTTCTGGATGCCGAGCACAACCAAAGGCGGCTCGTGGGCAAACACGTTGAAGAAGCTCATTGGCGCCGCATTGTTGTGTCCGGCCGGCGACCGGGTTCCAACAAGCGCGATGGGGCGCGGACCAATGAAATTGGTCAGCAATCGATAACGATCGGGAGGGGGTAGCATGGTGAAATCGATATTCATGTCCGGTTCTCCTCCATGACCGTTCAAACGCTTATCACTGCGCCGACGCACGGCGCGTCGACCGGCTGGGACGCCCGAGCGTGCAGCCGCAGGCACGGCAAACACCCACGCACAGGAGAACCTCGCCGAGCTTTTCGCACGGAAACCGGTGTATCTGGCACGTTGCTCTCCCGGCGTCGCCGAATACCGTCTTTGATTTATATCGCATCCATTTTTGTGTCAATATTGCATCCAATTAATGCATACAATATTATGAGTCAATCTCAGAGGCGTGCCTGCGCCACATTGCCGGCGCGAACCGCTGGCACAAAGGAATGCTTGGGAAGACGTTTTAACTAATGCGCTGCCGCGAAAAGGTCACAACGATGTTGCCAATCACCGACTGCGTGTTTCGTTAAATCGCATTCGATGTAAAAACATGCAGCAATTCAGAGTGCTACAGCGACCTTTGCGCGTCTAATAAGACGCGCGGCGCTGTAGGTGCGTTGCTCGACGCGAGGGTATAAGCGAGAGTGACATACGGCGCGCGCCGAAATCTGCTCACCTACCGTCCAATCTGAAGAGGCAAATTGTATACTATATATGCATAATATTGTATTATGTTATGAGTGCAGCCGTCAAAGCTCTACAGCGACCTTTGCGCGGCCAATAAGACGCGCGGCGCTGTAGGAGTCCTGACTTTCGTCCGCGCATGGAAAACGGGCATTGACGTCCAGCAGGGAGCGCCAGTGATCACGCTGGTCACAAGGCAGCAAAACGGTCTAAAGGCCCTCTTCTTTTGCGTAGGCAGCCAGGAGATCCGGCAAGTCGTTTTCCGAGTTGCTTTTCAGCAGAGCGCGCGTTGTGATGGCCCCGATGTGATGGTCCATCAATTTGCACGCCTTTTCGCGATCGTTCCGTGCAAGTGCGGCAATCAACTCGCGGTGCTCCGACACGGCGCAATCGGACGAATGAGGGCGACCATAGAGCGA